>NZ_CP026378.1:1846479-2154226 GCF_002953215.1 Mixta calida
GGCCAGACGGGCTGCATAAATAGCTCCCATACCGGTTGACGCACCTGTTACAACGGCCGTTCCTTTTGGAGATTTACTCATTTTATTCACCTCGATATGATGTGTCGGATGAGGTGAGATTACGGGAACGGGCGGCAAAAAAACGGACTTAGAAGGTTACGATTTCAGACATTTTTCAGCTGCATTAGGGATTAATGCGTTCAGCAATCCGGCCACGTCATTAGGCTGAACATTCGGACATCCAGCTGATATATCCTGAGTTCTGATTGTTAACTTATTGTCTTTGATAGGTAATTAATTATTCCTGACTTGGTGAAAGCATAAAGTCTGATGAGGTGGGCTTCGAAACTTAGTCAGAGGCACTTATTCTCGATTAAAAAGAGGGGGAGTTGAATGCACCGGGTAGGACTTATCATTGCCGAACAGTTCCAGTCTCTTGCGTTATCGACATTAACGGTTTTTGAGTTTGCCAATCTGGTGCTGGGTGAAACTTTTTACAGCTGCACGGTATATTCAGAGTCTGGTGGAGAGGTAAATTCCTCTTACGGATTAAGCATAATCAGCAGGAAGCTCACTGACGAAGCGGCAGCAGATACGTGGCTTGTTGGCGGTGTGCTTATGCCAACGAAACTGCCTGCAACTGACGGCATTATACGTTTTTTACAAAACCAGGCCAGTCACGCACGGCGTGTTGCCGGCATTTGTACCGGAGCTTTTGTGCTTGCACAGGCGGGATTGCTGAGCGAAAGACGTGCTACTACTCACTGGGCATACGCGCAGAGCATGAAGGTTCTGCACCCGGCAGTCAGGACCGAAGACGATTTGATTTACATCATTGATGACCGAATCTGGACCTCAGCCGGCATGACGGCCGGGTTAGATATGGTGCTGGCCATGGTTGAAAAGGATCATGGAACAGACGTGGCCCGTAATATCGCGCATCGTATGGTGATGAATCAGCGCCGTTCGGGTGGCCAGCGTCAGCATTCTGAACTGCTTACATTGTCGCCTAAAAGCGACCGTTTGCAGATGGCGCTGGAATATGTGCGGCAAAATCTCAACAAAACGTTGTCTGTTGAACATCTTGCTGATGCGGTACATGTTAGTACTCGTCAGCTTAATCGACTGTTTCTGAATGAGATGGGTAAATCTCCGGCTCGGGTAATTGAGCGGTTGCGGCTTGAAGCCGCACGATTAATGATTGAACAGAGCCGACTTTCGCTGGATGTGATTGCAAGGGAATCAGGTTTCAGGGATCGCCGCCATATGCGTGATGTTTTTATGCGGGGGTATGGCATTCCTCCACAGTCCTTACGTACTGGAAAGAACACGGCGGTATCCTGACGCGCTTTATTTTTAGCTGAAGGTATATCTGCATAACGTTATTTAAAAAAGCCAGGAAGCTAGCGGGGGACTAATTACTGGATAATGTCAGGTACAAATGACATATTCAGCTGCGTGAGACTACGCGCTCGCCCCTCCCATATCTGCGTCCTGTAAACACCCTGTAACGCCCGCTTCACACCCTGAGACATTTGCGCGGGCAAGGTCCGCTATAAGCGAAAAGCGGGCATTGAGCCATTTAAATAATCTGTGCAAGCATTTGTCGTTGAGGATGGCATTGACGAATAGATCCATTTCCCGCCTGTATTCTTAATCTCATCCTGCTGAATTTTCTCTACGGGATTAAAAAAAACCGCCGAAGCGGGTTTGGTATGTACAGCGGCTGACGGAGGGGCGGCTATGTAGCAGATAACGGCCTTTACGCCATTTCGTAACGAAGTACCTGCGGGGGCCAGCGGTATGTGAAATAAGACGGAGCAGCAGGCAATGTCCAGCGGACCTGGAGCCTGTATATTAACGATCGCAAAGGCTTTACTAAAACTTCCTGCCACAGAATTTACCCCAGCCCTAAGCAGGAATGAGTGGGTTCAGTCCTGCAACTAAAAATACCTTAGCGAACTGAGCCGAAGCCGGTCATCCCTGCGCAGAGCGGGAGAGGCTCGATTATCGCCAATGTGGCAGTCCGGACCGCTCGAAACGCCGGACCGGGTACAAAAAAATGGGGCGCTGGAGCCCCATTCTGTTTGTATTGATGTTTTTTAAGAACGATTACTCAGGTAGCGCGTAAACCACCACCTGATCGCCCACCTGATCCTTCAGAATAGTATTACCGCCTGCGACAAATGCGACATACTGACGGCCTTTATACTCATAGACCGACGGATTCGCCACCGCTGGTGCTTCAACCTGATCGGACCACAGCTCTTCTCCGTTATCCACGGAGTAGGCGCGAACTTTGGCATCCATTGAGGCACCTATAAAGATCACGCCACCCGCTGTCACTGCCGGGCCGCCGATGGTGGGTGATCCCCAGCTTTCCGGCATAAAGAAGCCATACTGTTGCGAAGCGCCAACCGGACGACGCCATTTTACGTCACCCGTATGCATATCCAGCGCCACGATTTCACCAAAGGGTGGCTGCCAGCACGGCATGCCAAGCCAGTTATTCGCCACCATCAGACGCAGCCCGTAAGGCGCACCTTCCTGAGGGGCAAAACCGCTCTCGTTGCCGGAACCATTATCCGCTTTTTCGTAATCTTCGCGGCTATAGAGCTTCACATACTGCACGATGTGTGAGGTGTTAACGATCGCAATCTGTTTTTGTGGATCGTACGCTACGCCGCCCCACTGAACGCCCCCGGCGCTGTCCGGATAGGTTAGTGTCCCTTCGCCCTTAGTGGTTGGTGGCGTGTACATGCCCTCATAGGTCAGCTTATCCCATAGTCGTGAACACTGGCCGGCACCCACTATATCCGCCAGTTTCCAGATCTCTGGCTTTTTCGATTGATCGAGCAGTGGCGCAGGTTTTGTAGGAAATGGCTGTGTTGGCGAAAGAACTTCACCCTGCACCGAACCATCACCCTGAGGCACCGGACGCTCTTCAATAGGCCAGACATCCTCTCCCGTCAGACGGTTCACAACAAACAGAAAGCCCTGCTTGGTAGCCTGAATCAGTGCCGGGATCTTTTTGCCGTTGACTGTGATATCCATCAGCGTTGGTGCCGAATTGATATCGTAATCCCACACGTCGTGATGCACCCATTGGCGAGACCAGACCACTTTACCGGTATTGATGTCCAGCGCGGTAGTAGACGTGCCGAGCGGAATCGGATCGACGCGGTTACCGCCCCAGTAGTTGGGAGATGGCGATGAGACCGGCAGATAGACCAGTCCATGAGCCTCATCGGCAGACATATGTGTCCAGACGTTGGCGGTACCGGTGCGTTTGCGGATTGCGGCCGGAATGGCTTCAAAAGTCCATTCGCGTTCGCCGGTCTGCGCATTGATTGAAAAGACGGTGCCCGGAGGCGCTTCAGCATAAGCCCAGTCTTTGCCGGCCCAACCAACAAGCAGGTGGTTGCCGACGACCGTGGGCGGCTGCAGCACAGATAGCGGGTATTTGGCGTTAACCGTGTTCCACTGATTAAGATCCAGCATGCCGTTGTCAGCAAAGTCACTGCACGGCTTACCCGAATCGGCATCCAGCGCAAAGAGCTTGCCATCAACGGTTCCCATATAGACGATCTTCTGACACGCTTGCCCGGGAGCCGGTTGTCGGGCCTGCCAGTAGGAGACACCACGGTTCTTCAGTACCGGCTGCGTCAGGGCTTTGCGCGAGGATTTAGTGTCATAGTGCCACTTCTCTTTACCTGTACCGGGGTCCAGCGCAATCAGGCGATCAAATGGGGTACCGATGTAGAGCGTCTGGTTGGCAAAAATTGGCGTTGCTGACCAGACGGTGGCAGGGATGTCACCTTTGCCATCCGAGACATCTCCGGTATGAAATTCCCAGATTTTCTTTAGCTTGCTGACGTTATCCGCAGTGATCTGTTTCAGCGGGCTATATTTCTGTGCGCTAATCTGACCATGGAAGCTGTCCCAGCTGGCAGAAGAAGGCACCAGTGAGCTCGCGGCGTGACTGGCAGACTCGACTTTCTGTCCGTCACGCTTGCCGGTGGACGCATCTTCAGTAGTTTCAGTGGTTCCCGGCGCCTGTTGATTGGCCGAATCCACATTAAGTTTTTCCTGCGTGCCCATAGAGGCTTCAGCAGCGTTATCCTGCTTCTGCGCCTGCGTCACCGGTATGAACAGTAGCGCCAGCGCCGTGATGCTGACTTTCATTAATGGAGAATAGTGATCATTATGCACGGGCAGTTCCTCAGGCTCTGACGCGATGATTATGACGAACGGAATTGCGGCTCAGCGTAATCAGGCCAATAAGGCCGACCACCATTGCTGCCGTAATGATGTACTGATGCAGTAGCGCAGCTGCAAAACCAATCGCGAATAACATCAGAAAAATGATAACAATCACGGAAGTGCGCGCACCGTGGCGGGATGCGCCACGTAAAATA
Source organism: Mixta calida (assembly GCF_002953215.1). NCBI lineage: Bacteria > Pseudomonadati > Pseudomonadota > Gammaproteobacteria > Enterobacterales > Erwiniaceae > Mixta > Mixta calida. The sequence goes on from NZ_CP026378.1 coordinate 1,850,898, forward strand.
AAGGTCAGTAGCGCCAGCACGGCGCTGGCGATGGCCACACTCAGTGCACCAATAGTACCGGTAACACCGGTGAGGGGTGTCAGCCACGCGTATAAAGCCACCGCGAAGCCGATCACGGCTGCCAGCAGCAGCAGTAAGCTGCCCAGGCGTGAGGGTTGAGATTGCGACATATCAGGACGTCCCCCGTTGAAATGAATAAGTATTAAATATGGCGTATCGATGGATTCAGGCAGCGGCTTTCGAGCAAGGCGGTGATTAAAAAACAACGCAGCACGATGAACAGCGGCAAAGTTAACTAAACGTAACAGAGTATAGAAGATGGTTTCTTATTGGGGGCACTCAACCGGATGTAGCATTCACGATGGCTGGCAGACCGGACTTAGCATCAATCATGGCTATTTTAATCGTGCATATTAACGATGCCTTTTTAATCAACTTAAAATGCAGCGGCCAACTGGCGTGGTTATTAACGTGTCGGGATATCAGTAATGCCCGCTTCCGGCAAATAATGGACGAATCCCCGCCATCTCTTGCTGTCATTGTGGGGGCAGCGGTGGCCGGGACCGGAACGGCGCCTTGCCGAAGGCGTTCATGTCAGAAAACTGACCTCACGGCTTGATGATGCCTGATACGTTCTGCGAATTTCCGGCGTGGGTGAGGAAGGTTAGGGTGCAAAATGTCCGCTTCATAATTCTATAGATGGCACCTGTCAGAATTTAATGTATCCTACTGAACTCATGTACTAGTCTAAAGGTTCAATCTATGTGCTTTTCCAATATTGACGAAGTTAGAGACCGTATTGATCAAATCGATAGTGAGTTGGTTAAATTAATAGCTCAGCGTGCAGGGTGTGTTAAAGCCGCTGCTGCGTTCAAAACCGATAGTACCGCCGTTCGTGCGCCGGATCGCGTAGAACAAGTCATCAGTAAGGTGCGTGAGAGAGCCGCGGAAATTGGACTTTCGAAAGTAATCATTGAAAAAGTCTACCGGAGCATGATTGATGCATTTATTGACTATGAGCTTAAGCAGCATGAACAATTGCAACAGGAAAAAGCCTGACACTGCGCGACATCAAAAATCGAAGCATTAGTGGTTGAGTATAAATATCTTCCAGGGTCCGCTTTTGGCACAAAGCGGACATTCATAGCCAGATAAGCGTATACGGGCGGTGCAAAACAGACCTCCTGAACGTTGCCCAGAACCGGCCCCGCCAGTCAGGACGGGGAACCAGAACGTTATGCCATCTGCGGGCGGGGTGCCCGAAACACCATCATGATCCCGAGCAGAATGGCGCCCATGCCCGCCACGCCTGACCAGGGCAGAGTGTTACCCAGCAGCAGGTAGTCCAGCACAGCCGTAATAACGGGCACCAGATAAAACAGACTGGTGACGTTAACAATGCTCCCGGCACTGAGCAGGCGGTAAAGCAGCAGCTGCGCCACCACGGAAATCAGCACGCCCAGAAACAGGACTGAGGTGAAAAAGGCCGGGGTATAGCTGACGTGAAAAACATCTGTGGGCAGCAGGCACACGCACAGCACCAGGCTTACCCCGTACTGCAGCGGAAGCACGTCAGCCGGAGACTGGCGGATTTTTTTCTGCATGATGGCACCAAACGTCATAAACAGCAGCGCCGCCAGGGCAAAGACAACGCCGGTTACGGGCAGATGTGACGCAGACAGGCTTCGCCAGACCAGCAGGATAAGCCCTGAAAGCGCCAGCATCAGTCCGGCCAGGCGTAGTCCCTGCATCCTGCGCTCAACGAGGCACAGCGTAAGTATGGGCTGAATACCCATAATGGTGGCAATCAGCCCGGGTGTGACGCCGTGCGCCATGGCCTGGAAGTAACACACCGAATAGCCGCCAATGAGCATCAGGCCGGTCAGAATAACCTGCCGGCGGGAGCCCTTTTCAGGCAGCCACCGGCGGCGAAAAATGCCGATGATCAACAGAGCTCCCAGCGCAATGGCAAAACGGAAAATAAGCAGGGCTAAGGGCGAGGCGTTATCCAGTCCCAGTCGGGTAAATATTGCGGCACAGCCCCAGAGCAGAACAAAACCCGATGTTGCGCCTTGCGAGGCAAAAGCTGATTTACTCAGTGGCATAAATTTGTAGGTCCTTTATCAATCCCGGGCAGCGACGGAATAGCGTTCAGTTGCCGAAAAGTTATCACCTCCGTTGTTATTACAAAAGCGTATGTTTAGCATGCAAAGCATGACCAATCCAGATGGTAAAGTTGCTATGGATATAAATATTCAAAAATACAAAGCCTTCCTGAAAGTCGTGGAGCTGGAAAGTTTTACCAGAGCGGCGGAAACGCTTTTTTATTCACAGTCCGGTATCAGCCGGATGATAAATGATCTGGAAAAAGAGTGGAGTGTCACGCTGTTTGAGCGTAGCCGGACGGGGGTGCGGCTGACTTCAGATGGCATTAAACTTCTGCCCTTTGCTAAAAATGTCTGTGAGGAGTATCAGAAGCTTCAGGCTGAGGTCGATGCGCTCAATGGGCTTCAGTCAGGGATTATCCGTATCGGCACCTTTTCCAGCGTGGCCACTCACTGGCTGCCCGGCATCTTAAAGGCTTTTCAGGAAGATTACCCCAACATCGATTTTGAGCTGCTGCTCGGGGACTACACAGAAATAGAAAGCTGGATAGCCGAAGGCCGGGTGGACTGCGGCTTCACCCGTTTACCTGCTTCGCCCGCTTTAGAAACTATTTTTCTTGAAAACGATGAATATCTGGTCGTTCTTCCTGAAGGACACGCCTTATCAGAATGTGACGTAATCCCACTTGCCTTATTATGTCAGGAGCCGTTTATACTGCTTGAAAAAGGAAAAAATAATGAAATATCAGAGATATTCAGAGCGGCCGGGCTCATGCCACGCGTAAAATTTACCCTGTGGGATGACTACGCCGTTATGACCATGGTGGAGAAAAACCTTGGCGTGGGTATTTTGCCTTCACTTATTCTCAGGAAGATTCCTTACAGTATCATTACCAGGAAAATCGACGTATCGCCCGGTCGCAAGATTGGCCTCGCTTTCAGGAACAGGAAAAGCGCTTCACGGGCCGTGCAGCAATTCATTGAATACCTCGACTACAGACATAAATAGTTATCTCAGCATGTCACGCTAAAAACAGCCTTATGGCCTGACGAACCTGGACATCTACTGACTGAAACCCTCCCGCTTATGCTGAAAAACAGCGCAAGCTCATAAGCAAATCCGCAGTAATGGCAATGACCTGTGACGCTATACTGCTCTGGCACAGCGCCCTGGCAGAATTCCCGTCATGATTTTCAACTGCAGTCCCGGCTGAATTGTAATCCGCTTCCAGGCCCTCCTTTCTGTACTTTTATATCCCTGTAAACAGCACATGGCTCGCCCCGTAACCGCAAATGAAAGATTTAACCTTTCATTTAATCTTTTATTTTGAAAGATTTTATAATCATTTTGTGATCGTTCCGTCTTTTATTGCTTTGTTTTTGATTTACCTTGTCGGTGCAGTGAATAAGAAAGCAAATCTGTTCTCTACGCGAAGGGGTTTTTAATGATTGAAAGCATCACACACGGAGCCGAGTGGTTTATCGGACTCTTTCAGAAGGGGGGAGAAGTCTTTACCGGCATGGTAACCGGCATTCTTCCGTTACTTATCAGCCTGCTGGTCGTCATGAATGCGCTGATCGTATTTGTCGGGCAGCGGCGTATTGAAGCGCTGGCACAGCGCTGCGCCGGCAATCCGGTCTCACGCTATCTGTTACTTCCGGTTATCGGCACCTTTGTTTTCTGTAATCCCATGACGCACAGCCTGGGCAGGTTCATGCCGGAAAAATACAAACCGAGCTATTACGCCGCCGCGTCCTACAGCTGTCACTCCATGAACGGGCTGTTCCCGCATATTAACCCGGGCGAGCTGTTTGTCTATCTGGGCATAGCCAACGGCCTGACCACGCTTGGCCTGCCGCTGGGGCCGCTGGCTGTGAGTTACCTGCTGGTCGGCGTGGTTACGAACTTTTTCAGGGGCTGGGTCACCGACCTTACCACCACCATTTTTGAAAGAAAGATGGGCGTACAACTCGACCGTCAGGTTCGTTTATAAGAACGGAGTAAAAGATGACTGACACCATTACCGTTAAAAAAGGCGAAAGTGGCTGGGGTGGCCCGCTCACAATCACCGTTACGCCCGGAAAAAAGATTGTTTACGTGACGGCAGGTACCCGACCGGCCATTGTTGACCGACTGAAAGAGCTGACCGGCTGGGAAGCTGTAGATGGTTTCAAAGAAGGAGAACCACCGGCAGAAGACATTGGCGTGGCAGTTATCGACTGTGGCGGCACGCTGCGCTGCGGTCTCTATCCCAAGCGACGTATTCCCACCATTAACATTCACGCCACCGGAAAATCCGGCCCGCTGGCGCAGTATATTCTTGAAGATATCTATGTGTCAGGCGTACGCCCGCAGGATATTCAGGCTGGTAGCAGCCCGCCTTTGCCTGCGGCTGAACAGCAGCCTGAGCCTGCACCGGCAGGTAAAGGGCGGGACTATGACACCAGTAAAAAAATCACTGAACAGAGTGACGGACTGCTCGCGAAAGTCGGCATGGGAATGGGATCGGTCGTGGCGGTTTTCTTTCAGGCCGGAAGGGAAACTATCGATACGGTGCTGAAAACCATTCTGCCCTTTATGGCGTTTGTCTCAGCCCTTATAGGGATCATCATGTCCTCCGGACTGGGCGATTTCATCGCGCATGGCCTGACGCCGCTGGCGAACAGCCCGATCGGACTGGTTACGCTGGCACTCATCTGTTCTTTCCCTCTGCTTTCGCCGTTTCTTGGCCCCGGTGCCGTTATTGCACAGGTCATTGGCGTGCTGGTAGGCGTACAGATAGGACAGGGGACTATCCCGCCGCATCTGGCCCTGCCGGCCCTGTTCGCCATTAACTCGCAGGCCGCCTGTGACTTTATTCCCGTCGGGCTGTCGATTGCGGAAGCCCGTCAGGAGACCGTTCGCGTAGGCGTGCCGTCCGTGCTGGTTGGACGTTTTCTCACCGGAGCGCCGTCCGTTCTTCTGGCGTGGGCCGTATCCGGCTTTATCTATCAGTAAATGCAGGAGCAGTTATGAAAACCATATATGAATCCACCTTTATTTCTGTCGGGCCCAGTGCGAACGAGTCGCTGGAAGATAACTTCATCATTACCTTTGGCGAAGGTGCTCCTCAGGACGTTGCGGAATATTGCTTTATTCACCGCACAGACGTGAATGACGGTGGTGAATTTGATGCCGGCTCCGTACTGGCTATCGGAGATCGGGAATACCCGGTTACGGCTGTAGGCGATGTGGCCCGTGAAAACTTGCGCGATCTTGGACATATCACCGTGCGGTTTGACGGTGCTGCGCAGGCAGAGTTTCCCGGCACCGTTCATGTCGCAGGCAGCGCGCCGGCGTCAATTGAACCGGGCCAGAAGTTTCGTATGTTGAGTGAATAATCAGGAGAACAAAATGGATCAGGTTGCTGTAGTCATCGGTGGTGGTCAGACGCTGGGTGCTTACCTGTGCGAGGGGCTGGCTGAGGCCGGCTATAAGGTGGCCGTTGCCGACCTTAATGAAGAAAACGCGAAGAAAATTGCCGGCACAATCAATGAGCGTCACGGTGCGGAACGCGCGCTGGCCTTCCGCGTGGATGCCACAAATGAGGAGAGCGTCATCGCGCTGGCTCGCCAGGTCGATGCCGGTTTCGGCCGGGCTGACGTGCTGGTTTACAGCGCAGGCATTGCCAAAGCCGCGCCAATTACTGAATTCGGGCTGGGAGATTTTGACCTGTCTCTTCAGGTAAATCTGGTGGGATATTTTCTCTGTGCCCGTGAGTTTTCGAAGCTGATGATCCGTGACGGGATAAAAGGCCGCATTATTCAGATTAACTCCAAGTCAGGCAAAGTCGGCAGCAAGCACAATTCCGGCTACAGCGCGGCCAAGTTCGGCGGCGTCGGGCTGACGCAGTCGCTGGCGCTGGACCTGGCTGAATATGGCATTACCGTTCACTCTCTGATGCTCGGCAACCTGCTGAAGTCACCGATGTTTCAGTCTCTGCTGCCGCAGTATGCGGAAAAACTGGGCATCCGTCCCGATCAGGTTGAACAGCATTATATTGACAAGGTGCCCCTGAAGCGTGGTTGCGACTATGAAGACGTGCTCAATGTACTGCTGTTCTACGCAAGCGATAAGGCGGCCTACTGCACCGGGCAGTCTATTAACATTACCGGCGGACAGGTTATGTTCTGACAGGCAAGTCGGCGGCGCAGGCTGCCGGCTTCAGAAGGAAAAAATATGGATCCTGTGAATTCCCTGATAGGTGTGGCAGCGCTGGCGTGGACGACGCAAATAGCCCTGGGCTGGCTGCAGATAAATCGTTTTAACCGGGCGCTTGCGTCGCTTTCCAGCAGCGGACGTGTACGGATAGGCCGCTCGGCGGGGCGCTTTAAACCCCGCGTCATCCTGGCGCTGGCCGTCAGTGACGAGGGCCGTATAACCGGTAACTTTGTCATGAAGGGTTTTACCGTGTTTTCCAGTCCGTATTCTGAAGAGCGACTGACCGGCAGCATGATGAATGAAATACGTCCTGAAGCGCTGTTTCCTGCAAATAAATCATTGCAGGAAGCGCTGGCATTAGCCATTTCAAATAAAAGATGATATCTTTCATTCTGAAAGAATATTCCTTTGCATCGCGAGTTAAGACGTCCGGGATGATGAGGAAGTTCAGAAACTGAAAGGACCTCTTTATGAAACCGATACAGCGACAGGCACAAATTCTTGAATACCTACAGCGAAATGGCCGTACTACCGTAGATGCGCTGATTGCCTATTTCAATACGACCGGAACCACTATTCGGAAGGATCTCACCCGGCTCCAGCAGGAAGGGGCAGTTATTCGGACCTACGGCGGCGTCATGCTGAACCGCGATGAGGGAGACCAGCCCATCGACAGAAAGACGCTCATTAACACGGAAAAGAAAAAGCGGATTGCCGCGCGCGCAGCTTCCCTTATCAGCGAAGGTGACTCGCTTATTTTTGATGCCGGCAGCACCGTGCTGCAAATGGTGCCGCACCTTGCGCGCTTCAACAATATCACCGTAATGACCAACAGCCTGAGCATCGTTAACGAGCTGGATGAACTGGATAATGACCAGGTCATACTCATGCCTGGCGGCACCTATCGCCGAACCTCGGCATCCTTTCACGGCAGCCTGGCAGAATCCGCATTCAGTCACTTCAGCTTCGACACGCTGTTTATTGGCGCAGATGGCGTGGATATGACGGCTGGCGTCACGACGTTCAATGAAGTGTTTGCCGTCAGCCAGGCGATGTGCCGGGCCGCAAAAAAAATCGTACTGCTTGTAGATTCATCCAAATTTGGCCGCCGCAGTCCGAACGTGGTGTGCAGCCTTGAGGCCGTCGATGTACTTATTACGGACGGAGATATATCCGATGACACGGTTACGCAGCTTCAGGAAAAAGGCATTGAAGTTATCATTGCCGGAGACGAATAGTTGATGAATAACGTAATACTCGATGCGGCCCGCGAGACGATTGAAACCGAGCTGCGTGAAGCTTCCCGCCTGACTGAGCGGCTGGACGAAGACTTTCGACAAGCCTGCGAACGCATTCATGCCTGTAGCGGAAAAGTGATTGTCAGCGGGATCGGAAAGTCAGGGCATATCGGACGTAAAATTGCGGCCACGCTTGCCAGTACCGGCACGCCAGCCTTTTATGTTCATCCTGCTGAGGCACTGCACGGCGACCTCGGCATGATTGCTGCCGGAGACACAGTTATCCTGATTTCTTACTCAGGTTACGCCGCAGAGTTCCGCCGCATGGTGCCTTTACTTAAGGCGCTTCCTGTCGTGATCGTCGCCTTTACCGGCAATCCGGCATCGCCGCTGGGTGAAGCCGCAGATCACTGCATTAATATTCACGTCAACAAAGAAGCCTGCCCGCTCGGGCTGGCCCCCACTTCCTCTGCCGTCAATACGCTGATTATGGGGGATGCCATGGCAATAGCCCTGATGCGGGCGCGCAATTTTAGTGAACAGGATTACGCCCGTACCCATCCTGCAGGCAGTCTTGGTACGCGGCTGCTGTGTCGGGTCGGCGATATTATGCGTACGGAAGCGAAGATCCCCCTGGTAAGCCAGTCTGCGACTGTTCATGACGCCCTGTTTGAGCTGACGCGTACCGGGCTGGGCCTTGTCGCCATAACAAACGAAGACCGCAGGCTGTCGGGAATATTTACTGACGGTGATTTGCGTCGATGGCTGCTGAAGGGGGGAACGCTCAGTGCGCCGGTTCAGGAGGCAATGACTTCGCCCGGCTTTACCTTATCGGCCGGTCAGTATGCGGCCGAGGCGCTGGCTTTATTTCAGGAGCGTAAAATATCCGCTGCCCCTGTAGTTTCTGAAACCGGCGAGGTTAACGGTGCAATCAATGCGCACGATATCAGAGATGCAGGCATCTGATTAAAAAAATCACGTTAGCACGGGTATATATTAATGTCCGTTTTGGCACGTTGCGGCCAAACGGGAGAAGGGCAGGTCGGCTTTAGCCAAAGCAGGCCCATCAGCTGGGCCTGAGCCAGAGATTATCGATGAAATAAATCAGAGGCGGCGTCAGGAGCCCCGGCCACTCACTTTTCAACATGACGCTTTCTATTTTCAGCCTCTGTGTCGGGCGCGTCACAGATAAATTTTACCGGCAAATCGCTTACGCCGTAAAAGCTGCCGATGCATCCCTTTCAGCTTTCGTTCGTCTGTTCCAGGCCTTTGATCAATGAAGCGAAGGCCGCAACCGCTTCAGTCTCATTCAGTCGCCCACGGGTAAGCGCAACGGACAGCGCTTCGCCCGCACCGACCAGACCGATGCAGCATGCATGTAGCGCCTCGGGCGTCATATTTACATGAGGTGTCAGAACGGTCACAAACATGGCAACACAATTGTCCAGCAGCTCCTGGAAAACCGCCGCCTTCTCTTCGCTCCCCGCCAGTGCCGCCCCTACTGCGTGAAACTCGTCCGTTTTGTCCGCGGCGCAGTGGATATAAGCACTCGCCAGTACCTGTACAGTTTCCTGAAAACTTCGGGATGTCGTGCTTATGGCCTCGGTAAACCGCCTGATCCGTTCTATATCAATCCACCTGTACAGCTCAATCAGCAGTGCCGAGCGAGTCGGGAAGTGATCATAAACCACGGGTTTCGAAACGCCGGCACGTACAGCCAGATGTCCCAGAGTCAGCCGATCCGCATTTTCCTCTCGCACGATCAGCAGCGCGGTATCGAGAAGTTGTTGTCGCCGTGCTGCCTTCGATAGCCTTCGCGCAGGCGCCCTGCCTGCCGGGACGTTATTTTCTTTCATTTTATTTCGCTCACTAAACCTACTAAAGGTAGCTTATGTTGATGTGTGGTGCTATCTTTCCTACTAATAGTAGCTTATCACAACCATGAGGAACCTCGCTTATGTCATTTGATTCTGTTCTTTTGCTGGGCGGTTCTGGAGCTATTGGCCGTCAGACTGCTCGGGCAATCCGCGCTACTTATCCTGATCTGCCCTTGCTGATAGGCGGACGCGACTTATCCAGGGCTCAGAACGCAGCGACAGAAATTGGCGGCGCGGAGGGTATAGCGATCGATAGCGCCTGCGCAGACCTGGGACTCGGCGCGCGAAAAGTCAGTGCGGTGGTCGTCCTCTATAAGGACCATTCGCTTGCCGCACTCCGTTTTGCTCAGTCACGGGGCGTTCCACATCTGAGTATTTCTTCTGGCGTGTTCGAAATTGCTCCAGAAATCGCAAGCTTTATGAATGCCCCGAGAGCGTCTGCGGTGGTGCTGGGTTATGAATGGCTGGTGGGTGCCACAACGGTTCCTGCGCTTCATCTGAGCAGGTCGTTCAGCCAGGTAGATGAAATCCGTATTGGCGCTTTAGTCGATGAGGAAGATGTTGGCGGGCCTGCGGTCGCCGTTGATTTCGAACATCTGAATCACTTCCTGCCCGCAGCGCTCACGCGCAGGGCTGGCGCCTATATATGGCGCGAGGGCAATGATGCCAGGACAACATTCCCGGCACTTGACGGCACCGAAATCGACGCTACAGGCTTCTCGTCAATTGACGTTGTGGGACTGGCATCAGCCACTGGCGCGCACAGCGTCCAGTTTGACCTGGGCACGGGTGTCAGCTCAAGCCGGCGTAGCGGCGGAACATTCTCGACCGAAATCATTATTGCTATGTCGGGTTTGGATCGGGCTGGAGAGGTTCTTCATACCCGACATGCGGTAGTACATCCGTATGGTGCAGCCCCATTGACAGGTATGGGAATTGCCTTGCTTCTTGAGCGACTGATTGGACTGGATGGAAAGCCACCGGTTGCGCCAGGCCTCTACTTTCCTTATCAGATTCTGGATGCGTCGCACTATTTAGCGCGGCTCGCAGAAGAGGGAGGAGAGCTTCTGGAAATACCGTTGTCACAGGTGTCAGCATCAAAGTCATAGCGGGCAGGTTTGTCGATACCTGTTTTTACTGAATGTTCCGCCTGCGGCGCTGCGAGGCGATATTGTGGTCTGGGTCAGTTGCGCGTTCATGAGCGGGATGTCCCTTATCCGTCCTTCGCCTTGCACGTCGCGCTATGCCATTTCCGCTTCTTTGCTGCCTTTCTTGCCTGCCGTCCTTCGTTGTGGATCCTGGCTTAACCTGCTCCCCAAATCATTGATCCACTATACTGACCATTGCAGTTGCAATTTATCTACGAGGTTACGCACGGTTAATGACCTGGCACCAACCTTATCCCTGTCTATCTGGAGAGCAATATGCAAAAGAGTAAAACCTTGAAAGGGCTGCTGGCCGCATCGGCAGTCGCAGCGATGTTCAACACTGTTGGCGTGCAAGCCCAGACGCCGACGAGCGCGGCCGCAAGCCAGACCGAATCGAGCGCCAGGCTCAGCGCCGGCGACGAAAAAGCGCTGAAGGACATGGCGCAGGCCAATATCAATGAAATTGCCGCCGCCAAGATCGCGCTGAGCAAGGCCGAAAGCAGCGACGTCAAAGCATATGCCCAGAAGATGGTCGAAGACCATGGCGGCGCCTTAAGTAAAGTACAGACGGTCGCCCAGCAAAAGGGCGTGACACTGCCAACTGATCCGGACGCCAGCCACAAGGCCATGGCCGCCGAGCTGGAAAAGCAGAGCGGCGCCGCCTTTGACAAGATGTATATGGAAAACGCCGGTACCAAAGATCACAAAATGGTGCTGTCGAGGCTGCAGAGTGACGCCACTAACATCAAAGACCCAGATGTGAAGGCGCTGGCCGACGCGCACACGCCGGTCGTTGAGCAGCACCTGAAGTCCGCTCAGCAGATGTCGATGCAGTGAGGCACGTCAGCCGATAAGTAAACAAGCCTTTTGGTGGGCGGATCGTCCGCCAGAAGCGAACGTGCAGCTGTCCTGAGGCTGATACAGCCTGCTTTCAGGCGCTGTACGTTCCGCCCTGTAAAAGGTGTATGACTCAGGCATCGGGGCCGGTCAGCGTAGCCCTCACATGAGGAAGACTCTGCGGATAATTTTGCTGAATAAATTCAATCATTTTTTCCCGCACGTGACAGCGTAGATCCCAGGCCGTAGGGGAATTCTGCGCCGTCATCAACATTCTGATCGTCATCGTTTTTTCAGTGGTATCGGTCACCTGAAGCACCTGAGTTTGTTGATCCCAGAGTTTTGTTTCGCTGAGCACTTTTTCAAAGTGTTTGCGGAGAGGCTCTAACGGCATGGAATAATCAAGATAAAGAAAAACAGAGCCTAAAATTTGGGCATTGTTACGCGTCCAGTTTTGGAAAGGATTTTCTGTAAAGTAAGTAATCGGCAAGACCAGTCGGCGCAGGTCCCAGAGACGCACCACAACATACGTCAGGTTTATCTCCTCAATCCAGCCCCATTCTTTTTCAACCACCACAGCATCATCGATTTTTATTGGTTGCGTAAAAGCTATCTGAATTCCGGCAAACAAGTTGACCAGCGACTTCTGTAGCGCAAATCCAATGATTATTCCGGCAACCCCGGCGCCGGCCAGGATAGTCGTGCCGAATTTTCGAACCCCAGGGAAACTGAGCAGAATCAGAGAAAGGCAGAGCGTCACGAGTACAACAATAGCGACTTTTTTAACATACATTATCTGAGTGCGAATTTTGCGGGCACGAAGATTATTGGAGATATTAATGTCATAACGTATAAAAAGCATATCCTGAGCAACATTGATCAATCGAATCAGGACTGAGCAAAAGGATAATATAATAAACATATTAACAGTTGCTCTAATAAAGCTAAGCGATTCAGGTTGGATGTTGACATAACTCACCCCCAACCTTATTAACAACAGGGGGATAAAAAGAAACATCGATCCACGAAGATGTTTTTCAAGAGATTTGAACAGTTTTTTGTCATGACTCTGCCAGTAACGGATGAACTGGAGAAGTATAAATCGCGTTAAAAAACCCACGGCGAGCGAGAGCGTGACGAGCAATACAGCAGGCACCCATGCTGGCGCGCCAGATAACTCACCAAATAACAAAGGCATTATTTCTCCTTACTATTCTGCCGGAAACCTCGTTGTTGAAAAAAGTCTGAGCCGCGTACTGACAGGGCGGCTAGTCAGTATCGCGCGTTATACTTTTGATAATGCTGGAAACAAGCACGGCTGTTGTTCTCTCATCATCTAAATCCGAATCGTAAATGGTCACGGTCATGCCACAACAGCTCCCGGAATGTGCCCGTCATAAAGCGGATTGAGACCAAGATTAGACGGGACAAGGATTATTTTCTTCATCATCAATCCGGCGGCTGGCTGGTGAACGTCTACAGTAACTAAAATTGTTCGCAGAGTAACCCTTCCGATAAAAAGATCGCCGCCCGGCCTGAAACCGGCAAGCAAACCGGAAGGGTACTTTTAGCCCCGGGCATGACGAAAAGGCCCTTCAAAAGTACGCCTTGTTTGTTCGGGCGTTCATTTTACTGCGCGCCAGCATGACTCAGAGTTGCGCTATCGCTTTCCATTAAAATCGCGCCTCAGATAAGATGATAGATAACTATCAATTGAGGTGAGATAAATGAAAAAAATTTCCATGACTGATATCGCCAGAGAGGCTGGCGTTGGCGTCGCAACGGTCGATCGTGTCTTAAACGGTCGGGCGTCAGTTCGCCAGGAGACCAGACAAAAAGTGTTAAAAGCAGCGGAACGACTGGGATACCGGGCGGGACTGCTGCAAGTTCTCTCCAGAGACGACAAGCCAGACGCCGTTCCGGCGCGTACAGGTTTTATGCTGCTGTCAAAAGATCACTCTTTTTACGCCCCTTTTGCAGAAGAACTGAGACACTTCGCCCGTACCACCTTTCAGAATGAGCCTGAATTTTTATGGCTCGATATTGATGATGTAGAAAGCGTGGCCGCCTCGCTGGAATCGCTGGCGCAGCGGGTGGATATCATTGGCCTGGTTGCGCTTGATCATCCGTTGATACGCCATACTATCAAGAAAATCACCGCTGCCGGCGTCTGTGTTTACGCGCTTTTTTCCGATTTTTCACCGTGCGGACATTCAGGCTATATCGGCCTGGATAATCAAAAAGCCGGACGCACGGCCGGCTGGTTTGCCGATCGGCTGTTACAGCAAAACGAGGTTATCGGCATCCTGTTGGGCGATCATCGCTTCAACTGCCAGGAAAGTTGTGAAATTAGCTTTCGTTCTTATCTGCGTGAAAAAAACAGGGGGTATACCGTGCTGGAGCCTTTGAAAACGCATGAAAGCGTTGAAGGAGGTTATACGGCCGCGAAGCGTCTGCTTAGTCAACACAAGGATTTGTCAATGATCTACGCCCCATGCGGCGGGATTGAGGGCGTCCTTAACGCTCTCAGAGAAAGTGGCCGGAAAGAGATAAAACTGCTTTGCCATGGACCGATTGTGGAAGGCGAGCTGGCGCTGATTGAAAGCCATATTGAGGTAATGTTTCGACATCGCCTTGATGCGATCGCCGCAACGGTTATCGACGTCTTTGCCCGTAAAATGCGCGACCGTGACGTCAATCCGGTGCATATCACTTTGCCTTTTGATGTGGTCACGCGTGAAAACATCTAAACCGCAACGCTGACGTGTTAAAACAGTATTTTTGATAGGAAAATATCATTTATTGATGCAATAAAATCATAATCGGCATCAAAAAATGAAATTTTCATTGTTGTTGAGAGTGAAACTTTTGTTTGATACTGCGTGCACTTCATACTGCAGGGGAAGAGCATGTCGGTATCACAAACGCGTCATAATATCGCTTATGTTATGGGGATCTGCTGTGTAGCCGCGCTGGGCGGGCTGCTGCTCGGCTACGACTCATCGGTTATTTCGGGCGCCATAGAGCCGCTGAGCCACCATTATCAACTCTCTCCGGCGGAAACCGGCTGGGCGGTATCCAACGTCATCATTGGATGCGTTGTGGGATGTCTGATAGCCGGTCAGATCGCCGACCGCTATGGACGGAAAAAGACGCTGCTTGTGACGGCACTGCTTTTCGTCGCTTCTGTCGCGGGTACCGCTCTGGCGCCTGAATTTGGAATATTTGTACTGTTTCGCATGATTGGCGGACTGGGCATAGGCATGGCCTCGGTGGTATCGCCAGTTTATATTGCCGAAGTGGCGCCGAAAGATTACCGCGGGCGCGCCATGACGATGCATATGATCTGCTGCGTGGGCGGCCAGGTGCTGGTGTTGCTGACCAACTATTTGATTGTCAGAGACGCAACGCCCGCATGGCTCAACGATGCCGGATGGCGCTGGATGCTGGGATCTGCCTTTGTCCCATGCCTGCTGTTTTTTCTCTTCATTAGCTTTATTCCCGAATCTCCGCGCTGGAACGTCATGGCCGGACACGACGATCGGGCGCTGAAAACCCTGACCCGCATTTCATCTGCCGCGCATGCCGAAAATGTGCTGCGCGAGATTAAAACCTCTCTGCGATCTGAAACGCACGCTACCCACGCGAATGAGCGGCTGCGATTTAATAAACGCACGTTGATTTTCCTCGTCATTGGCGTTGGCCTGACGCTGTTCAATCAGCTAACAGGCATCAATGTCATTCAATACTTTGGGCCCTCTCTGCTCAGGAACGTGACCGGCAGCATGGAGGAGGCGATGTTCATGACCATTTGGCTGGCGGTGATGCAATTTGTCGGCGTGATAGTCGGTATGGCTTTGATTGATCGGGTTGGACGCACCCGGCTGCTTTCAGTGGGCTCATGGGGAGCGGCGCTCTGCCTCATCCTTACCTTTATCTCTTTCTATAGCGGCATGAAAGGCGTGGCGTCAGTCATCGGGCTGTTTGGGTTCATGTTCATTTTTGGCGCGACCTGGGCGCAGGTTGTCTGGACCGTTATCGGCGAAATTTTTCCCACCCGACTGCGGGCGGCGGGGATGGGATTTTCAATCAGCGCGATGTGGACCGCTAATTTTCTGGTCAGCCAGAGTTTCCCGATGATGAATGAAAATTCCTGGCTGACGGCGCATTTCGGCGGCGGTTTCCCCTGCTGATTTTCGCCGTCTGCTGCCTGATTTCATGGTGGTTCGTGCGCAAGTACCTGCCTGAAACCAAAGGCGTCGCGCTGGAAAATATGGAACGTCTCGTGCTTGGCCACTTTGCCCTGACGAGGCGTAAAGAAGCTCCTCCTGTCGTACAACCTGATGAGAAAACCTCATGACAATACTTATCGCTAATGCGCCCTGTAGCTGGGGCGTGGATGACCCCAGTAATCCCTGGCTGCCCTCCTGGCAAAAGGTTCTGCATGAAGCTGCGCTGGCTGGCTACAAAAGTATCGAGCTGGGTCCATGGGGCTATCTGCCGATACAGGCGGATGAACTGACGGCGGCGTTGAATCAGCACCAGCTCTCGCTGGTTGCCGGCACCATTTTTGACGATTTGGTCAGTGAAGCTCATTTTCCGGCGCTGGTAAAGCTGACGCATGATATTTGCCGTAACCTCAAAGCCGCGCCCGGTGCTGAGAAAACGCATGGCGAAAATAAGCCGGCGCCTTATCTGGTCATTATTGATTTTGGTAATCCGGCGCGCGCCGCCCTGGCGGGACAGCCTGCAAAAGCGCCTCGCCTCTCTTCCGCAGACTGGCAAACCATGATGAAGCACATTGTTATTCTCAGCGACATCGCATGGAAAGAATATGGCGTGCGTCCGGTGATACATCCTCATGCCGGCGGATGTATCGAATATGAGGATGAGCTGGCACAGCTGGTTCAGGATATTCCTCATTCGGTCGCCGGTCTCTGCCTTGATACCGGCCATCTCTATTACTCCGGCATGAACCCGATCGCGGCGCTCGATAAATACTGGGACCGCATCGATTATCTTCACTTTAAGGATATCAATGCGCAGATCTGGCAAGAGGTGATTGCCGAAGAGGTGGATTTTTTCTCTGCCTGCGCCCGTGGCGTCATGTGCCCGCTTGGAAGCGGGGCGATTGATTATCCGCAAATATATCAATTCTTGCGTCAGCGCCATTATCGGGGCTGGATCACGATTGAGCAGGAAAGGGATCCGCGCAATGCGGACACCAGCCTGCGCGACGTAACGGCAAGCCTGCGCTATCTGCAGTCGGTAGGTTTCTGAGGAGAACAAAATGATTAACGGCATTAAACCGCTCGAATATTCGCTGCGCTGGGGCATGGTCGGCGGCGGCGGAACCAGCCAGATTGGCTATATCCATCGTTCAGCCGCGCTGCGGGACAACACCTTTACGCTGGTGGCAGGCGCCTTTGATATCGATGCCGAACGCGGACAGGCGTTCGGCGCCGCGCTCGGCGTACAGACTGAACGCTGTTATCCCGACTACGAAAGCCTGTTTGCTGCGGAAGCGGCCCGTGCAGACGGCATTCAGGCGGTTTCGGTTGCGACGCCTAACAACACGCATTTTGCCATTTGCCGGGCGGCGTTAATGGCCGGTCTGCATGTGGTATGCGAAAAACCGCTCTGCTTTACCGCGCAGGAAGCCGATGAGCTTGAGCGTCTCAGCATAGAAAAAAACAAGATTATCGGCGTGGCATACGGATATGCCGGTCATCAACTGATTCATCAGGCGCGGGAAATGATTGCCGCGGGCGAGCTGGGCGACATCCGGATCGTTAATATGCAGTTCGCCCATGGCTTTCATCATGAGGCCGTAGAGATGAAGAACCCGAGCACCCGCTGGCGCGTCGATCCCCGTTTTGCCGGGCCCAGCTATGTGCTGGGCGATCTGGCTACGCATCCTTTATTTATCGCCGAAACCATGGTGCCAGGCCTGCAGGTCAAACGCCTGCTGTGCGCACGCCAGAGCTTTGTCGAAAGCAGGGCGCCGCTGGAAGATAACGCTTACGTGCTGATGGAGTTTGATAAAGGCATAGTGGGAAGCATGTGGGTTTCCGCAGTGAACTGCGGCTCGATGCACGGTCAAAAAATTCGGGTCGTGGGCTCCAGAGCGAGCCTCGAATGGTGGGATGAGCAGCCGAATCAGCTGCGCTATGAAGTGCAGGGCGAGCCTGTGCGCATACTTGAACGGGGCATGGATTATCTCCATCCGCGCGCGCTTGAGGATGACCGTATCGGAGGCGGACATCCCGAAGGGTTGTTTGAAGCCTGGTCAAACCTGTACCGACGCTTCGCGCTGGCGATGGATGCCACCGATCGTCATGATACCGCGTTCCTCAGCAACTTCTGGTATCCCGATGTTCATGCCGGCCTGAGCGGGGTGCGCTGGGTAGAACATTGCGTTCGCTCGGCAGAGGCCGGCTCCGTATGGGTAGAGTGCTGAGAGGAAGGAGGCATAACTGCCTCCAAATCTTTTCGCACCGGGAGAAACGGTGGCGATAAGGAAAGCGCGTCCTTATCGCCAGGCCTGTCACCACTCGACGCAAATTTTTCCCAGATGGGCGCCGCTTTGCTGGTAAGCAAAGGCTTCGCTAAGCGCCTCATATTTAAAGGTACGATCAATCACCGGCTTCCTGTTCATGACCTCCAGCGCTTTGACAAAATCAGTCTGGTCCTGACGGCTTGCCACAATCACGCCCTTAATCTGTACCTGCTTCGCCAGAAGGGAAAGGATGGACACGGCGGCCTCATCGCCTGAAAGAATGCCGATCTGCGCAATATGACCGCCGACTTTGACGGATTTCAGGGATTCATGCAGGGTTGCCGGGCCGCCCACTTCCACTACGTGATCCACGCCAAACCCCTGCGTCAGTTCGAGAACTTTATCGCCCCATTCAGGCGTCGTTTTGTAATTGATGGTTTCATCAGCGCCCAGTTCCCGCACAACGGCGAGCTTTTCATCAGAGGAGGAGGTGGCAATGACTCTGGCTCCCATCGCTTTAGCAATCTGCAGGGCCGCGATAGAGACGCCGCCGGTGCCCTGAACCAGCACCGTTTCGCCTGCTTTAAGCTGGCCATCTGTCACGAGCGCGCGCCAGGCCGTCAGGGCTGAAGTGGTGATGGTCGCGGATTCGGTATGGCTCCATCCTTTCGGCGCGTGGGTAAAGGCATTTTCAGGACGTACGACATATTCACTGGCCATGCCATCAATGCCGTCGCCGGGCGTATGGGCAAAGCCGCCTACCGCAGGCGTAGGTTTGCCTGCCGGCCACACAGGGAAAAAGGTGGAGACCACATGATCGCCTACGCTGAACGCTTCAACGCCTTCTCCCACTTCCTCCACAACGCCCGCACCATCTGACAGCAAGATCCGGCCATCCTGGGTAGGAAAGTGTCCGCTTGCAACGATTAAATCGTGATAGTTCAGGGAGCTGGCTTTTATGGCAACCCGAATTTCGCCTTTGCCGGGCCTGCCCGGGTCGGCAATCTCTGACACGATGATGTTTTCCAGACCGCCGGGCGCCTTGAGCGTTACTGCTTTCATTATGCGTCTCCTGTAAGAGCGTAAGTTGATGTACTAACCGGTCGACTAACTTAAATCATAGGGCCACTTTGTGAAAGACGGTCTTTTTTCTTACCGGGATAGAGTAGGGTTGCGGTGAAAAACCGCGGCCTGAAGCTGATGGGCAGTAGCCCCGCCTGAACGCACTGGCGGACCTGCCTCAGGCGCAAACGCTGTGTGTTAGTGAGCAGAGAAAAGGGCAGGGCGATATCTCTTATAATCGCCCATCCATTAATGTATTTTGGGCTGCCATACCGACCGATTGCTGTGTAGGCACCTGCTGCACCGCTTCCGGCTCTGTTTTCCAGACGGGAAATAGTGGCTTATGATAGGCTCGCAATGATTTTATTACCTCATCAACAACTTGCTTGAGACAATCCAAAAATGGAAACAATTGAATGGTCCGATTTTCTGAAGGTCGAGCTTCGCGTTGGGCGCATTATTGCTGCTGAAGCGTTTCCCGAAGCGAGAAAGCCAGCATACAGACTAAAAATCGATTTCGGCCCTGAAATCGGTATTCGCAAATCCAGCGCGCAGATTACAGCGCTTTATTCGCCAGAAGAGCTTATCGGAAAGCAGGTCGTCGCGGTCGTTAATTTCCCGGAAAAGCAGATTGGCCCTATCATGTCCCAGTGCCTGGTCACCGGGTTTCACGATGCTTCTGGAAACGTCAGCCTCTGCGTGCCAGAGCATGAGGTACCGCTTGGTACCAGGCTTATGTAAACACGACTGCATGGGACGAGTACGATCATGGAGAGGTCGCAGGATAAAATCGCGTTTGCGAGGCGAAATGCCGAAATGCGAAGCACTCAAAGAGCTTACTCCCGGTAGAAAATCGTCGTTGCAGGTACGTCTTACCATAGGGCGATGCGTTGCTCGTCCTTTCATGGCTCGCTATATGGCACCCGCGCGGCTTGCCCGCGCTTGCCATGCATCGCCATCAGTTTTCTTTCTACCAGGGATAGGCTCTAGGAACTGAGTTGTAGCGTATCGGCGAACTGGAGGTAATATTGCTCGATGAGTTTCTGTCCATTGGCTGGGGAAAACAGATACAGCCGCATGAGCCCCTCAAAAACGAGAGACAGGCGCGCTGTAACGGCCTCAGGATTGAGCTCGCCAGATACCTGACCGCTTTGCTGGGCCGCGCGTATCAAGTTTTGAACACTGTTGATCAGGCCAGACTCCGAATCGCGAAGAAGTTCGGCGACATGTGCGTTGCGCGCACCTTCGCTGGCGATCTCGGCACGTAAAACTGCCACTGCGTGTCCCTCGGGTGTGAGGAAGATATCTGCCAGGAGTTCTTCAATCGCCTTGCGACTGAAATCGGTAGTCCAGAAACGGCTTATCAGATCGTGATGTCGCTGCAGGTCGAGTTCGATAAGCGCAATGATGAGGGCTTCCTTGCTCGGGAAGTACTGGTAGATGTTCGCAATGCTGACTCCTGCAGCCGCGCTGATCTCGGAAATGGATGAGGCGTGAAACCCGCGTTGTATAAAGCAGTTGCGGGCTCCGTTGAGGATCTGGGTCATGCGTTCTTCACGCGCATGCTCATTTACTGGACGCCCACGCTGGGGCTTGCTTGCACCCGTTTTCATTATCACAATATATCCCATTCAGTAAAACAAGGATGACACCAGTAGGGTGTCATCCTCAGTTTGCAGGTAAAGCTGGCGACATAGTGGACGGCTGTCGATGCGAGGCGATAAACGTCAGAGTAACGTCGGCGTTGCCTCAACGCTCGCATATACCTTAATTTCCTGGAACTGCCCAATCGCACACGGCCCGCAGAGGACGCCGATACCACTTTGCTTGAAGCCGCTCTGTTCGAAGTGCTCGGACATGACGCCCCAGCAGTTTATCCAGATATGGCCGGCCTGGATAGCTTTGCCGACTCGTCGGCAGCGCGCCGTGTCGCTTGAGAACACCGAGGCGGCGAGACCGAATTCGGTAGCGTTTGCGCGCATGATTGCGTCGGCCTCGTCTTCAAAAATTTCAAAAGTCTGGACTGGCCCAAAGATCTCGTTCTGGATGACACAGGTATCCAGGTCCTGTACTTCGATCAGGCTGGGGCGGTAGAAAGCGCCTGCGGCCAGAGGGCCCTCATCGACTGGGCCGCCGCGCAACAGGATATTTGCATAGGATTCTGCTTCGGCGACCACGGCATCGACGCGTCGAACACTGGCTTTATCGATCAGAGGACCAAGCTGCGCCTGAGGATCCTCGCTTTCGCCGAGCCGAACGTTTTGATAAGCCTCAATCAGCGCGGCGCGCAATCGGTCGGCAATGCCACGCTGGATCAGCACGCGCGAACCGGTGCAGCAGAACTGGCCATTCATCGCGACCAAAGCCATGACGATCTGTGGTACCACGACATCAAGGTTGGCATCATCGAATACGACCAGTGGTGCCTTGCCGCCCAGTTCCAGGTTTAGCCGCTTGAGCGTTTTGGCGCCGTTGGCAGCAATGATGCGGCCCACCCTGGTGCTGCCGGTATAGCTGATCATGTTCACCTGGGGGGAATCGACCAGCATGGAGGCGCCGATACTCCCGGTTTCCGTGATCACGTTTAGTACACCCGGCGGCAGCGATTTGACTGCTGCGATTGCCTGGGCAAACAGTGCATTGGTAAGCGCGGTTTGATGCGGTAGTTTCAGCACTACCGTGCATCCGGCAGCCAGTGCGGGAGCAACAGCGCGCACTGACAGGATGATCGGCGAGTTCCAGGGCGAGATCACCCCCACAACGCCAAGAGGTTCAGGATCGGAATGAAAGTGCACTCCTGGTGCGGCCTCAAGGGCACGCCCTCCGGTCTGTAGCAGCGCGGTGGCGGCGCCATAACGCAGCCAATCCACCGTCAATGCCAGTTCCCACTGGGTTTGTGCCAGCAGTTTTCCCCCTTCACGGGCGAGCTGAATGGCCATTTCGTCCATTCGTATGGCGACCTCGTCGGCTAACTCGAACAGGGCGCGAGAGCGCAGCGAGCGCTCTCTGGACCAACTGGTCGTGTCGAAAGCAGTGCGAGCGGCCTCGATCGCCTGGCGCGCTTCGTCAGGGCCGATGTCCAGGTAGTTGCCCAGCGGCTGACCGGTCGAAGGGCTGACCGCCTGTTTGATCTTGCCTCCGTTATTCCATTTGCCGTTGATCCAGTTCTTCGCAGCTTCGGTCAAATTCGAGCGTTCCATGATATTTCCTCTAAGGGTATCCCGCGGATTGATAGATGCAGACACGGAGCGGGTAATCCTTGGTCTGATCGTTTGACGCCGAAGCTAGAAGCTGTTCGCTGGCTTCGCATTTAATTTAAAAGTAAGTGATCGCTTATATAAATGCAAACGTTATTTTTGCGCGGAGTGTGCAGACATTATGGGGATGACTTGATGGTGTGGACGAGACCTGTCTCAATGAACATGGCACGAACAATCATGATCCCGAGGCGGTTGCTCAGCTCTTTTGCTGCACAACCTGAGGTGCAATGAAACTGTCCCTGGAAGCCATCGTCCAGATCAAGCCGTACATCGTTGGTTCAGCTTAACGGGCCGACGTCCGGTTGCAGGTGCGGTAACCTCATCGCGGTTCTCCGGTCATTTGCGGCTGGCGAAACGATAGAAAGGCGCGCGGGATAAACGTAACCGTTTTAATGAGGGTAAACCCTCAAAGCCCGGCCGGGAGAGGATGAAGAAGGAAAAGGAAGAAATCTGGCCGCCCCGTTTGAAATAGCGCGTCGTCTGGTGAAAAGGCACGCTGTTGAGCTGGCGGGAGAACTTAAAGACCGCCAGCGTTTGAAAGCGCTCCGTCGACGCATCGCGCAGCCGGGCGCCAGCGCCTGAAATGCGCAAGCGGGAAGAGAAAGGCGCTAATGACCAACGGAGCGGGCCGTCAGTAAATCGTGTGACGAGTCAGACGCCCCAGCCGAGGCGCGCCTTAATGCCGCGCCGGTAGGGCGTATCAATCTGCGTCGGCACCTGCTCAAGATAGTGGCGCGCATGGTCGCGCTTTTCACCCTGCAGTTCGCTGAGATAGGCTACCGCATCGTCAAGCGTCGGGATCAGCCCTTCACTGTACGCGATGCGCGGCGGAAGCGCCGTCCAGATCACCGCGTCGATCTGCCGCGCCTGCGCCCACTCCGCCAGCGGGCCGGTCGCCGACCCCTGCGTTATCAACGCGCCGATGCCATCTGATCGTTCTTCCGGGATCTGTTCGCGCTGGCGCAGCGCGTCACACGCCTGTTCCAGCGTATCCACTGCCAGCTTTGTCCAGAATACCGGCACCAGGAGCGCATTAATGCAGACGGCGGTCGCCAGTTCGCCGCTGTCGCCAATGCGGGAAAATTCGATCGGCAGAGAAGGGCCATCAGCGTGCCAGTCACCGCTCACTGGCAATGCGTCGGGCTTCCATAACAGCGAGCCCCAGCCTAAGCATGCGATATTCATATTTTTATATCCTGCGTTGTGAGTTATTCGTCCTGTTTGCATCGTTCAAAAGCGCCCTCGATCTGATCATAGAACGTACCGCAAAGAGTACCAGGCGCTGCCGGGGGCGTTTCGTTAACTTTTATTAACAAAAGCGCGGGCAAGGCAGTCAATTGCTATGGTCGAACAAATAAAGCAGCGGTTATTAAATCTATCGCTTTAATAGGTTATTTCTTAAATCAGGAGGTTTCTTTCGGTATTGGTTTAACAAAGACGAGCAAGCCTGACAGCGGAAAAATCTGCTATCGTCGGTTAAAAAAGCGGTTAGCGTCATGAAAATAGCGGGCGCTAAGGCCAGAAGAAAAGAGAGCGGCAGATCAGAGTCGTTACTAACAAATGATAATAGTTATTATCCTTATTTGCTTTCTGCATAAACACCTTCCAGGCTTGATCAGGCATTTCCACCCATCAAGCGAGAGAGGAGGATTTATGTTCCATCACTCATCAAAAATGCAGTTTCCGGTACGTGTAGAAAAACCCGATCCAGAATTCGCAATGCTGCTTCAGCAGGCTATCGGTGGTGTCGAAGGCGAAATCCGCGTCGCCATGCAATATTTTTTCCAGGCGATGGGCGCACGCGGCGATGCGCGCATCCGTGACCTGTTAATGTCAACCGCAACGGAAGAATTGGGTCATATCGAAATGCTGGCCTATGCGGTGGCGCTGAACCTTGAGGGCGCGCCGCTTTCCTATCAGGAAGCTTCAGCAAAAGATCCGGTGGTCAACGCCATTATGGGCGGCATGAACCCGCGTCATATCCTGTCATCAGGACTGGCCGCGCTGCCGGTAAATGCGAACGGCATGCCGTTTGATATGAGCCACATCTATGCATCAGGGAACGTGGCGGCGGATATGCTGGCTAACGTGACGGCGGAAGCCACAGGCCGCGTGCTGGCTACGCGCCTGTACAATATGACCGAAGATAAGGGCATGAAGGATTTCCTCTCCTTCCTGATCGCGCGTGACACTATGCACCAGCAGCAGTGGCTGGCGGTGATTGAAGATATGGGCGGTCTGAACGCCTCTCTGCCGATCCCCAACAGCTTCCCGCAGGAGCATGAAGCGTCTGAGCATTCCTATTACTGCCTCAACACCTCACTGGATAAACCGTTGCCGAAAGGCCGCTGGAGCGAAGGCCCCTCGTACGATGGCAAAGGCCAGTTTACGGCGAAAGAGAAGCCTGAAATTCTGGGCGACGAGCCGCTGCTGGGGTCAGCCCGTCCGGGTTCCGGCGCGCAGAATGAGCAGATCTCCGGCGCCGTTCCGCCGACCGGCACCGTGCCGCCTTCTGGCGCAGTGAAATAGGGCCGTTTGTACTGACGACCCGGGATATTGAAAATGGATGCAAAGGCCGCCTGAGGGCGGCCTTTTTTTGCGATCAACAAAGTGA
The DNA here is from genome assembly GCF_002953215.1 of Mixta calida. Classification (NCBI taxonomy): domain Bacteria; kingdom Pseudomonadati; phylum Pseudomonadota; class Gammaproteobacteria; order Enterobacterales; family Erwiniaceae; genus Mixta; species Mixta calida. Next base: position 1,875,739 of record NZ_CP026378.1, read on the forward strand.
TTTAGCGCGGCTTACCGCCGCAGCGCGGCCGCTTTCCGCGCATGCCTTCTGGTATTATTCAACGCAGGACATACCTTTGCGGCTGGAACGTTGCATCCTTATGCCCTGAATTCCTCTTTTCCGCCAACATTCTGATAAACAGTAACGCAGTGCCTGCGGAGCGCCGTTAATACTTCAGTCACGATGAATCTGATTAACCTTGATCTTAACAAACCAAAAACCTGATGCCGAAAGGCGCAAATTTTACTGATGGCTAAAGGAAACGCACAGCCAGAACGAAAGGGGATAAAGTAGCAAAGTGACGGAATAAGCGGCTTAATATCTCTTTCGAGAACAGAGTGCGCATTATCGATCACCTGAATGATGTCAATGGGCTGCTTTCCGCTGACTCAGAAAAAGCTGGTCCGGTAACAGGAACGACCATGGATAATTCTGGCAAACAGAATACTGCTGACAAGAGATATTACCGACTTGAGAACCGGGGAAAATTGCCAGTTCGACATTATCTCAAACCAGGGCGCGTTTTACGTTACCGGACTACAGAGGTATGCCGTCAGCGAAGATCTCTGCGCAATAATACCTCCAGCGCCTGACGATAGACCTGCAGCTTAATGGTGTCGCTTTCCGTTTCAAGCTTTTCCAGCAGGCCAGAGATGATCGCCTTTTCTTTCAGCGTCTCTTTGGAGCGGGCGATATTATCGGTCAGCGTACGCAGCAGTTCCTCCTGACTTAATTGCTGCGGCGCTGACTGCTTAAAATAGTCAGCAATCTGCACTTCAATAGCGGGTTCCTGATGCACGGCTTCTCTCCATTGAAACAATTTGCTAATAAACGGTGGTAGAATGTTAAAGCAGTAATGCCTGCATTTACTTTTATTACAGAAAAAAAACCTCTGAAAACAGAAATCCCTTTGTTTCCAGAGGCGGTGTAAAGCACCATTCGTTACTTTGTGACTAAACATCACCGCAGAAGTTATATAGGAAAAATAAGATTATTCCATTTTTTTATCGAGTTTTTTGTGTGGTATGACCAGTTTCCTGGAATATAACTGCCTAATAGTTTCTTTTTTTTTATTAATGGCCTTAAAACTAGCATGCTTAGTAATTCATTTGAAATAAATAATATGTTAAAGATTGGTGTGTTAAATTAATTAATGGTTAAGCTTTAAAAACAACCAGGTGGTCAGGTAAAAAGTATAAGGATATTTGAATAAATAATGATAATTGATCATTTTGTTTTTCAGTATTGTTGCCAAAAAAATGTAAATTTACGCCCGAAAATGTCACTTTATTTAAGCTTTACAAAGTTTCCTGGTGAAACGTCACGTTTGCTATGTGCTTCTTAATTTTAATAAAATAATAAGACTTTTCCTTTCAGCTAATGTGTTACTGAAATATCATTGCCATGATTGATAAGCATCGCTGCAAGCCATCAGAAATGTCTTATCATAAAAATTGTAATTTTTATTTATGGTTTAACCGAGGGTAGATATGAAGTATAACGTCATGGATTCGCTGATGTGTCCCTTAACCGGCACTGTTTTTGCCTGCGTTATTACGCATAAAAACCTTAAACTGATTATCTGGTATCAGGGCGAAACGGTGGTTCATGCCGGAGATGTATTAACGACCCATGGAGAAGAACTGCTGGTTAATGGCGCAGCAAGCGATATGGTGATTATTTCTGTGTTTCCTTTTAACCGTGCAAACTGGTCGTTATTATCCGTCCGAACGGATTGCCCGGCAAATGGCCCGTTTAAGCCCACGTCTTGCGATCGTTCAGGGGAGTGCCGCTTTAAATGTTGCCCTTATGGTCTGGAAGAACGGGCCTTAGCTCACGGCTGAAATAGATACCTCAGGCCTTACATCATTATTTTTAGCATTGCGCTTTTTCCGTTAATGATGAAAATGCCCATTCATTTCCAGTTGCCTCATTACTGAGGCAGCTAAAAATAAAGGCTGTGCTTTATTACCGTTAACATGATCACAGCACGTACCCAACTCCGCTGCGAGCGTATCAGGTTAAATCTCGGCGGCTACAATAATGCTGTCAGAAATTATCAAAGCATTAATGGGAAACGAAAGGGCACTTTTTGACGCGGCACTGCTGTTTGTAGGAGCAGGTGGTATGAGACTGGTTGTTATTGCCAGGGCAGCGTTTATTGTAAACGCGAAGTTTTTTCCAGTAGTCTGAACGGAATATTGAAACATCAAGGATATAGACCGGCTGTACATGACCATTAACAATCAGGCCGTTATCAGACGTTTCCAGGCTATCGCCAGGAGAGAGATAATGCTCCGTATCGTACCACAGAACAAATTTTAGATTGCATGGCGAGCTAATAAGGGAAAACGCTGTATCTGAATCCGGGCTCACAATAGAGTCAAGCACATACCAAACCATAAACTGCTCCATCATACTCATTACAAAAAAATCCTGCTTTTTGAAAAGCCGAGTTTGCACTCCGCTAAAAAGATTATAGTAAGAAATTACTGTTATTACCTGAGATTCATTAATTAATTGTGTATTTTTTAATAAGATGATTTAACTTATTGATTATTTTGCGAAATGAAATAAGTCTGATCATCCGGGGATGACGTTGGTACTGTTTTCCCCTGGCAAAAAAGTCCATAGCGTTAGCAAAACAGGGCTCGCAAGGGCTGCAAAAGCGTGGCGCTGGAGCAGTATAAATCCATCGAGGTAACGCGGCTTCAGGCAAAGTAATTTTGGCGAATGGCGAATGGCGAATGGTCGATAGCAGACAGCAAATGACCGGTAGCTAAGGGCAGACAGGAGCCTGAGGGAGGGCAGATGACGATGCCGCTGCTAATGCTGCGCCATAAACAGTCTGTGATGTGCTCAACAGTCGTAGAGCCAGGGTAGGTTGACAGCCTGCCTGCTGCGCACAAAGGGAACAGGTAAGCGTACAGACTTATCGCGACAATGACGTCGCAATGTCTCTGCATAAAGTGGCGATACCTGTACTTTAAGAGAGTTGATACATAAGGTATTTTAAAGGAATATGGCGACGTCACCTGAACAACGTCCCGCAGCCTGAAAAGTTGCCCGACGCTGAAGAGGGCGACAGCGCTAATTCTCCTCTGAAAAGAGGGAAAGGCCACGTATCTGCCATACCAGGGAAAACTTTCCAGAAATTCGCACAATGCTTTTCTGAGAAAATATAAAAAAAGTAATAAATATTAAGGCCACCTCAGGGTGGCCTTTTTCATGTGAAGAGAGAAAGCCTGCTTAAAAATTCCAATAGCGTGCGTCTTACCTTTGTCGCGGCAGGGCCGTAACGGTATCAGGCGCCGTCTCTGATGCGCTGTAGTCGCCTGCGGCGGCAGAAAAAATAAAAGTCAATAAACAGCAGACAGTCGCCTCTGCGGGTGATAAGCTTGTCTGAATAACACGTAATTATTAAGGATTATTTATTTTAACGATTAAATATCGATGCTCGCGCTGTAGCGGACATCAATGCCGAATCTCCCTGTTCGATGTTTCTTACCGCAATCCTCATGGCGCCGTCTGTATCTTCTGTAAAGCCCCAATGATTGTTAGCTATTTAACCCCTCTGGCTGCCTGATACTTTCCCAACGAGCCATATTTTTACCTAATCCCTCTTCCGGTCATCGCTTGCCGGCTTGAAGTCTGGGCGCTCAGCAACCATATTTACTTCTGAATAACTTTTTCTGGAGGCAATAATGGCCAGCGGCTGGGCTTCTGACGGAGCCGTCAATGAACAAATCGACAGTACGGTAAATGATGGCGTGGCGCGCGTGCGTCAGGCGATGGGACAGGGCGAAAGCGAGCATTACTGCCAGGAGTGTGGAGAAGCGATCCCGGAAGCGAGGCGACAGGCGCTGAAAGGCGTACGCTACTGCCTTGCCTGCCAGACAGAACTGGACAAACAGCACAAGCATCTCAGCCTCTATAATCGCCGGGGCAGTAAAGACAGCCAGCTCCGCTAGCCGATGGCGCGGTTGTTAAAAAGCCGCCGCTTCACTCGTTACGTCTCCTTTATACCGCTCTGCCTCCCTTCTGCTGGAGAAAACGCATGGACCCTGGCGGCTTCGCTATCGCTATCCTACCCGTAGTGCTTTCTCCCGGCGCCAGCTTTACCCTGGCCATGAACAGCGCGCTTACCTCAGGAGCGCGGGGCGTGCTAACAATAATGGCTGGGACGGCGTTGGGCATTTTTACCCATGCGCTGCTGGTGGGGTTGGGCATTACCGCGGCGTTGACTGCGTTTCCCTCATTGTTCGGCGCGTTGAAAATAGCGGGTACGATCTATCTGCTCTGGCTGGGCTGTCGGCTGATTCGCGGCGGTCTCACGGCTCAGCCGCTGCGGCTGACGGCGCAGACGCAGCCCATCACTTTAACCCAGGCCTGGCTGGCGAACGTGATCAATCCGAAGGCGCTGTTGCTCTACCTGACGGTCGTCAGCCGTTTTGCCGGCAACACCGCCGGGACGGGCGCTTATCTGCTGCTGGCGTCGATGCATATTGCTATCATGGTCGCCTGGCTGACGATCGCCAGCCAACTGCTGCTGCGTTCAGTAGAAAGGTATCCCATTGACCGATTGCGAAAATGGGTGGATATCGGCGGCGGCCTGCTGCTGATCCTGTTTGCGCTCAGCGCGCTAACATAAAATCCGCATCGGCAACGCTGGCCGCGCGCTATTTCTTCGGCGCCAGCGCATAATCCGGGTGAAGATTACCCAGCAGCAACAACAGCTCATATTCTCCCTGCGTCAGCCCGCCATTTTTACCCGTTCCCGCCTCCGCTTCTTTTTTCTGCCACACCCGCAAACTATAATTAAAACGCTCTGCCGCTTCCGCCTGCGTCAGGCCTGCCGCCTGGCGAGCCGCTTTAATCGTGGCGGCGGTTGCGGGAATCATGGACAGCACTTTCAGAGGCATAGCTATCTCCACAACAGTTTTATTGTCCGTTTTTTTAATCATTGACACGGAAGATTCGGGTGTCAAGGCAAGCTATTTTGATTAAATTTTATAATTATTTGATATGGCGCATTTTTGCGATTTTTATGGCACGCCAAACGGAAGCTTTCAGCCAGTGTTGCAAGAAAAGGGCATATAACGGGCGAGGCGGAAAAATAAATGCGGGTGTGAGAATCGCAATCCCTGTTCGCCAGCGCTGATTTTTTTGCCAAACGTATTAATAATGCTATTGCGTACGGGACAAGATAGCGCTCCTGCTCACTCAATAATCAATAAGCCTTCGCAGAGTAAAATGGCTGAAATATAAACGCCGACCTCACGCTGCACGGAAAAAAAGATACCGCTGCGCTTGATTAAAACCGCCCATTACGTTTACTGTATTTATATACAGTATGTTTGGGCGAGTGGTTATGGAATTCATCAGACCTGTCGAGCTGGGCGCGCTGTTGCGTCTGCCGCTTTTTATCGAACACGTGCCGTGCGGCTTTCCTTCACCGGCGCAGGATTATATTGAGCAGCGTCTCGATCTTAACGACCTGCTGGTGCAACGACCCAGCGCAACCTACTTTGTCCGGGCCAGCGGTGATTCAATGACAGAAGGCGGCATCAGCGATGGCGATATGCTGGTGGTGGACAGCTCGCTCACTGCCGGGCATGGCGATATTGTCGTTGCGGCGGTGGACGGCGCCTTTACGGTAAAAAAGCTGGAGCTGCGGCCCAGGGTGCGGCTGATGCCGATGAACCCGGCCTGGCGGCCCATTATTCCCAGCGGGGAAGAGGGGCTGGAGATATTTGGCGTCGTGACCTTTGTGATTAAAGCGGTGAAATAGCGAGGCGGCGTCTGTCGCCAGGGCAAAAAAAGCCTCCGAAAACGGAGGCTTTTTTCTGTTGCGTTACAGCGTGCTTCGTCGCAGCGCGGCGCGCTATACAGCGAGGCTTACAGCGCCATATCGTGCTGAGGCGCTTTAGACTCTTCCTGCTTCGGCTGTGCGGCAGGCGCGGCAGGCGCATTGACGTTGTTCATCTGAATCACCGGCGGTTTGGTCAGTTTCAGCGTTGCCGCCGTTTCATCCCATACCTGCTGCGTCAGGGCAACGTTGCCGTTCAGCGTCTGGCCGTAGCTCGGTACGACGTCGTGCAGCTTGCTCTGCCATTCCGGTGAGTTGAACTGCTCCGGGAACAGTTTCTTGATCACGTTAATGGAGATCGGCGCGGCGGTAGAAGCGCCCGGCGATGCGCCCAGCAGGGCAGCCAGCGTTTTCTGCTGATCGGTAACAATTTCGGTACCCAGCTTCAGCACGCCGCCTTTCTCTGCGTCTTTTTTGATGATCTGTACACGCTGACCGGCCTGGATCAGTTTCCAGTCCTCTTTACGTGCGGACGGGTAGTACTCTTTCAGCGCTTCAAAACGATCTTCGTCGCTCAGCATCACCTGACCGATCAGATATTTCACCAGATCAAAGTTATCCAGACCAACGTCGGTCATCGGAATCACGTTTTTGGTGGTAGTGGTGCTTAACAGATCGAGGAACGAACCGTTTTTCAGGAACTTGGTAGAGAAGGTCGCAAATGGCCCGAACAGCACCACGCGCTTGCCGTCAAGGTAACGGGCGTCCAGGTGCGGTACGGACATCGGCGGCGCGCCGACGGAAGCCTGGCCATAGACTTTCTCAGCATGCTGGCTGGTGATGGCCGGGTTTTCGGTCACCAGGAAGGAGCCGCCAACCGGGAAGCCTGCATAGTTGTCCGCTTCCGGGATGCCGGTTTTCTGCAGCAGCTTCAGCGCGCCGCCGCCTGCGCCGATAAAGACGTATTTGGCGTCGATGGCATGTTTTTCACCGGTTTTCACATCGGTAACGGTTACGTGCCAGCTGTTGTCGTCGTTACGTTTGAAATCGGTCGCTTCGGTTGAGGTTTCCAGCGTGAAGTTTTTATTCTTCTTCAGGCTGCCGATCAGCTGACGGGTGATTTCACCGTAGTTGACGTCGGTGCCGACCGGCGTCCAGGTCGCCGCTACTTTCTGCTGCGGATCGCGGCCTTCGATAATCAGCGGCGCCCACTTTTTGATCTGCTGTTGATCGGTAGAGAATTGCATGCCCTGGAACAGGGTAGTCTGCTGCAGCGCTTTGTAACGTTTGGTCAGGTAATCGACGTTCTTATCACCCCAGACGAAGCTCATATGCGGCGTAGAGTTGATAAAGGAGTGCGGATCGTTCAGCACGCCGCGCTTCACCTGCGTAGACCAGAACTGACGGGAGATCATAAAGGCTTCGTTGATTTCCAGCGCCTTGCTGAAATCGATCGAGCCATCCTTACGTTCCGGCGTATAGTTCAGCTCCATGTTGGCGGAGTGGCCGGTACCGGCGTTGTTCCAGCCGTTAGAAGACTCAAGCGCAACGCCATCCAGCTTCTCAACCATCAACTGTTTCCAGTCAGGCTGCAAATCATGCAACAGCGTACCCAGAGAGGCGCTCATGATACCGCCGCCAATCAGCAGGACATCTGTCTTTTCCGTGGTGTTTTCAGCGTATGCGTTGGAACAGGCCAGCATTACTGCGAGAGATATTGCCGAATAAAGCTTAGTAGAATGTGACATTTGAGTTAAAAGCAATGATTTATAATAAAAAAGGAGCGACATTTTAACGTCTGATTCAACAAATGAAAGGTTTATTTAACAAATGTTGTTATTTTTTTCCGCGAATAAATGGTATAGGGCGGGCGTGATAATTGCTGCCGTGCGGAATAGCCCTCTTTTCTTTTTTAACCAAGGCCGCAGAAAGCGCTACATTTGCCTGGTCATAAGCATCATTATAAATATGTTTAAATTCAGTTAATTAAATTAGAAATAATTTGTATTACATAATCAAAGGTAAAATTTTCTCGCTTCTGTCAGGATACGCGCCACACAGCTGTGCTACGGTACTCTTTCAACATGAAGTGGTTTTCAAAAAACGCGGTTTTGTTCTCGCTCAAAACCTCTCTGGCCGCGTTTCTGGCGTTATCTGTCGCTCTCCTGCTTAATTTCGAAAAGCCCGCCTGGGCGCTGACCACGGTATTTGTTACTTCGCAGCTCTACGCGGCGTCGACGATCTCAAAGTCGGTGTTTCGGCTGGCGGGCACGCTGCTTGGCGGTCTGTTTATTCTGCTGATCTATCCGGAAACCGTGCAGTCGCCGATGCTGTTCAGCCTGTGCGTTTCGCTATGGGTCACCGCCTGCCTCTGTCTCTCGCTGCATGATCGCACGCCAAAAAGCTACGTTTTCATGCTGGCGGGCTACAGCGCCGCCATTATGGGCTTTCCTGATGTCACTACGCCATCGGCAATTACCTGGACGGTGATTTCGCGCATCGAGGAGATTACGCTGGGCATCGTTTGCAGCACGCTGATCCACCGACTGGTGTTCCCGGTTCCCATGCAACATCTGCTGGAACAGAGCGTCGATAACTGGTACCGCAACGCGCGTAAACTCTGTAACGAGCTGGTGGTGCGCCTGCCGAAGGATAAGTCGCTGGAGCGGGAGGATATTCTGATTCAGATGGCGAACTATCCGCTCAACGTCGAAACGCTGATAACCCACTGCGTTTATGAAGGGGAGGCGGCGCGCAAGGTGATCCGGCTGGTCAGCGTACAGTATCAGCATCTTAGCTATCTGCTGCCGACGCTGACCGCGATTGAAACGCGCCTGAGACTGCTGGCGGAACTGCAAATCCGCTTTCCGGCCTGCGTCACGCTGGTGCTACAACAGTTTCAGCTGTGGCTTAATTACGATGCGGTCAGCCATGTCGATACAGTGCGAAGCGCGCTGGCGCAGGGGAAATCTGAACTGGAGCAGGCCTGGCGTCGGCAGGAGCTGAGCGCGGAAGAGAGCATGCTGCTGCTGGGTCTGCTGGATCGCCTGGCCAACGTTGTACGCATCGTCGACGCTTATCAATCCGTTAGCGCGCGCGCCAGCGATCTTTACAGCGACAGCGATGCGCCGCTGATAAACAACCCGCGCGAACACCGGCATATCGATAAAGGCCTGCTGCTGCTGTCGTCGCTGACCGCTTTTCTCGCCACCTTTCTCTCCAGCCTTTTTTGGATCGGCAGCGGCTGGGCGGACGGCGCCAGCGCGCCGCTGATGGCGGCGATCATCAGCTCCTTTTTCGCCAGCATCGACTCACCGGTCACGCCGATGAAGCTCTTTGTAAAAGGCGTGCTGGTGGCGCTGGCGATCAGCCTGTTTTATGTTGGCGTGCTGATCCCGCAGGCAAACACGCTGCAGGCGCTGATGATGTGCCTGCTGCCCGGCCTGTTTGCGCTCAGCCTGGCGATCGCGCGACCGGCGACCAATCTGATCGGCCTGAGCGTGGCGATCCAGATACCCGGTTTTATCGGGCTTAGCCATCACTATGTTCCCAACCTGATCGCCACCCTGAACGCGGCGATCTCATCGCTGGTGGGCATCCTGTTTGCGGTGACGCTGACCGCGATCATCCGCAATAAGCGACCGTCATGGATTGCAAAGCGCGCGGTGCGCAAAGGCATCCGCGATCTGCTGGGTTTTATTAAGGAGATTGAGCGCAACGCTTCTTCGCTGCTGTCGCGCCAGCAGTTTGTCGCCCGCATGCTCGATCGGGTAAATATTATTCTGCCGCGCAAACGTCTCGATCCCGATCCTGAGCTGCTTGCTGGCGGCGATCTCATCACTGAAGCCTGGCTGGGCGCCAACTGTTATGATTTCTATGCCCGCCATCGCGAGGTGCTGGAAAAGCATCGGCTGGAAAGCGGCCAGATGTTTCATGAGCTGGGACTGTATCTGAAGCGGCGACTGCGTTCATTACAGGTCATCCCGCATCAGACGCTGTTGGATGAGCTGAACGAGCTGCTGCTTAAGCTGGAGGCGCTCGCCGCGCAGGACAGCGCCGCGCTCGCGCCGCTGGTCTCGCTGTTTAACCTGCGCGTATCCCTTTTTCCGCAGCAGCGCTGGCCGGAAAAACGCTGATGTTTCGTGCTGGAAAGGCGCGCCGCGACTGTCTGACACGGCGTCAGGCAGCCGCGCGCCGATTTATACTTATTCATACACAGGCTATCCCCATTTTCTGTGGATAACCTGCGCCAGACTGCGTCGCCGCTGGACGTCGCGCCCGACCCCCCGCGCGCCGCTGGCTTCAGCGTCGGCAGGCCAGCGATCTCACCAGGCGGTCGCCCGTCTTTTGCACCAGCAGCACCAGCAGCAGCAGCACGATAATCGTCGCCGCCATGATCTGATTATCGAAGCGCTGATAGCCGTAGCGGATTGCCAGATCGCCCAGCCCGCCGCCGCCTACCACGCCCGCCATCGCCGAAAAGCCAATCAGCATCACAATGGTCAGCGTGATGCCTGCCACCATCGCGGGCAGCGCCTCCGGCAGCAGCACCCGACTGACGATATGCCAGAGCGTGCCGCCCATCGATTCCACCGCCTCGATACGGCCGCGATCCACCTCATCCAGCGCGTTCTCTACGATGCGCGCAAAAAAAGGAAACGCTCCGATGGTAATCGGCACAATCGCCGCCGTACTGCCGAGCGTGGTGCCCACCAGCAGACGGGTAAAGGGATGAGGGCAATCAGCAGCACCACAAACGGCAGGGCGCGGCCGGTATTCACCAGCGCGTTCAGCAGCAGGGCGACGGCGCGGTTGGGCAGCAGGCCGTTTTTGCGCGTCAGGAACAGCAAAACGCCGACCGGCAGGCCTAGCGCGACGGTCAGCAGCGCGGCGAGCGATACCATATAGAGCGTCTCTGCGGTGGCGCTCAGCAGTAACGCCTGAAAACGATCCCAGTTTACGCTACGCAACGTGACGGCTCCTCCGCCCGATAGCGGGCGATAAAGGCGCGGTCGGCGTCGCCATCCTGCAACAGCATCTGGCGCAGCCGTCCCTCTTTACGGCTCATGATCTGCGCCAGGCTGCCGCTCTCCACCAGGCGGCCATGTTCCAGCAGGGCAGCGGCGTCGCAAATGCGCTTCACGACCGCCATCTCATGCGTGATCAGCACGATAGTGATCCCAAGCTGGCGCTGAATTGACGCCAACAGATCGAGGATTGAGACGGTGGTGTCGGGATCGAGCGCGCTGGTGGCCTCGTCGCACAGCAGATAGCGCGGCTGCGCCGCCAGCGCGCGCGCAATGCCGACGCGCTGCTTTTGTCCGCCCGACAGCTGCGATGGCCAGGCGTGAGCGAACGCGCTCAGGCCTACCAGATGCAGCAGGACGTCGACTCGCTCACGACGTTCGCGCGTGGGCACGCCGGCGATCTCCAGCGGCAGGTCGATATTGTCGTGGACATTGCGCGCGTGGATTAAATTGAAATGCTGAAAAATCATGCCCATCTGTTGGCGCTGGCGACGCAGCTGCGCCAGGCTCAGCTGCCCGATATCGCTGCCGTCAACCAGAATGCGCCCGGACGAGGGGCGCTCCAGCCGGTTAAGGCAGCGCAGCAGGGTGCTTTTGCCCGCGCCGCTGCGTCCGAGAATGCCGAAAATGGCGCCTGTCTCAATTGTCAGCGTCACTTCCGTTAACGCCGCCGCTGTCGTGCCGGGATAGTGTTTGCTCAGGTTCTCAATCTTAATCATGTTTTTCATCCGTCACCGGGATCACCGAGCCGTTATAGTGCTGACGAATAAAGGCCGCCACCTGCGGAGAGGTGAGATCTTTCGCCAGCGCCAGCACGCGCGGATCTTTCGCCAGCTGTGGCGTGGTGACCAGCAGGTTGGCGTATGGGTTGTGCCCGGCCGACTCCAGGCCCAGCGCATCTTTCGCCGGGGTCAGGCCTGCCTCCAGCGCATAGTTGCCGTTGATTACCGCGGCGTCCACATCGTCCAGCGAGCGCGGCAGCTGCGGCGCCTCAATCTCAATAATTTTGATCTGCTTCGGGTTCTCGCTGATATCTTTCGGCGTCACCAGCGTCGAACCGGCTTCACCCTGCGCATTGAGACGGATCAGCCCTTTATCCTGCAATAGCCAGAGCGCCCGGCTCAGGTTGGTGGGGTTGTTCGGCACCGCGATGCTGGCCCCCTGCGGCAGCGCCGTCAGGCTTTTTACCCTGTGTGAATAGATGCCGAGCGGCTCAACGTGTACGCTGGCGACAACGTCGAAGGTTTTGCCCAGCGCCTTCTCCTGATCTTTCAGGTAGGGCAGATGCTGGAAGTAGTTGGCGTCGACATCCCCGGCGGCCAGCAGCTCATTGGCGTTCACGCCGCCGCTCAGTTCGATCACGTCGAGATCGAGTTTCGGATCGAGCTGCTTCACATACTCCAGAATCTCGGCGTGCGGTACCGGATCTGCGGCGATGCGCAGCGGCGCGGCGTGCAGGCTTTGGGCGATCAGCAAAGAGAGTCCGGTAAGCGTTAGCGCAGTCTTGTTCATGATGATTCCCTGTCAGTGATTAAGAAGAGGTGTGCTCAGGATAGAAACGCTGCGCCACGTCTGGGTGCGAGCGCAGTCGTCCTTTGAGATAGTTCCAGCCCACTTCTCGCAGCAGCGGGTTGAGCGGATCGCTGGCTGGCCCCTGCGCCAGCCGCGCCAGCGACGGCGGAAGCTGATAAACCGGCACCACCGCATCCAGCTGCGCGCCGAGAAAAAAGGCGATGGAAAGGCGTTCTCGTTCGGCCTGCGGCGATACTACGCGATGTACGGTGGCGCGCAGATAGCCGTTGGTCGCCAGCTCCAGCAGCTCGCCGATATTCACGACAAAAGAGCCCGGCAGCGGCGAGGCCGCCACCCAGCTATTGGGCGTCAGTTCGACTTCCAGACCGGCCTGGTCATCCTGCAACAGCAGCGTCAGAAAGCCGGAATCTTTATGCGCGCCGACGCCCTGACGCGATTCGTTGGCGGCGCGTCCCGGATAGCGGATCAGCTTGATATGTTCATTAGGGCGGGCGCCGTAGAGCGTGTCGAAGGCGTTGCGCGGCAGCCGCAGCGCTTCGGCGAAGGCGCGCAGCAGTTCCAGCGCCACGCGCGTCATCTCCCGCTGCCAGCGGGTCACTACCTCGCGCAGCGCTGGCAACGCCTGCGGCCACTGGTTCGGCCCCTGCATCCGCTGCCAGGCGGGAGAATCCGGCGTTACCGGCAGCGCTTCGCGTTCGGCGCCGATATCGAACTGTTCGCGGAAGTCAGGCTGGCTGCGGGTGATCTCCACGCCTGACAGGTTGTAGCCGCGAAAGTGGGGCGAGTTAGCCATCTTTACCTTTAGCTTCTCTTCCTGCGGCAGGGCGAAAAAGTCGCGGGCGACGCGCTGTACCTCATCGAGCAGAGCCTGCTCAATATCGTGGTTGACCAGGTAGAAAAAGCCGACGTCGCGCGCAATCTGGCCCAGACGATCAATGGCCTGCGCGCGCTGCGGCGCCTGGCGGGTAAGCTGCGCGAAATCGATAATCGGAAGCGCTAAAGAAGGTGAATGGCTCATGGTATTAACCCCGGTCGTATTGGTTAAAATTACAGTGCCATTCCCCCCGACGCTTCACTACCAAGTTATTCTGCTATCGATATGCAAAGCCTGGATATTTATCACCCCAGGGCTGAAAAAACGCCGCCGCGCCCGGAGAGCGGGCGCTTGTAAAAGGCGGCTACTGTAGCGGCCAGCCAGGAGCGGACATATGCCTGTGTCCGCCTGTCGATTGCCAGCTTTATCGGTTGCAGGCTTACTCCCTGATTCGATGAGAGGGTTCCTTCAGGAAGTTGATGATTGCATCGAAAGCCTGCCAGCGGCCCGGCTCCATCAGAATCATGTGCGTGCCGCTACCAATCTCTATCCAGCGCCGCCAGGCGGCGTTATCGAAGCGCTTAAATAGATCCTGCATCATATCGACCCGTACGTCTTGATCCCACTCGGCGTGAACGAGCAGTACCGGTGCGGTAATCGCGCTCGGGTTATAGAGCGGCCGGTTGGCGAGCCAATGCTCACGGACATCCTGAATAGCTCCACCAGGGGCTCGGATGGTACCCGGCTCGGCAGCGCCCGGATCGGTAGAGGCCGTTACCGTCGCCCACTGTTCGAACCAACCGGGTAGCAACAAGCCTTCTTGCCGGTCGGCTGGGACACCTGCCAGCCACGCCTCGCGAAAGGCGTCGACATGTATCAGACGCCACGCTGTCAGCGGCTGTCCGGCATCGATGCGCAGGGGGCGATTCGATAGCCATAGCGGTGCCACCAGCACAAGTTTTTCAATATATTTGCTATGCCGTTCGGCATATATCCCCGCGACCGAACCTCCCCAGGACATCGCTACGATGCTGAGGCGATCAATGCCATTCCCGGCGAGAACATACTCAACCGCTGAGGCAAGATCACGTGCCGCGACCCGTGCTGGCGTCAGGGGGGCGGCGGTGTCAGGCGGCGCTGCCATGTCAGACGGGCGGGTCGAACCGCCGTAACCGCGGGCATCTACCGCCCACACGTCGAATCCAGCCGTGGCCAGCGCATCCATGAACGATATGTCATCCACAGGAACATCGAACAGGCTCTCGCTGGGGAAAGTGGCACCGTGTATCAACATCAGCGTCGTACCCGAACTGGGGCGGCCGATGTCGCGCCGGCGCCTGCGGAGCAGCTGCAACTGGATGCCAGCGGTATCACTGTCGATGAGGTAAGTTTCGCGTAGCAGTACGCCGTTGGTATTGTCGTTCATGACCGGGTCCCCTGAATGAATTGCCAATTGAAGCTGTGAGACTGTCGGCTGACTTTGCCAACAGAGCTATCTCCGAAGTGAGTAGTGAAAACCAGCGCGTCGAGTTCGGCAGCGAGTTGCATGGCCTTGTGACGGGACTGCTGTGCCGCCTCTGGAAACTCGCAATAGACTGAGTTAGTCTCGGGGCGACGGAACTGGAGCGGATGATGCATGATGTCGCCCCAGAACAAAGCAGTTTCACCCCGAGAGGTCACTGAGATGGAGGCATGATCGATACTGTGGCCAGGCGTGGAGTGGAAACGGAAGCCTTCGATCAGGGTATTATCCACCTTGATGCGTTGATCCAGACCTGCCTCGACGATGGGCATGACGCTATCTTCGAAAACGCCGCCGAGTGGATGGCGACGCGGCGTGCCGAGTCCTGCCTGCCGCTGGATTTTTGCCACCGCCGCCCGCTCGCGGGAAAGCGCCAGATTGTAGCGATATTCGCGTTCGGAAAAGACGTAGCGGGCATTGGGAAAAGTCGGTACCCATCGTTCGCCTTGTAACCGGGTGTTCCATCCCACATGGTCGGCGTGAAGATGGGTAAGCAGGACAAAGTCCACCGTTTCAGGCGATACGCCGATCGCCTGCAAACGCGCCAGGAAAGGCGCTTTGAGCTGGTGAAACAAGGGTGCCGTTGGGCGTAACTTGTCATTGCCGGTAGCAGTATCAACCAGGACGGTGTGAGTCGGCGTCTGTACCACCCAGGCGTGAATGCTTTGCCGAAGCAGGCCGTTCTCAGAATCGTAACTTCGCTCACCCCAATGAGTTGCATCGCCGATCATCTCCTCTGAATCATCTTCCGGGAAGAGCTGGCTGGCCTCTACTGCATCAAGCGCTA
Organism: Mixta calida; assembly: GCF_002953215.1. Taxonomy (NCBI): domain Bacteria; kingdom Pseudomonadati; phylum Pseudomonadota; class Gammaproteobacteria; order Enterobacterales; family Erwiniaceae; genus Mixta; species Mixta calida. Next base: position 1,891,231 of record NZ_CP026378.1, read on the forward strand.
ATTCTGGCACCTTGATGATCCGTACATCCCCGACAAGAAAGGTCTCTTGAGTCGTCATGATTTTTTCCCGTTGACTGATAATGAAAGTCAGCGTACTACTGGAAATATCATTAACTAAATCGATTCAAATAATGTTGCAAATCGACCATTTCGATTTAAGAAGCTTCGACCTGAATCTCCTGATCGCCTTTGACGCGCTAATGCGCGAGCGGAGCGTCACTCGGGCTGCCGATCTTTTGAAAATCCGTCAGCCAGCCATGAGCCACAGCCTGTCGCTGTTGAGAACGTTATTTCAGGATGAACTCTTTGTGCGTGTCGGGACAGTTATGCAACCGACCGCGCGCGCTTTAGCGCTGGCCGAGCCGGTGGAGCAAGCGCTCAGTATGATGCAGACGGTTATTCATGCCCGTTCGGAGTTCGATCCCTCGACTGACCAGCGTATCTTTCGCATGGGATTCTCCAGCGAGGTGGAGCTACTGCTGATGCCGGAGCTCGCCTTACGCCTGCGTCAGCTGGCGCCGGGGGTGAAGCTACATGGCCGCCCGGTGCAGCAGCGCGATGTCTACCGTATGCTGGATGACCGGGTGTTGGACCTGGCAATCGGCTGTTTTGACAGCCAGGCGATGCGTTATCGTCAGCAGCTCTTGTTCGGACAGTCGCTGAGTTGCGTTTTCCATCCTGACAAGATGGCATTCAAATCGGCGATTCCCCTTGAAGATTACCTGAGCCTGCCGCATGCGCTGGTAAGCCTCAGCGAAAGCTTACACGGTTGTCTCGAATCGGCACTTGATGCGATAGGCGGAAAACTCAACGTGGTTGCAACCTCGTCGGAATTTCTCGGTGTACTGGGCATGGTCGCGAGTGCGCCGTTGATTGCCACGTTGCCAACGCGGATGGCAAGACGCTACGGTGAGGCGTTTGGCCTGCGGGTCGTGCCGGTGCCAATGATACTGACGCTGCCCGACGTGTCTCTGGTTTGGACGGCGCAGGAGGATAACCATCCCGCCTCACGATGGTTGAGGGGAGAAATCAGCAGCATTCTGGGCAGGATGCCGCCATGAGTACAGCCAATCATTATTGGGGTGAATCGCCATCCTGATATGCCTTCCGCAGAAATGAATGTCGTCATCCCAGCTAAAAACGAAATCAACGAACGACCAGCCTGCGACCTGGCCGAAACACTTTTCCCGCAGGCGGTATTTCTCCATCATTGTTTGCCGCTGCGTTCGTAAAGCGGGGGACTTGTAAAAGGCGGTGACTCTGTACTACTGTATGTAAACACAGTAAAAAGGTCATGTCCGCCACAGAACGTCAGCGCAGGCATCCGTAAAAAAAGCGATAGACAATGTTCGCACTGGTTGATGTGAATAATTTTTATGCCTCCTGCGAGATGATTTTTCGTCCCGATCTGGCTGACAGGCCGGTGATTGTGCTCAGCAATAACGATGGCTGCGTGATCTCGCGCAACGCCCTTGCGAAGCAGGCGGGGATCGCCATGGCCGCGCCTTACTTTATGATTCAGGAGAGCGTGCGCCAGCATGGCATCGAGGTATTCAGCTCCAACTATGCGCTGTATGGCGATATGTCCAGCCGGGTGATGAGTCTGCTTGAAGAGCTGGCGCCGCGCGTGGAGATCTACTCGATCGACGAGGCGTTTATCGATCTGCACGGCGTCAGCCACTGCATGTCGCTGGAGCAGTTTGGCCATCAGCTGCGCGATCGGGTGCGCAAAGAGGCGCATCTGAAGGTTGGCGTCGGCATCGCCTGCACCCGAACGCTGGCGAAGCTGGCGAACTACGCGGCCAAGCGCTGGCCTCAGCTCGGCGGCGTGGTCGATCTTTCCGACAGCACGCGCCAGCGCAAGCTGCTGGCGCGCGTGCCGGTGGAGGAGGTGTGGGGCGTGGGACGGCGCATCAGCCAGCGGCTGCGGCAGCTGGGCATTGAAACGGCGTTGCAGCTGGCGGAAAGCCCTGCGCCGCTGATCCGCAAGCACTTCAGCGTGGTGCTGGAACGCACCGTGCGCGAGCTGCGCGGCGAATCCTGCCTGGCAGCGGAAGAGGTGCCGTCGGCGAAGCAGCAGATCGTCTGCTCGCGCTCGTTCGGCAGCCGCACCGACGACTATCAGGCGGTACGTCAGGCGGTGTGCGCCTGGGCGGAGCGCGCGGCGGAGAAACTGCGCAAGGAGAAGCAGTATTGCCGCCAGGTGGCGGTGTTTCTGCGCACCAGCCCGCACGCCGCCGATGGCCGCTACTACGCAAATCAGGCGAGCGGCCAGCTGCTGACGCCCACTAACGATACACGCGAAATCATTCGCCTCGCCACCGAAGGGCTGGATCGCATCTGGCGCGACGGCTATCGCTATATTAAAACCGGCGTCATCCTCAGCGATTTTTTCAGTCAGGGCGTGGCGCAGCTTGACCTGTTTGATGAGCACCGGCCGCAGGCCAACGGCGAACGGCTGATGAAGCTCATGGATGAAATCAACCAGCGCGGCAAAGGGAAGCTCTGGTTCGCCGGGCAGGGCATCGTCAAGCCCTGGACGATGAAGCGCGAAATGCTGTCGCCGACATGGACGACGCGCTGGTCAGATATCCCGGTCGCGCGCATTAAATAAGGCGGTCCACCGGCCATTCCCGCCTTGATAAAGAAAAAACTGCAGTATATTACTGCCTGTTTTTAAATTCCTTTTTCTGCCGGACTGTTTATGCCAGTCACTGGGCAGGTTACTTTATTATCTTAAGTACATCAGCATTATCTTAAGTACATCAGCGTTTTCTTTTCTGGATAACCTGTTCGGTAAAATCCGCCCGCCAGTTTAACTCTGTTGTCTTCAGGCTGAATGGCGAAGCTAATAAGCGAAGCGGACATCTGTCAGTTAGTCTGATTTTAACGCTTCGTTTTTTATTTTTTGCTTAATAAATCACAGGGTCTATGCTTAATTACTGAGTGAGCGGCAGACGACATAAGATTTTATGCTCCTGCCGTATTATGGAAGTTAAATTTATTCTTTAGTTGAAGAGAGGTATTTATGGCTGAGCATCGCGGTGGTTCCGGTAATTTCGCAGAAAATCCTGAGAAAGCTTCTGAGGCGGGCAAAAAAGGCGGTCATAACAGCGGCGGCAACTTCGCTAATGACCGGGAAAAAGCGTCCGAAGCCGGTAAAAAAGGGGGGCATAACAGCGGTGGAAATTTCGCTAATGATCGCGAGAAGGCGTCTGAAGCCGGTAAAAAAGGCGGCGAAAACAGCCACGGTGGCGGCCGTCAGGGTGACTGACAGCAGGGCGGTGCCTGCTGAATAACACCGTTATCGTTATTTAGAACTTTCATAATGGCTGTTATTCAGGGCGCTGCTATATAAAAGTGGCTGGCCGGGGGAATAATTCCTCCCGGCTCAGTGATATTTGTTTATTATGTAATCCCGCCCCCGACTTATATCCAGGGAAGAAGTAAATAATTTCCACAATCGTTCCGTAATAAACTATGTTTAGTTCTGTTATTCCTTCGCTCTGCTTATTTCCTCATTTGACGGGCATCGTTTTTTACTTAGTGATCGGCAGAAGACATTTCTGGGCGAAGTTGCCTTCCGGGTACTGATTGCCTGTGTCATGGTATTCAGCTTTCTGAAGATACCGGCCGTCGCGGCATACGTCAGCTTTCGCTGTTTGAACTGGTTATAAAGCCGGGCCGGCAGGCATCCCCTGTCACGGATGCGTTATTTTAAGATCGTGTTATCACCGCTTCTGTGAGCACGTTTTCTGGTTTTTTTTGCACGCCGGTACTCTTCAAGATAAGGCAACACCTCCATGACAAAAATGCCCGTAAGCACGGCAATGATATAGCCTGTCGGTAAAGGATCTGCTCTCAGCTTCAGTTCAAACCGGGCAGGTTCGTCGCCGGAACCGAACAGCGCCAGAAACTGCGGCCAGTGTCTTGAAATTACCAGCAGAAGTGCCATCAGGGGGACCATTTCCAGAAAACTGTGTATATGCTGCTCAACGGGGGAAACGCGCCTTGCAGTCACGGCGTAGCTGACATCCCACAGAGCCGTTGCTTCATGACAGAAGAACATCACAATCATGAACGCAATGACCAGCGCATTCACGTCCAGGAAGAGGGCTGACAGTAAAGGCAGGCCCATTTCTAAAAACATCAGGATATGGATATAGGTCTCTTTCAGACCGGTTGTTGATTCAATATCTGTTGCCCTGTGACAAAGCCAGTCGGCGAAACCGGCAATAAGCCATACAGGAAGGACGAAGTAGAGCAGCAGCAACATTTGTGGGTCGGAAGAATACATACACTATACCTACAGGATTGAAACAGAAAGCATAGGCATAGGGCGGCTATCCGCAAGTAACAAACAAATCACATGACTGGAATCAGGGAATGCTGACAACCTGTCTGCTGAATTTATCAGCTTTGCTGACATAAAACAGGCTATCCCGTTTCAGGCAAAGCAGACATATCATTGTACAACTTTGCAGCAGCGAGCATTTTGTTCCATGCTTATAACTTCTTTGCATTTAAAGTTAATAAGGGGAGATTATGTCTGAACTCTATCGCAGCTGCATCGAGTCCTGTTACATCTGCGCCGCAACCTGTGATTATTGCGCAACCTCTTGCCTGCAGGAAGAAAACCTGGAGATGATGCGCGAATGCATCCGAACGGACAGACAGTGCGCCAGCATCTGTCGACTGGCAGCCGAGTTGATGGCGATGGAAAGTGAATTTGCTGCCCGAATTTGTAAGATTTGCGCGGAAGTATGCCAGACATGCGGTGATGAGTGTGCCAGACATGAGCACGATCACTGTAAGAAATGCGCTGAAGCGTGTTACCGCTGTGCTGAAGAATGCCGGAAAATGTCAGCCTGACATATAACGCAGGCTGTTTTGTTGCGGCTTCCGTCAAAATCACAGTTACGCTTATTCCAGCAGTTACTTTGGAAAATATTTGGCCAGTAACTGCTTTCAGACATTTTTAAGTTCACGTTGATTTTCCATTCCATATAAATGGCGATATCTTCAGCCGGGCAATGAGCCTGCCTGAAGAGCTGGCGCCGCGCGGAGATCGACTCGATTGACGAGGCGTTTATCGATCTGCACGGCGTCAGCCACTGCATGTTGCCAGAGCAGTTTGGCCATCAGCTGCGCGATCGGGTACACAAAGAGGCGCATCTGAAGGTTGGCATCGGCATCGCCCGCACGCCGCCGATGGCCGCTACTACGCAAACCAGGCGAGCGACCAGCTGCTGACGCCCACCAACGATACACGCGAAATCATTCGCCTCGCCACCGAAGGGCCGGATCGCATCTGGCGCGACGGCCATCGCTATGCTGGAGGCGAAGCCAGGCATCGGCGGCATTCAGACGCTGCTGGCGGCGGAACAGCTACGGCAGGGGACGTTGGTTCAGCTGTTGCCCGACTATCGCTGGGAGCCGCCCACGCTCTACGCGATCTATCCCACCAGGCGCTTTATACCGCTGAAGGCCCGGCTGCTGACGGACGCGTTAACCAGCAGCCTTCACAGCGTGAGCGGTATCATACCCCTTTAAACCCTGCCTTCAGGCGGCGCTGATGAAAGCGCACGTTTTGGGCAGCGGTGGCCGGAAAAGGCGGACGGCGCGCATTTGCTTCGCCCGCTACGCCTGGTGCTGTTGCAGAAAATGTTTTACCGCCCCCAGCATGCCGGAATCATTGCCGTAGGTGGCGATATCCACTTTCATATCCACATCAAACCAGGCGAGATGATGATGAATTTCATCGAGAAAGGTTTTTCTGGCGGTAATGCCGCCGCCGAGGAACAAACATTCGGGATTAAATACGTGCGACAGATTATAAATACCGGCGCAGAGATCCTGATAAAAAGTGGTAACCAACCGGTCGCAAACCGGATCGTTATTATCATAGCGCTCAAAAATCTCCTCGCCGCTGATCTCCTCCTGCGGCCGGCCGGTATGCAGGCTGTAGTTGCGCGTCAGCACCCGCATGGTGCAGGTGGTGTTCATCGTATAGTTCAGAACGCTGTCGCTGCCGGGCCGTGAAGTCAGCAGCGAACCAAATTCGCCAGCCCGACGCTGTCGGCCACGCACCAGCGCGTTATTGCAGAAGATCGCGCCGCCGATGCCGGTGCCGATGGTCATCATCAGAAAATCGGACATCTCCTGCGCCTTGCCCAGCCAGCGCTCCGCCAGCAGAGCGCAGTTAGCATCGTTCTCTACGCTGACCGGCAGCGAAGTCTTGTCGCGCAGCCACTGACCGATAGCGAAGCGGTCGAAGTCGCGGATGGCGCCGCCCATGGCGATATAGCCGCTCTCCGGGTCGACATAGCCTGGAATGCTGACGGCGACGCCTTCGCAGTCGCTGTTTTTTTGTAGCCACGCCGTGATACCGTCGAGAATCTCTTCGCCGGAGTGGTTCTCGATCCCTTTCTTATCTGTCGACAGCATCTCGCCTTTCTCGCTCACCACGCCCATTTTTAAAGAAGTACCGCCGATATCGAACGCTGCAATTTTCATTCACTCCGCTCCGTTGCCATATTCAGGTCGGCAGTGAGTATAGCGCAGCGGAAAAAGAGCCTGCCGCCGCTGCGCAGTACAGGAAAAATAAAACTGACAGGAAAGTACGCATCATCAGCGGCGGCATGACGCGGCAATGGAAAATAAAGGCGTAATGCAAAGACGTGTAAAGTTTTCCAGGCGGGAACGCGTTGGGCGTAAATCAGCGCCGGGGCGTTTTATCCGTAAAGAAAAAGGGCGTTCCGCTGGCAACGCAGGTGTGTCGGCAGACGGATTCTTTTATCATAGCGAACCGTCCGTTTCCGTTGGAGAGAAGCATGAGTACGTTCGACACGCTGTTTAAGCAGGGCAAAGATATCGAAACCTTTATCAGCACCGGCACGCCGGAGCAAATTGCCGATTTGCGCCGCTGGCAGACGCTGCTGGAGAGCCAGACCGAGGCGGTGGAAAACGCCCTCGCGCCGGCGCGGCAGGCTGAAGGGCGCTTTCGCCTGCTGGTGGCGGCGGAAATGTGGTGCCCCGACTGTCATCGCAATATTCCGCCGCTGGCGCTGCTCTGTCAGCGGCTGCCCAACGTGGAAATGGCGATAATCACCCGCGACGAGGCGCAGCCCTTTACCGAATTGCTGGACGTTGAAAAGGTGAAGATTCCGTTTGTCGTGGTGCTGGACGCCAACTCGACGCCGCTGGGCGCCTTTATTGAACGTCCGGCGTCGGTGGTGAACGGCGGCGAGGCGCAGCTGGAGGCCTACCGTCGCGGCGATCTGCTGGCAGAGACCATCGGCGACATTACCGCGATCATCGCCGGTCTTTGACGGATGCGGCGGGGCAGGGAGGCCTCGCCGGAAAGGCGGCGGATGACGCTTTGCTCACCTGATCGAATCAGAGCAGGCTAACGTTAATGCCAATGCCAATGCCAATGCCAATGCCAATGCCAATGCCAATGCTCTGCTGCGCATGGCGCACCGACTGACGCAGCGCTACCAGCTGCGCGCCCTGCAACATCACCACAAACGGCGAGTTCTGCTGAACGGTGTTTTGCAACTGTTGATAGCACGCCCGGCGTGTTTCTGTCTTGTTTGCTGCCGATAAAAAAACGCGGCCTGATCTAACCTGAACCCGCGTCGTCGACAGCGGACGCTGGGCGTAACTGTCTGAAAAATCACCGTGGCATGATGTGGAAAGTCTTTGGCTTAACGGCTTTGCTACACTCTCTGCTGGATCTCCTAACGCAATCTGAGGTGAATAGTGAAAATTAAGAGTTACGCAGCGATGGAAGCCGGACAGGCACTGACTTTATATGAATATGAAGCGGAGTCGCTGAGCGCCGAAGATGTGGAAGTTGAGGTGGAATACTGCGGCGTTTGCCATTCCGATCTCTCCATGATCGACAATGAATGGGGCGTGTCGCAGTATCCGGTGATCGCCGGTCATGAAGTGATCGGGCGCGTTTCCGCGCTAGGCGACGCGGCCAAAAACAAAGGCCTCGCTATTGGTCAGCGCGTGGGCATCGGCTGGACCGCCAAAAGCTGCGAACACTGCGACGCCTGCATTAACGGCGACCAGGTCAACTGTCTGAACGGCAGCGTGCCGACCATCGCCAACAAGGGCGGCTTCGCCGAAAAGCTGCGCGCCAACTGGCAGTGGGTGATTCCGCTGCCGGAAAAGCTGGATCCGGCCACGGCGGGTCCGCTGCTGTGCGGCGGCATCACCGTATTCAAACCGCTGCTGATGCATAACATCACCGCCACCAGCCGCGTCGGCGTGATCGGTATCGGCGGTCTGGGCCATATCGCGATTAAAATTCTGCACGCCATGGGCGCGGAAGTGACCGCCTTCAGCTCATCGCCGGCGAAGAAGCAGTCAATTCTGGATATGGGCGCGGATCATGTGGTGAACAGCCGCGACCCGGAAGCGCTGAAGCAGCTGGCGGGGCAGTTCGATCTGATCCTCAGCACCGTGGCGGTCGATCTTGACTGGCAGCCATATTTTGCGGCGCTGGCGCCGCGCGGCAACTTCCATACCGTGGGCGCGGTGATGAAGCCGTTCGAAGTTTCCGCCTTCAGCCTGATCCTCGGCGACCGCGCGGTCACCGGCTCCTCCACCGGTTCGCCGGGCCAGCTGCGTTCGCTGCTGCGCCTCGCGTCGCGCACCGATATCGCGCCGAAAGTGGAATTTTTCCCGATGTCGAAAATCAACGAGGCGCTGGATCACGTTCGCGCCGGTAAAGCCAACTACCGCGTGGTGCTGAAAGCGGATTTCTGATGCGTTAAACGCCACGAAAAGTAAGCAAAAAAGCGGCGATCATCGCCGCTTTTTTTATGCCTCAGGCGTCGGGGCTCACCTGCCAGCGCTGCTGCGCCTGACGCGCGCGCTGTCGACGCAGCTTCAGCCGCCAGAACAGCGCCAGCAGCAGGAACCAGAGCGGCATGGCGCACAGCGCGGTCAGCGTATCGCGGTCGAACACCATGATCACCAGCGAAAAGAGAAAGAACGCCAGGCTCAGCCAGCACATCGCTACGCCGCCCGGCATCTTAAACGACGAGCGTTGATGCAGATCGGGCCGCCGTTTGCGGTACACCAGGTAAGCCACCAGGATCATGCCCCAGCTGTAGATCACCAGAATCGCCGCCAGCGTCGAAACGATGGTGAACAGGGTGACGACGTTGGGCACCAGGAACAGCAGCAGCGTGCCGCTCAGCATGCAGAAGCAGGAGAAAAGCAGGCTACGCACCGGGATCGCCGTGGCGCGGGAGAGAATGCGGAACTGCCGATGGGCATGTTTCTCCAGCGACAGGCCGTACAGCATGCGGGTGCTGGAGTAGACGCCGCTGTTGGCGGAGGAGATCGCCGAGGTGAGGGCGACGAAGTTGATCAGCGCGGCGGCGGCGGGCAGGCCCGCTTTGTCAAACAGCGTCACAAACGGACTGGTCTCCGCCGAGACGTGCGGCCAGGAGGTCACCGCGATAATCACCACCATCGACAGCACATAGAAAATAATAATACGCAGCGGAATGGCGCGAATGGCGCGCGGCAGAATTTTTTCCGGCGTTTTGGTCTCCGCCGTCATGGTGCCAAGCAGCTCCACGCCGGTGTAGGAGAAGATAGCGATCTGGAAACCGGCGAAAAAGCCCACTACGCCGTGCGGCATAAACACCGCCGGTTCGGTCAGGTTGCCTAGCGAGGCGCGCACGCCGTCCGGCGAGGTCCAGCCGGTCACCACCATCCAGAAACCGGTGAGGATCAGCGCCACGATGGCGATCACCTTGATAATCGCGAACCAGAACTCCGCTTCGCCGAACATCTTCACCGACAGCAGGTTAAACATAAACAGCAGCGCAAGGGTAAACAGCGCCGGAACCCAGGGCGAGAGATCGGGCAGCCAGTACTGCACGTAGCCGCCGCACACCACCACATCGGCGATGCAGGTGACCACCCAGCTCAGCCAGTAGGACCAGCCGAGAAAAAAGCTCGCTTTCGGCCCAAGATAGTCGGAAACGAAATCGGCGAATGAGCGGTAATCCAGGCGCGTGAGCAGCAGCTCGCCCATGGCGCGCATCACCATATACATAAAAAACCCGACTACCACGTAGGTGATCAGAATCGAGGTGCCGGATACGGCGATGGTTTTGCCTGCGCCCATAAACAGGCCGGTGCCGATCGCGCCGCCCAAAGAAATCAGCTGAATATGCCGTTCACTCAGGCCGCGATGCAGTTTTTGCGGCGCATCATCCTGCGCGCCGGACGCGGACGAGCGCGGGGGTGTTTTACGGTCATGGCATCTCCTTTTTTGACGTCTGACCATGAAGCGAATGGAGGTTTTCATCGGGCAATAGATCACCTTCCCTGATATATCGCAGGGAACAGGCGCAGCAGAGCTGCCGAAAGCACGGTGGACGGGCCCGATGACAGGCGATAAACATCACATTACAGCTGGCAGTGGATGCAACTTATTGAAACAGAGAAGAACCTCCTGGCGTTGGGCAAAATCGACGGCGATGGCTGCCCGGATAGCTTCAATGCTGGCCGTCGGAATTTACATTGTCAACCGTGTAAACTAACGAAAAATTAACTTTTTGATCACTTTCAAGGTTCTGAAAAATCAGCAAAAAATTGTTTTATGCATAAATAGTGCATAAAAAATGCATAAAAGCGAAGCGCTTATGGCAACGCTGAAAAGTAACTAATTATTCACCTCTGTTGCGATTGCTTTACGCAAAAACAATTTTTTCCGCGTCGCAGGGAAATCCGCAGACGATAATTAATGATAAATTCATCATCGCATAGTGATATGCGGGTCATTTCCACGGTTTAACAATATAAATAACTTTGTTCAAAAAGGTTTGTTATGGAAAAGCTATCTTACGCGTCAGAAAGCGGTACATCGGCCTGGAACACCTACCTTCAGCAAATTGACCGCGTTGCCCCTTACCTGGGCGAACTGTCGCGCTGGATCGATACGCTGCGCCATCCGAAACGCGCGCTGATCGTTGATATCCCCCTACAGATGGACGACGGCACCATTCGCCACTTCGAAGGCTTCCGCGTTCAGCACAATCTTTCTCGCGGTCCGGGCAAGGGCGGCATTCGCTATCATCCTGACGTGGACCTGAATGAGGTGATGGCCCTCTCCGCATGGATGACCATTAAATGCGCCGCCGTCAACCTGCCGTACGGCGGGGCGAAAGGCGGCATCCGCGTCGACCCTTTCTCGCTCTCCGAGGGCGAGCTGGAGCGTCTGACGCGTCGCTACACCAGCGAAATCGGCCTGATTATCGGGCCGCAGCGCGATATCCCGGCGCCGGATGTCGGCACCAACGGCAAAGTGATGGCCTGGATGATGGACACCTACTCCATGAACCACGGCACCACTATCACCGGCGTGGTGACCGGCAAGCCCATTCACCTCGGCGGCTCGCTGGGCCGTGAAAAAGCGACCGGTCGCGGCGTATTCGTTACCGGACGTGAAGTAGCGGGACGCGCGGGCATCGGAATCGAAGGGGCGAAGATCGCCGTCCAGGGATTCGGCAATGTTGGCAGCGAAGCCGCCCGCCTGTTCGCGGAAGCGGGCGCGCGCGTGGTGGTGATTCAGGATCATACCGCCACGCTGTTTAACGCCGACGGCATCGACCTGCATGCGCTCAGCGAGTGGCAGAACCGCCACAAGCAGATCGCCGGCTTCCCTGGCGCGAAGAGCATCGACAGCGAAGCGTTCTGGACCACGGATATGGATATTCTGATCCCGGCGGCGCTGGAAGGGCAGATTACCCGCGAGCGCGCTGAAAAACTGCGCTGCAAGCTGGTGCTGGAAGGCGCTAACGGTCCGACTTACCCGGACGCGGACGATATTCTGAAGGCGCGCGGCATTACCGTGGTGCCGGACGTGATCTGCAACGCCGGTGGGGTAACGGTCAGCTACTTCGAGTGGGTGCAGGATATGGCAAGCTTCTTCTGGAGCGAAGAGGAGATCAATGCGCGCATGGACAAGATCATGACCGAAGCGATGGTGCATGTCTGGGACAAAGCGGCGGAGAAAGAGTGTACGTTGCGTACCGCCGCCTATATCGTCGCCTGCGAACGCATTCTGATGGCGCGTAAAGATCGCGGCATCTATCCAGGCTGACAGGCTGCAAGCCGCGCGCGAACCCGTCGCGCGCGGCTTTTTGGCTAGCGGTGTGAACGACGCGCTCTGACGAGGCGCAGCCGCCGGACAAAAAACAGCACATCTTCACGCAGCCAGAGGCGGCGCGGAAGCGGATCGTGATTCAACGCTTCCGGCAGCGCGATGCCCTCAATGGCGCCGCGATTGCAGATCGCCCGAATAAAATCGCTTTCTTTCATGCCGACGCAGCGGGCGAATTCCAGCGCGGTAACGTGTAAGCGGCCCATCGTTTTCTCCTTAAGCCTGTTCAGGCAATCATTAATAAAATTTGGCTTAAGAACATCTTTTCTCCTTACAGAGGCGGCAATATTGATCTGCATCAGGAGATATAACGATTAAAGGTAAATTTTGCTAACCGTTTCGCTTGTTGCTGGCAGCGGGCCGCACCGAAAAGGAGAAGGGTGAATCCGCCGCAAGGCGGTGGCGGAAAAGGCAGGAAGCGTTCAGGTGATATGCATAATCGCGCCGGGCGCTTTCAGCATCTGAAACAGCGCTTGCTGGCTGGCGTCGGTGGCGTCGCCGCACTCCCAGCCGTGCCGCCAGGTGAGATGATGAATATGACCCAGCTGACGCCACAGGGCGATGGCGGAGGCCGCCAGCGCGCAGGTGTCGTCGCTCTGTAAACACTCCACGGTGGTATAGCTCCCTTCGTCCAGCGCATTAATAAATACCTGGGTCGCGTCGGACGGAAACACCGCGCGCAGGTCGTCCAGCATATCAGCGCTGACAGGACGGGAAAGCCGCAGAATAAAGGTTGATGAAGACAAAATGACTCCCTGAATGCCGTAGATGTGCATCGCACAGGACTGGTCGATGTCCGCAAAAGCGGAATGTTTTTATTGTACTACGTCAGCGGACAACGGGGAGAATGTTGTGTGGGAATAGCCTTAGCTGTCGCCAGGCTGGCCTGCCTGCTGGCCGCCGCGAAACGCGCGCCGCCATTCGCTGGGACTAATATCGAAGCGGGCCTTGAAACGCTGACGAAAGGAAACGGGCGAGTGGAAGCCCGACAGCTGCGCCACCGCTTCGATGCTGTGATCGGTTGTTTCCAGCAGCGCCTGGCTACGCCGCAGACGCTCCGTATCCAGCCATTCGCCGACGGAAATGCCCGTCGCCTTAATAAAGTGACGGGTAAAGGTGCGGCGGCTCATATTGACCAAACGCGCCAGCGAGTCGAGATTATGCGGCTGGTGAAGATGATTCCGCAGGTAATCCAGCAGCGCGTTGATTTTACTGTCACGCGTATTTTCCGGCACCGGATGTTCAATAAACTGCGCCTGGCCGCCTTCACGATAGGGCGCCACCACCATGCGTCGGGCGACGCGATTAGCCGCCGCGCTGCCGTACTGCTTGCGCACCAGATAGAGGCAGCAATCGATGCCGGCGGCGGTGCCCGCCGAGGTGATCAGCCGCTCGTCATCGATATAGAGCGCGTTGGTATCCAGCTGGACGGCCGGAAAGCGTTCGGTGAAGTCACGCTCCAGCTCCCAGTGCGTCGCCGCGCGCCGGTTGTCCAGCAGCCCTGCGTAGGCCAGCACATAGGTTCCCAGACAGAGACCCACCACCTGCGCGCCGCGCCGGTGAGCGGCGATCAGCGCGTCAAGAAGGGCCTGCGACGGTCTTTCAGTAGGATGATGCCAGTAGGGTACGATGACGATATCCGCCGTCTCCAGCGTCTCCAGCCCGCGTTCTACATTGACCGACATGCCGATATCAGACTGCACCATGCCGATTTTTTCCGCGCAGATAAGCAGCTGAAACAGCTCCGGCTGCGGCATCGACTGGCCAAAAATAATGCAGGGAACCGAGAAATGAAATGGGCTGAAACCCTCAGTAGCGATTACCGCGACGGATGGAGCGGGCATAACACTTTTCCAGTTGTCGCGCCGCTTCACTCACGGGCGAGGGCGCAGAAACATATAGCCGCAGACGCAGCTGCGGCGACGGTTAAGGCATGCGGACAACGGCAGTCAACAACGCGCGACTCAAAAATAACAGCTTTCGCCGTCCGCCGGGATGCGCAGGCACGCCTGGAGACCCTGCTCGCTGGCGTATTCACGCAGTTCGTCACGGCTCAGAATGCAGTGATTCACCGCTTCCATATGCGACGCCACGATAGTCGCCTGCGGCAGCGCCTGATGCGTACGCAGTATATCCTCTTTGCCCATGATAATGGCGCCGATATGGTCAACCTGAGCAAAACCGGCGTTCACCACCACCACATCAGGCCGCCAGGCGTTCAGGCTGTCGATATAGGATTTAACCCAGATGGTGTCGCCAGCGATATAAAGCGTTTTTTCATCAGGATGCTGGAACACCAGTCCGCAGGCGTCGCCAAGTAGCGCGGCGATCTCCGGGTTGCTATAGGCCTCATCGCTGCCGTGCTGACCGTCGGTTCTGATAAGGGTGATGCCGGCAAACGTATTGTGTTCCTCTAACACCTGAATTCGGGTAAAACCCTGCGCGCGGATAAGCTCGGCGTCGGCAGCGTTCTGGGTAAAAATCAGCATATCTTTGGAGATATGCGCCGCTGCCGCCTCATCCCAGTGGTCGCGGTGAGTGTGGGTGACGATGATCGCATCCACATCCAGCAGAGTTTCAAGCGGCAGCGGCAGCGCAACCAGCGGGTTACGCAGGTGCGAGCGTGCGGTGCCCGGAAAACCTTCCCAGGCCTCTTTGTCAGCCAGCATCGGATCGATTAGAAATTTTACCCCAGCGTAGTTAAGCAGCAGCGTGGCGTTACGAATTTGCGTCAGTTTCATCTTTCACTCCGGTTAAACATTACAGCGCGGGAGATTGCCTGTCGGGATGAAAGCAGTATAGGGAGGGGGAAAAGCGAGAGTGAGTAGCCTGATAGTCAAATAGCGATGGAATCGGGTCAATCCGCCCTCGCTGGTAGTGACAGCCCCAACGCAGTGGGGCTGACAGGCTTATTTATCGGCCCAGGCTTCGGTGGAGATGGTCAGAGCGATCTCATCGCTTACGGCCGGAATATACTGTTTCAGACCGAAATCGGAACGCTTCACGGTGCCGGTAGCGTCAAAGCCGATCGCCTGCTTTTTCATCATCGGGTGTTCGCCCTGTTTGTTCAGGGTGGCGTGCAGGGTCACAGGTTTGGTGACGCCTTTGATGGTCAGGTCGCCCTGGACATCATAGCGCTGGTTGCCCTTGCTGATGACGCGGGTACTGCGGAAAGTCGCCTGCGGATAAGTGCCGGTGTTGAAGTATTCGCCCGCCTTAAACTCTTTGTTCAGCGCATCGACATGGGTATCGAGGGTATCCATCGGCAGCGTCACTTCAACCTTCGATTTTTCCGGGTTGGCGCTGTCAAACACCAGCGTGCCGGAGGCGTTAGAAATGTCAGCGGTAGGATGGGAGAAGCCAAAGTGTGACCAGCTCATGACCACGGAAGTATGTTCCGGGTTCAGCTGATAGGTTTGCGCGGCGGCGTGGCCGAACTGCGTCCACAGCGCCAGACTTAACGCCAGCGGCGCGGCGATTTTTTTCATGTTCGACATAACAACGATCCTGAAGTCACTAAAAAGGAATGTAAGTGTGGTCGCTGTTGGCCGGAACGGAAAGCAAAGATAATTGTTTTTGATTATCAAATAATTTGATGTTGGCGGGCGGCAGGCGAGTTTGATATTGAGATAAGAAAACAGGCCAGCCGCTGACGGAGCAGAAACTGGCCTGAGGCGCCGGGACAGGGGCGGAATCCGCGCCGCCGTTTAGCGGCCCGGCCCGCCGCCGTGAAAGTGGCCGCCGCCCGGTCCGCCGCCGCCATGTCCGCCGCCTGGGCCGCCCCAGCCGGGGCCCCACCAGACGCAGCCGCTTAATGAGACGGTCAGCAGCGCCGCCGTTAACAGCATAAACAGTTTTTTCATTATCATCCTCCAGCAAGTTGCGGCGATTCTAAGATAAAAAAATGCGCGCTAAACCAGGCGCAGAGCGGATTTTCGCTTTCCTGACGGTTTGCTGCGCTTTTCCTGCAAAAAAGTGAACGGGAAGGGCAATTAAGGGGAAAGCAGGAGCTGGGGGCAGCCGTCAGGCGTGGAAAAGGGGTGAGGCGCGCGCCGTCGCCGCGCGCCGACTTTGCTATATTTAAAGAAACAACAGGAGGGAACAATGGATCTGAATATTGAGAAACATCAAACGGCTGACGGCGGCTATGAGTATCGGGCAAGTTGCGAACAGCCAGGCTACCGCTTTACGTTAACGGGAAAAGGAAGCACCGCAACCGAAGCAGATGAAAACCTGCGTCAGAACATCAAAGAGATGCAAAATCGTCTCGATGAGATTACCCAAATCAGTAAAGTCTCCGCCTGAGCGGAGACGCTGGCCCATCATCTGACCGTTACGTCTGCCGGGGTCGCGGAAAGCGGTTTCAGTATGCTACCGCCTCCTGCATGGCGTCCATTCCTGCCGTCAGCGTACGCAGACGGCTCAGGTTATCCGTAATACTCTGACGCTGCTGGCTGTGAGCGTATTTAATAAATTTTCTCTGATCCTTACCACAGCGGCGAATAAGCGCGCGCCAAAGGGGACTCAGCCCGCAAAAGAGAATTGCGCGGCTGAAGCGCGTTTATTCCACCGATTGAAAAAATACGTGAGGTTTAGGCTATAACATTGAGATTTGATTTAACGGTAACCGTTAAAGCCAATTCACTGATGTTGGCCTTAAAATTTGCCGATAGTAGTCAACGACGGCATCAGAACCGTTTTACGTTCGGAAGCTGCAAAAGGCGAAGGGATACACTCTCCCTGTCAGGACGCGTGGCGATGCGGGCTTCTCAGAACACGTTTATGTCGGAGAGTTCCCTTGACTATAAAAGCAACACGCAAATCCTGGTTTGATACTGACGCGCAGGCGACAACCAGTGCAACCAGCAGCACCTGGTACGCTTCGGCGCCAACCGACCATTACAGCACCAGCCAGGCTGCGGTACAGCTCACCCGCAGTGGACTGAGCTGGAACGGCTATCAGGTTTACAACAAGCCCGTCGCGCTCACCTTCAGCTTTCTCGACAGTACGACGACGGCCTCCCCGCGCGGCGATAAAGGCATTGTCGCCTTTAACAGCGCGCAGCAGGCGGCGGCGATGCAGTCGTTACAGGCCTGGTCCGATCTGGCCAACATTAAATTCACCCAGGTTGCGTCGGGCGGACGGCTGACGTTTGCCAACTATACCCAGTTTTCTAATGGACAGCCTGCGAACGATCAGGCCTATGCTTATCTGCCCAGCACCAGTAAAGCGGGCGGATCGATGTGGTTTGATTACAACATCAGCAATATCCGCTCGCCCGACAAATATGAGTATGGCCGTCAGACGATAACGCATGAACTGGGCCACGCGCTGGGGCTGAGCCATCCCGGCGACTACAACAGCGGCACCGGCGTGATCTCTTACAGCGCCAGCGCCACCTACGTTGAGGATTCACGCCAGTATTCGCTGATGAGCTACTGGAGCGAAACCAATACCGGCGCTAAGTTTAACGGTCACTACGCC
Organism: Mixta calida; assembly: GCF_002953215.1. Classification (NCBI taxonomy): domain Bacteria; kingdom Pseudomonadati; phylum Pseudomonadota; class Gammaproteobacteria; order Enterobacterales; family Erwiniaceae; genus Mixta; species Mixta calida. The sequence goes on from NZ_CP026378.1 coordinate 1,908,915, forward strand.
GTCGCGCCGCTGCTGCATGATATCGCCGCCATTCAGCGCCTCTACGGCGCCAATATGACGACGCGCACCGGCAATACCGTGTACGGTTTCGACTCCAATAGCGGACGCGACTACTACAGCGCCAGCAGCAGCAGCGACGTGTTGATTTTCTCGGTTTGGGATGCGGGCGGCAACGATACGCTTAATTTCTCCCGTTATGGCCAGAACCAACTGATTAACCTGAATGCGCAGACTTTTTCTAACGTCGGCGGACTGATCGGCAACGTCTCCATCGCTCTCGGCGCGGTGATTGAGAACGCCATCGCCGGGGCGGGCAACGATTCCGTGATCGGCAACGCCGTCGCCAACCTGTTGCGCGGCAACGCCGGCAGCGATCGCCTCTACGGCAACGATGGCAACGACGCGCTGTATGGCGACGACGGCAACGATCTGCTCTATGGCGGCAACGGCGATGACATGCTGACGGGCGGCAACGGCATCGATACGCTGAACGGCGACGGCGGCAACGACCGGATTTGGGGCAGCGAGGGCGACGATCTGCTTTATGGCGGGAGCGGCAACGACACGCTGAACGGCGAGAACGGCAATGACCGGCTCTGGGGCGGCGAAGGCGTCGATATTCTCTACGGCGGCAACGGCAACGACACGCTGTACGGCGAGAACGGCAATGACCGGCTCTGGGGCGGCGAAGGCGTCGATATTCTCTACGGCGGCAACGGCAACGACACGCTGTACGGCGAGAACGGCAATGACCGGCTATATGGCGGCGAGAACGACGATCTGCTCTACGGCGGCAACGGCAACGACACGCTGTACGGTGAGAACGGCAATGACCGGCTATATGGCGGCGAGAACGACGATCTGCTCTACGGCGGCAACGGCAACGACACGCTGAACGGCGAGAACGGCAACGACCGGCTCTGGGGCGGCGAAGGCGCCGATGCGCTCTATGGCGGCAGCGGCAACGACATCCTGTACGGCGAAAATGGCAATGACCGGCTGGAGGGCGGGGCGGGCATCGATCGTCTCTACGGCGGCGGCGGTGCGGATAAGCTTTACGGCGGCGACGGCAACGATCTGTTTATCTTTACGCGCGCCAGCGATTCGCTGCCGGCGCTGCGGGATCTGATCGGTGATTTCGCCAGCGGGCGCGATAAGATTGACCTGTCGGCGCTCGACAGCGCGGCGCATCCGCTGCACTTCACTTCGAAGTTTACCGGCAAGCTGGGCGAGATGCAGATGCTCTGGGATGTCAACACCCATCTGACCCATCTCAGTCTTAACCTGACGGGGACAGCCGCCCGGATATGACCATCGATATCGCCGCGCATCCCAATATGCGCATTGATTTTATTGTGTAAATAAACAGAGCGGTCTCGACTTTGCCGCTCAGGCTGAATAGTATCCTCTCTGCTACGCTTATAAGGACATCAGGTTTTTCAACGTAAAAATGGAGGTTACATGGGTCTGTTAAGCTTTGTGAAGGACGCAGGAGAGAAACTGTGGGATGCGGTAACGCACAACACGGAACAGCAGGACGCTAAAATCAAAGAGCATTTACAGAAAACCGGCGTGCCGGATGCGGATAAAGTGCAGGTTGAAGTGAAAGACGGCCAGGCGACCGTAACCGGCGAAGGGCTGAGCCAGGAAGCGAAAGAGAAGATCCTGGTGGCGGTGGGCAACATTGCCGGCATCAGCGGCGTTGACGACAAAGTCGCCGTGGCGCAGCCCACAGCGGAAAGCCGCTTCTACACCGTGAAGAAGGGCGATACCCTGAGCGCCATCGCTAAAGAGATGTACGGCAATCCCAACGAGTACAATAAAATCTTTGAAGCGAACAAACCGATGCTGAGCAGCCCGGACAAAATCTATCCGGGACAGACGCTGCGTATTCCGCAGTAAGCATTTCAGGCCCGCCGTCCGGCGGGCTTTTTATTGGCCTTTCACAGAATGACCCGCTTTTGCTCTCTTTTTCGCCCAGCGCTACCGCTAACCTTTTCAGCATCTTATATTCCGCGCGCCAGCCTCATGCCGCCTTTTAACCCTGTAAAACCAACGCTTATTTCGATAAGAAAATTCGATTGTTAGCATCTACGAAAAGCGTATAGTGGGGCGCGTAATCGGAGGGTTAGCATAATGTTAAGAGATCACTTAGAAATTGATGAGAGCGACACGCTGGAACGCGTGGAAGAAATTCTGTTGAAAAACCGTGGCCAGGAAGAGATCACCAGATGGTCGATTAAAGGGCCGGACGGCCATCTGAAAGGTCGGGTCACGCTGTTCGATAAATTTTGCAGCCGCCGCTCCTGGCCAGTTAACTACCGCATCACCCAGCACGACAGCAACGGTAAGGTTGTTGTCGATAAGCTGACCGACAGCCTGTAATGTCCGTCGCGTTTACGCGGCGCGGAAACAGTAAAGGGGACGCAGCGTCCCCTTTTTTGTCCTTATCGTCAGACTCACTCAGGGCGCGAAGACCGCGCGCAGACAGCCATCTTCCTTGTGCTTGAACATCTCATAGCCTCGCGGCGCCTCTTCCAGCGAAAAGCGATGCGTCGCCATAAAGGCCGGATTGAGCTCGCCCTTCGCCACGTGATCGAGCAGGCGATGCATATAGCGCTGGCCGTGCTGCTGGGCGGTGCGGATGGTCAGGCTTTTATTGATCATCAGCCCCAGCGGAAACTTATCCATCACGCCATAGACGCCGAGAATGGAGATATTGCCGCCTTTGCGGCAGGAGTAGAGCGCCTGCCGCAGCGCCGCGCCCACGTCCGTCTCCAGATGCAGCAGCTGCTTGGTGCGATCGTAAACCTGGCTCAGCCCCTCGCCGCGCGCTTCCATGCCGACCGCGTCGATGCAGCTGTCGGGGCCGCGGCCGCCGGTCAGCTCCAGCAGCGCTTCATGCACGTCCGCCTTGCTGTAGTCGAGCGTAATCGCGCCCGCGTGTTCGCGCGCCATCGCCAGGCGCTCCGGGAAACGGTCGATAGCGATCACCTGATGCGCGCCCATCAGCCAGGCGCTCTGCATCGCCATCAGGCCGACGCCGCCGCAGCCCCAGACCGCCACGGTGTCGCCGGGATGGATATTACAGAAGTCCGCGCCCATATAGCCGGTCGGCGCCGCGTCGGACAGAAACAGCGCCTGTTCGTCGCTGACCTCGTCCGGCACCACGAAACAGTCGTTGTCGGCAAAGGGCACGCGCACATATTCAGCGTGCGAACCGGCGTAGCCGCCGAACGCATGGCTGTAAGCGTAGATGCCGCCGGTGGCGTGACCTAAGACCGGTTCGCCCTGTTCCCAGTGCGGGTTGGTGTTGTCGCAGCAGGAGGGCAGCTCGTGCTGGCAGTACCAGCAGGAGCCGCAGGAGATAAATGAAGGCACCACCACGCGGTCGCCGCGTTTGATGTTTTTCACCGCGCTGCCGGTCTCCACCACTTCGCCCATAAATTCATGGCCGAGAATATCGCCTTCGCGCATGGTTGGGATCAGCCCGTCGATAACGTGCAGGTCGGAACCGCAGGTAGTGGTTAAACGAACTTTGATAATGGCGTCGTGCGGGTTGAGCGGCACAGGGTCCGCCACGGTCTCCACGCGTAAGTCATTGACGCCGTTCCAGCATAGTGCGCGCATTACGCCTCCTCATCTTTGCGGCTGTCGTGACGGCCAGCGGGCTGCCCGTCCAGGGTGGGGATTTCGCCGGTTTCGGCCAGGCTTTTAAAGCGGTGCAGCGCCTTGCTGAGCTGCTCTTTAGGGAACAGATCGAGCAGGGAGGCGACTTTTTTGCCAATCTTGCCGCCCGGCGGGTTGAAGCGCAGCGTCAGCGTCAGTTCGGTGCCCCATTCGCCCGGCGCGGGGCGGAACTGCAGCATGCCTTCATTCGGCACGTCGGCGCCCTCCAGCGATGCCCAGGCGATCACCACGCCGGGCTGTTCATCGACGATGCGGGTGCGCCAGCGATAGCCTTTCTTCAACGGCCCCTTGACGTGCCATTCCGCTTCAGCGTCGTTTAGCACGGTAATGTCGGCGAAATGCGCCATAATCTGCGGCAGCGTGGCGGGATCTCGCCACAGCGCATAGAGCCGATCCGCGGGCTGGCCCACGGTGATCCAGCGGCGCAGCATAATTTCATGCGCCTCGTGGGTGCCAGTCGTTTGAGCTTTCTTACTCACAAGACCTCCGGTAGTGAATAGCGGTTGCGATTCAGTCTGTGAATGGGAGTAACAGCCTGCGTTACCCGACATAAAACGCCCCCGAGCCAACGAGCGGCGCGGGGGCGAATATCAGAAGAGATGAAAGTGGTGCCGCAGACTGAAAAAGCTCCAGTAGATGACGGAGGCGATCAGATAGGCCCAGCAGCCCCAGTAAGCGACCGGCTCGCGTCTGTGCTTCTCTTTCGGCAAATTGATAAATAAATAGAGCGCGGCGGCGATTAGCGCAATAAAGTAAAATATTTTCAATTTATTCTCCCTTTTTCCTTGGCCTGTCAGAACATAGCGTTGTAAAAGCTATAGCACAGAAGCGCAAACAAGGAGAACAAACCGGCGCAATTCGCCGCGTACTGGTTAAGGCGCGTAATAACTCTGCTGGCGCAGCCACTTCTCCAGCGCCGCCGCTTTCATCGGCGCGGCGCAGTAAAATCCCTGAACCTCGTCGCAGCCCAGCTGGCGCAGCAGTTCAAAGGTGCTTTTATCCTCGACGCCCTCCGCCAGCACCACGTAATCGAGATCCTTTAGCATGCTAATCACGTTGCGCACGATAATGTCGCTGGCGGTGTCAAGCTGCAGGCGGCTGATCAATGAGCGATCCAGCTTAATGATGTCGATAGGGATGCGGCGCAGGTAGCTGATGTTGCTGTAGCCGGAGCCAAAGTCGTCGAGCGAAATTTTAAAGCCGCGCAGCTTCAGCATATCGAAGCCGTGCAGCGCATCCGGACTGGCGTGGATCTCTTCCGTTTCCAGGCATTCGATGCCGAGATATTCCGGTGTCAGGCCACAGCGCAGCAGCCGCTCCTCCTGGCGATCGGCGAAGCCGGGACGGCAGATATCGGAGACGCTGACGTTAACCGAGACCGGCAGATGAATGCCTTTTTCCGCCCAGCGCTGCAGCTGCCGGATGGTGCTGTCGATCACCCAGTCGGTCAGCTCCGCCATCAGGCTGGTGCCGACGGCCAGCGGAATAAAACGGCCCGGAGGAATCTCTCCTTCCACCGGGTGTTTCCAGCGCAGCAGCGCCTCCAGCCCGACCGGTTTACCGGTATGCAGACAAATTTTCGGCTGAAACACCAGATAAAGACCGTAGCGCCCGCGCACCGCCCGCGCCAGGTCGTTCAGCAGCTGAAACTCCTGGTTGCGTCGGCTGTCGCATTCGCTGTCGAACGCCTGCCAGGGCGTCTGGCGCGCAATCGCTTCATGCAGCGCGCTCAATGCGCGACGCACCGCTTCGCGCGGCGGTAGTGAACGGGGAGAGAACAGCACTTCACCGACGCGCACCTGTAAGTCTGTCGTGATGGTGTCGCTCAGTCGCGCATTAATGCCGCGCAGCTTTTCGCTACAGGTTTGGGCGTTCAGCTCGTCGTCGTCGCGCGCCAGCAGCGCGAAGCGGCCGTGGCTGATGGTGTAGAGCAACGGTTCGCTGACGCCGTTCAGCCGCTGATGCAACACCTGCGTCAGCTCGCGCAGCAACCCCTCCGAGGCGGCCATGCCGAGCGATCGCGCCACTTCGAAAATATGCTGCGTATCAATGCAGTCAATCATCAGCAGCCGATAAGAGTGCTGCGGGAACGTATCGGCGCTCAGCTCCAGGTCGCGCATCAGCCGCTGACGATTGGGCAAACCGGTCACGGTATCGAGGTAGCCGTTAGCGTACCAGGCATCCAGAAAGGCGGCGGTCAGGCGCGCCAGCGTGGTCAGCGTGGCCTGCTGCTCTGCGCTAAAGGCGTGCGGCCTGGTATCGGTTACGCAGAGCGTGCCGATAACGTAATCTTCCCCCGACACCAGCGGCGCCCCGGCATAAAAGCGAATAAAGGGCGCGCCCCGCGTCAGCGGATGATCGCTGAAGCGCGGGTCCAGATGGGTGTCATGGCAAATCAGAATCTTTTCGCACTGCACCGTATGGCGACAGAACGCCTGCTGCAGCGTCGTCTCCGCCAGCGTAAAATGCTGAGCCGCTTTAATGTACTGTCGCTCTTCATCAAGAATTGAGACGAAGCAGCTGGGAATGCCCAGCAGCTGACTGGTCAGCTGCGTAAACTGGCTCAGGATCTCATCCCGGCAGCGATCGTTTTTTTTCAACAGTTCCAGCGCTGCCCGCCGCTTACTGAGTTGTTGTGTTATCTGGGTAAGCATATTGTCCGCCTGGCGTCGGAACGGTAATTAAAAAAGGAGTGATTCTACCCAGCAAATTATCGGCCCGTTGGGTCTTTGCTTTAATTTTACTTTTCGCGCGATTTTTCTTTCTGCGTGAGCTGTGCCAGGTTTATAGGGGGAGGAGATTGATATGAAACGTGATGTACTGAGTGAAGAGTATTATGACGAAGTGTGTCGGGTGATTGGCGATGCGGTGATTGTGTTGGCCGAAAGCGGCTTCGATACCGAACGCGACACGCTCGCCAGCCTGCTGTGGCAAACGCGCCTGCGTCGTCACGACAGCGATCGCGACGAGCAAAAGGTGTTAGAACACGCCATCCGGCTGATTAAAACCTGATATCTCACTCAGCGTGCCGCACAGGCAGAGAAGGGAATTCGGTGACTAAAAAATGACGCAGGTGATCGAGACACCATTCACCATCTTCCGCGCGCTGGCAGCAAAAGGCCAGGGTGATCTTTTTACCACGCGCGCCGGCGATCTCCAGGGGAGACCAGCTCCACTTGAGCGCTGAACGCGCGTAGCCCACCATCGCGCCGTCGCTGATATGGTGTTCGATCTCCTGCTTCGCCAGATAGGCCCAAAAATAGTCATCCAGATTCGGTGTATCGTCCGTGAGCAAGGCGGGCAGGCCGGGGCGGAAGGCAAAATCGACATAGCCCGCCACTCCCTCCGTCAACAGACGATAATCGCAGCCGAGCGTCATAAATAACCCATCCTGTAAATTCACCTCCTCCAGTAATCGACGCAGATTCGGCGATCGCTTCGCTTCTTCTATCTCATCAATGCGTTGCGTTTCATGGATCAGATCGATGCCGCCGTAATTAACGCTGCCGTCGCTATAGCTTTCACGTGGGTAGGGAAAGGTAACGAAGTGGTCGTTGAGTTTTTCCTGTTCCATATTAGGGCCTTATTGAGTGAGTTCTGGTTATCCTGCGTCATCCGGTGACAAATGCCTGGTAAAATTGTGCCATGGGCCGAATAGCCAGGCTGGTTTTAGGCCGTCGCTGGAAATGCATGTGCCTGTTTGTTCGGCACTTTATCCTCTGTTGCACGCATTTTTATTCAGGCTAATTAGATAATATAAATAAGGAAAATGTAATGATTGATCGTATCGAATACTGTATTGAACGCTGCTATCTGTGCGCGGCCGCCTGCGAGCGTTGCGTCAGCTCCGGCTTGATGTCGCCCGACTGGGAAGCGATGCGCGACTGTCTGCAGTCGGCTTCACAGTGTGCAACGTTATGTCGCCTGGCGGCGCAATACCTCGCGATCAACACTGAGTCAGCCTTACAGCTTTATCAGATTTGCATTGAAGCCTGCGAGGCCTGCGCGGAAAAGTGCAGCAAATATCAGCTTCTGTCCTGTCGTCACTGCGCGCAAACCTGCCGTCAATGCGCCATTCTGCTGAAGGAGATCATGGCGTAAGTCGTCCGCACCTGTGGGAAATTTATTTCCCACAGGTCCAGGTAATCATCTTATCCTGCTGCGGATCGATCAGGCGGAACTGGCGATCGGAAATGCGCTGAGCCAGATACCCTTCTTTCGTCACCGCCGCCGGAATATAGCGCGTGCGATCGGTGGAATGGAGCGGGCCGCTTTCCACTTTCACATCGTCGTTAGCGACGCTGAACGAACTGACTAAATCAAATACCCTGCCGCGCGTGACGGCGGTTTCCTGGCCGTAAATCGTGGCGACTTTTCCTGGACACTCTATCCCCTGCGGGCCGGATGAACAGGCGGCAAGCAAAAAGGGAAGGGTGAACACCATCATACGCAGCATAGTCATTGCCTTTTCATTCTGTGGCTTTCCCTGCCGCAAAGCGGTCAGTAACGGGCGCGATGCGCTTTAATCATCATAGCATCAGCGCAGCGAAAACGGCGGCCTCCGGTCATATCGACCCGTTAGCGCCAGTGAAAAAAATGTCTTAACTTGGTTTGACGCGATAAATTTGGCAATATGTGCGCCCTGTCACGAAAGGGAAACGATGAATGAAAGAAGAAGAAGCGAGTCTGATGCTGATTCGTCACGCTGTAGCCAACCTTCCTCAACCGCAGAAAACGCAGGTGGAAGCCTGTATTGCGGGCATAAAAGGCGTAATGCGCGATTACTCCCATGAAGACGCCGGCCTGGCGTTGATGCTGGTGGCGGCGGAAGTGGCCGCAGAGCAGGAATAATCCGGCATCACCCTGAGGGGCGTAGTCGCCCCGGCGTGATGCAGTAAAATGTGGCACGCTTAGCGGTTCATCTCTTTGACCAGCCAGGCATGAATCACCGTTACGATATAGCGCTGCTGCGCGGCGCTCAACGGCTGATGCGCGGTGATATTGTGCCACTTCTCCAGACAGCCCCGGCAGCAGGTGGCGGTGGCGTGCTGGGCGATAAACACCGGATGGCCGCGCATCGGCGTCTGTTTGCCATCGTTACGCGGCTCGGCATCGGCCAGGCGCCTGGCGATAAAATCCGCCGCGTGCTGGTCGATGATCTCCGGCCCTTTCTCCAGACAGTAGCGACGCTCTTTCTCGCCCAGACGGAACCGGCGGCGAAAGGGCGAAGCGGCCAGCCGCTGGAACAGCAGATCAAGTTCAGACATAAGGGACTCCCGTTAATCGTGCGATCTTAACCACGGGTCAGGCGCTGTCAAACCGCAGCGCGTGAAACCGGCGCTGCGGCGCGCGATTTTTTCGCCGCCGTCGGCGCAGACAGGTCTATGATTAATGTGGTTTTCTTACAACGCGAAGGAACAGAGCGTGATGAAACACTTTTTATTCGCAGCTGGCGTTGCGACGCTGTGGCCTGCGTTTGCACACAGCGAGACGGAATTTCAGATAACCTGTCCGGGGCGTCCGGTGATGACCGTATCGCGCGCGCAGCACGGCTTATCCACTTTAATGTGGCCGCCGCACCATTTTCAGGTCGCTTCCGGCCAGACGCGCACCACGATAAATAACGGCGAGCAGGTCGCCATTACCCGTTTTCGCAACGGCGACAGATTAATTATTAATCACACCCGTAACCAGGTCTGGTTCGCCAGGCACAAGAGCGACAAGCTGGAATCCTGTAGCCGCAGCACCAAACGCGAGGTGGAAGCGGTAACGCTGGAGCGCTTTGACGATCGCCGCGTCGACTCATAACGCCGCGCGCAGGCTCAGCCCGTCGCCTGAGACGCGCCTTCCTGGCGCAGCACCGGATGGCCGCTGACGCGCAGGCGCGCCTGGCCGCCCTCAACGCTTAACTGGCCGCGCGCCCCCAGCGGCAGCGTGACGGTCTGCCAGTCGTGCCCGAAATCGAGCCCATCGATCACCGGCAGGCCGGTAATATCGCGAATGCGTTGCCAGACGACGGCGAAGTCAAAGCCGTTGTCATAGGCTGACGGCATAAAGCCGGTAAAGCTGCCCACCACGATGGCGCGCTGGCGCGCCAGGACGCCGCACTGATGGAGCTGTAGCAGCATGCGTTCGATGCGGAACGGATGCTCGTTAATATCCTCGATCACCAGAATCCCGCCTTCGATAAGCGGCAGCCACGGCGTGCCTGGCAGCGTCATCAGCATCGCCAGGTTGCCGCCCCACAGCGTGCCTTCCAGCGCGGGCAGCGCTGCGCTGTTGCTGGACCATTGCAGCGTGAATTCCGGTTCGGTCAGCGCCTGCCAGAAATGGCGCCAGGTGAACTCGCTGAGTTCAGGCGCGCCGAAATTGCCGCTTAACATCGGGCCGCTAAAGGTGATCAGCCCGGTTTTCGCCAGCAGCGCCAGCTGCAACGCGGTCAGATCGCTATGACCGCACAGCGCCGTCGGTTTGCCTGCGAGCTGCTGCTTCAGGCCGCTGTAGTCGATCTGCTCCAGCAGCCGCGTGACGCCATAGCCGCCGCGTACCGCCAGAATGATATCGGGCAGCGGGCTCAGGCGGGCAAGGGCGTTGATATCCTGCAATCGTTCGGCGTCGCTGCCGGCAAAGCGCTGAAAGCGACGGCTGATGACGCTCTGATTCGCTACCTGATGGCCTGCAGCCTCCAGCCGCTGCACGCCCAGCGCGGCGGCGGCCTGGTTATGACAATAGCCTGACGGGGCAATCAGATGGATAGTGCGGGGCGTTTGTGAATTCATTAATAGCGGCTCCTGAATACCTGGACAGAGCGGACAGCGGCAAAACCGACAAACGGCAGGGAAGCGTTTCCTTCGCTGCGCCCGTTTACGCGGTTGCGCTGTCTGATTTGTGAGCTGCGCCGGTTTTCTGCGCAGAAATCCGGCATCTTTTCGCTTTTTTCGCGGTCCAACTGGCGTAATGATGACGAAACGGCGACGTAAAATCATCATTTGTCACACTTTATTCGCGAATTAGGAAAAGCGGCAATTTTTAAAAGCGAACCGGTAAGTAACATGGAACAGAGCAACCAGGCTTCGAGGAACCTTATAGCGTGAAATTCAGACTGCTTGTGCTTTCTGCACTGTTACTGTCGGGCTGTGCCAGCGAAAATGCCCGACATGTCGCTCATCAGCAGCAAACCCCGTTAACCAAAGCGCCGCCGAGCCGCGTATCGCAAGCCTGGTCGATGTTTACCGAAAATGCCGCCAGCCACTACGGCGTGGATGAGCGTTTAATCAGCGCTATCATCAGCGTTGAATCGGGCGGCAACCCGGACGTAGTCAGCCGCTCCAATGCCGTCGGCCTGATGCAGATAAAAGCCTCCACCGCCGGGCGCGAAGTCTACCGAGCGCAGGGACGACGCGGACAGCCGACCGCCGCTGAGCTGCGCGATCCGGCGAAAAATATCGATATCGGCACCGCCTATATCCATCTGCTGCAACAGCGGATGCTTTCCGGCATCCGCGATCCTGAAACGCTGCGCTACGCTACCATCGTTGCCTATGCCAACGGCGCGGGCGCGCTGCTGCGCACCTTCTCACGCGACCGCGATCGCGCCATCGCCATGATTAATGATATGTCGCCCGATGAATTTCGGCGCCATGTGCAAACCCGGCATCCGGCCGCACAGGCGCCGCGCTACCTGTGGAAAGTCAATACTGCTTACCGCACCATCTGACGCTTAGACGCTGGTGATTTGTTCTCGCCTTCTTCATTGGAGGCGGAATCCGCGACGTTCACCTCCGGCAGGATACCGCCGGTGAACTGCACATGGCGGATCGGGAAGGCGAAATGGACGTCCAGCGCCGCCAGCCGTTCCATCAGCTGCAGGTTAATCTCCTGCTGAATATCCATATATTTGTTGTAGTCGGCGTCGGTGACGTAGTAGATCACTTCATAGGTCAGCTGGGAGACATCGAACGACAGGAAATGCGCGCGGTCGAAACGCGTTTGCTCCACGCCCTGAATAATCTCCTTCACGATGCCGCCGATCTGGCGCGCTTTCTCCGCCGGCGTGTGATAGCTAATGCCGAAGCGGAACTGAATGCGGCGCTCCTGCATCCGCTTGTAGTTATGAATCGTCTGCTGCAACAGAATGGCATTGGAGCAGACGATCTGCTCGCCGCTCAGGCTGCGGATGCGGGTAGTTTTAAGTCCAATATGTTCGATTGAACCGGCAACGTCGCCGAAAACGATAAAGTCGCCGATTTCAAACGGCTTGTCGATGCCAATCGCCAACGACGCGAAGACATCGCTCAGCACCGTCTGGATCGCCAGCGCCACCGCGATGCCGCCGACGCCTAAGCTGGCCACCAGCGCGGTGATATTGACGCCCATGTTGGAGAGGATCGCCAGCAGGATAATCGCCCAGATAAATACCCGCAGCATAATGCCAAGGATCACCATGGTGACCGGGTTGCGTACGTGCGTTGGGTCGCGCAGCATATTGCGCAGCCAGAGGCGCACGCCGCAGTCGAGCCAGAGCGCGAACTGAAAAATCAGCGCGATAAACCAGCCGTGATCGACGGCGCTGCGCCAGGTGGCGGGCAAATCGATAAATTTAATGGCGATCAGCAGGGAGAAAATAAACAGCAGCAGCCGGCTGGTGGTGCGCAGCATTTCAACGGCGATATTGTAAAAGCGCGATGAGTGATGCTCGCTGAAGCGCCCCAGGCGGGTGCTGATAAAGGCAATCAGCGATCGCAGCACCCAGTAGATGATCAGGGTGCCGCCCACGACGATAGCGGTGTTGATCCAGAATGACTGATTGGTGAGTAGCGACAGCGTCTGATCGGAAAGTATGTCCTCCATCAGGGAGTATCTCCTTACGGTTGATCGGGCAAAAAAATCAACTGTAAGCCTGGCTCAGGGCTATGCCGTTTGCCAGGTCGATGGAAAGCCGTGTTTAACGGAAGCGCATCGCTTTTTCGCGCGCCGCGCGTTCAAGGGCGAAGATAACCTGTTGCAGCTGGCGCTCCTGTACGGCGCTAAGCGAGGTGAAGCGGAAGCTCAGACGCGGCGTGTGAATCGTCTCATTCTTGCTGCTAACGGTGGTGCGCGTTCCCACATGCAGCAGCTGGGCGTCCACCTGCATCTCGCCATATTCGCCCATATCCAGCCGCAGGCCACGCCAGATATCGCCGCTGGCGACGTTTTCCGGCAGCTTGCTCTCCACCAACACGCCCACGCCGCCTAACGACAGATCCTGTAAACGGAAACGCGCTCTGCCGCCGCCCGGCCAGGTGGCGTGACAGTAAAAAACCGGCGCCAGCGGCGCGCTGATGCGGAAATATTCGCGCCGCTGGATCTGTAACAGTTCCGACGGCAGCGGAGCGCTGAAGGCGGGCAGGCCATCGAACTGGGTAGGGTTCAGCTGCGGCAGGATAAATTCCACTTTGGCGCCGCGCATTTCCGCCGTTACGGTCAGCGCGCGCATCTCCAGCGTTACCTGGTTGTCGTAATCGTTGCTGCCATAATCGATAATCATCTGCTCTTTATCAACAAACAGCACGCGGCTAATAAACTGGCCACGCGCGTGGGCGACCATTACCGGCGTATCTTCACGCTCGATATCGCGCAACACGCCCAGCACAGCCAGCGTACCGCGCTTGTAAAACTGTTCATTGTCGGTGTCTTTCACTTACTGCTCCAGCGCTTGTCAAAAAAAGTTACAGTTACTGTTACCTCAGGATTATCGGCAGCGCCGCCGGGAGGTTTACGGCGTCGGTAATATTTTTCGGTAATTTTTTTCTGGAAAGTTTTGCCTGAAATCACAGAGTTAGAAATTTGTCCTATACTTGTTGCCAGAAGTGAGTTGAGCAGGATGGCCGCTAACGTTTCAGGAGGGCAGGTAATGTTTTCGAAAAAAGATACGCGCGACAGCCTCGAATATGCGCAAGATCGCACCCGTGAAGCAGGTAGCGGTCTCTGCTGTGGAATGAACAACGCAACGCATCAGGCGTGTTCGTATGTGAGAAGTAACCCCTGGGCAGGCGTTGGCGCCGGCGCCGTAGTGGGATTTATCGTTGGTATGTTAATTAGCCGTAAATAATAAGGAGCTACAGATGGGAATTCTGTCATGGATCATTTTTGGTTTAATCGCCGGTATCATCGCTAAATGGATCATGCCTGGTAAAGATGGTGGTGGTTTCATTATCACGATTATCCTCGGCATTATCGGTGCGGTCGTCGGCGGCTGGATCAGTACGCTGTTCGGCTTTGGCAAAGTTGACGGCTTTAACTTCGGCAGCTTTGTGGTCGCGGTTATCGGCGCCATTGTGGTGCTGTTTATCTACCGTAAAGTGCGTCACTGATTATCGCGCATAATAAAAAGGAGGCTTCGGGCCTCCTTTTTTATGTGCGCCGTTCTGGTTTTTGCCGCTGCTGCTGAATAGCCGGAAAGCGATGTTCCAGCCAGTCGGTTAGCGCCAGCACATGCTCGCTCGCCTCGCGGCCCAGCGGGGTCAGGCGGTATTCCACATGCGGCGGCACCACGTCATACGCTTTTCTCACCAGCAGGCCATCCTCCTCCATATAACGCAGCGTCTGCGCCAGCATCCGTTCGCTGACGCCGCCGATGGCGCGGCGAATCTCGCTAAAGCGCAGCGTTTGATCGCGCAGCGCCAGCATCACCAGCATCGTCCAGCGGCTGGTAATGCGTTTCAGCAATTCGCGCGAAGGGCAGTCAGGATTCAGCAGCTCGCCGCGTAGCGGAGACGCGTCGGTAAAGGCTAAGTGATTTTTTTCCATGCTAACATTCCTGTAAGTACTTACTTTTAGAAAGTGTATCTTTTACGCTGCTTTTCTACCACCGTAGATTGAAAGGGAGAAAAGAAGATGATTGCAATTACCGGCGCGACCGGCCAGCTTGGCCGTTTGACCATTGAAAGCCTGTTAAACGACGTCGCTGCTGAAAAGATCGTGGCGATAGTGCGTAACCCGGAGAGTGCGCGCGATCTGGCGGCCAAAGGCGTCACCGTGCGCCAGGCGGATTATAACGACTCCGCTGCGCTGGAGCAGGCGCTGGCGGGCGTGGATCGCCTGCTGCTGATCTCCTCCAGCGAAGTGGGGCAGAGGGTGGCGCAGCATCAGGCGGTGATTGATGCGGCGAAGAAAAACGCTGTGCGCTTTGTCGCCTATACCAGCCTGCTGCACGCCGATCGTTCTCCGCTGGGTCTGGCGCAGGAACATTTGCAAACCGAAGCCGCGCTGCGCGAGTCCGGTCTGGCGTTCGCGCTGCTGCGCAACGGCTGGTACACCGAAAACTATGCGGCCAGCATTCCCGCCGCGCTGAAATTCAACGCCTTTACCGGTGCGGCGGCGGAAGGGCGCATCTCCTCTGCGGCGCGGCGCGATTATGCGCAGGCGGCGGCGGTAGTTATCTCGCAGGCGACGCCGCAGGAAAAGGTTTATGAACTGGCTGGCGACAGCAGCTACACGCTGGCGGAATTCGCGGCGGAGATCGCCAGTCAGAGCGGCGTGCCGGTCGCATGGCATAATCTGCCGCAGCAGGCGTTTGCCGAACTGCTGATCGGCGCGGGACTGCCGCAGGGCCTGGCGGAGATGCTGGCCGATTCCGACGCGGGCGCGGCGCAGGGCGGCCTGTTTGACGAAAGCCGCACGCTGAGCCAGCTGATTGGTCGCCCCACAACGCCCTGGCAGGAAACTATCGCCGCCGCGCTGGGCGGCTGAACATACCGGTAGCGTACTCATAAAAAAGGAGGCGAATGCCTCCTTTATTATGCGACTCACGCGCGGGCTTTAGCTAAACAGATGGCCGCCAGATAAAGGAGGCGAATGCCTCTCTTATCTTTAGCGCATCAGAAATCGTAGCCCACGGTCGCCACAACCGAACGCTCTGCGCCCCAGTAGCAGTTGCCGGTGCCGTAACAGGCGGCGACATAATCGCGATCGGTCAGGTTATTGGCATTCACCTGCACCCAGGCGCCTTTCAGCTTGTTATTCCAGACGCCGAGGTCGGCGCGCACCGAGGCATCCAGCAGCGTTGTCGATGGCAGACGAGTGGTATTTTCATTATCCGCCCACTGTTTGCCGATATAGCGCACGCCTGCGCCGGCGCTAATGCCATAATCGAACTTATAGTTGCCCCATAGCGAAGCGATCTGATTCGGCGTCACGTACGGCGTGTGTCCATCGTTGCCGTCAACGCTATCTTTCATGCGCACGCGCGTCACCGAATAGTTGGCGATGGTACTGAAGCGCGGCGTAATCTGATTACGCGCTTCCAGCTCCAGCCCGCGTGAATGCACCTTACCGGCAGGCTCATAATAAGAGGTATTCACAATACGGTTGCCGACATCTTTCTGCGTCAGATCGTAAACCGCGATGGAGTACATATCGGCGGTGCCGGTCGGCTGATACTTCACGCCTGCCTCATATTGTTCGGCGGTGGTCGGCTTCAGCAGATCGCCGTTCGCGTCCGGCAGGCTCGAAGGGGTGACTGCCTGGCTGTAGCTAACGTAAGGCGACACGCCGTTATCGAAGGCGTAGAGCAGCGAGGCGCGACCGCTGATATGGTCATCGGAGCGACGGCGGCTGGTGTCGGTGGTGTCGTTGGTGCTTTTCGCCACCAGGCGATCGTAGCGGCCCGACAGGGTCATATGCCACTTATTCCACGCCATTTCATCCTGTAAATAGACGCCCGTCTGGTGGTAGCGGCGCGTTTGTTCATAAGCGTAAAGGCCGGCGATGCGGTCCGCGTCAGGGTTTGCAGGATCCCATGCCCGCTGCCAGAAGCGCGAGCCGCCTTCGCCAGTGCGGGCGTTCAGCGGATCGACATAAGCGCTGGCGTCCCACAGGCTGTCGCGATACTGATGGTAATCCGCGCCCAGCACCAGCGTATGTTCCACTTCGCCGGTGGTGAAATCAGCTTCCAGTTGGTTATCGATAGCAAAGGCGTCCAGCGAAGAACGCTCGCCGGAGTAGTAGCGATCCAGCAGGTCGCTATCGCCGCGCCAGCCAATCTGATAAACCTGATCCAGATCGACGTTGGAATGGGTATAGCTGGCGTTGGAGCGGAAAGCCCAGGTGTCGTTAAAACGATGTGAGAACTGGTAGCTGTAAATCTGTTCGCGGCGCTTGAACTGGTCGATGGCGCTTTCACCGTCATAGAAACCGTTGCTGAGCTTTTGGCCATTGTGCGCCGTGATGCTGCCTTCGCCCGGCACCGAGCCGTGATAGCCGCCGGACGGATCTTTTTGCAGATACGCTTTCAGCAACAGCGAGGTGTCGCTGTCAGGCTGCCAGAGCAGGGAAGGCGAAATCGCGTAACGTTCTTCACGCGTGTGATCGTACTGGGTATCGCTGTGGCGGGTGATGCCGGTAAGACGAAACGCCCACTGTTCGTTTATTGCGTTGGTGTAGTCGAAGGCGGCGCCGGTGGTGTTGTTATTGCCCGCCATCAGACGGAAATGGCCTTCCTGCTGAAACTGCGGCCGTTTCGAGGTCATCATCACCAGGCCGCCGGGCACCGTCTGACCATACAGAGCGGAAGAGGGGCCTTTAATCACGTCGATACGCTCAAGGAACCAGGGATCGACCTGCAACGCATTATAACTGCCGCCGTCAGTCATCAGACGCAGACCGTCGAGGAACGTATTATCAACGTCGCCGCCGTGGAAGCCGCGCAGCGAAACCGTGTCGTAGCGTGTGGCCGCGCCGGCGAAGTTGGTAAAGACGCCGGAGCTGTAGTTCAGCGCCTGGTTAACATCCATCGCGCCCTGATCTTCGATCTGCTGCCGCGTCACCACCGAAACGGACTGGCCGGTGGTAATCAACGGTCGATCGGTTTTTGTCGCGCCGGCGCTGGTTTTGGCGGTATAGCCAGAGGTCGGCGAATCGGCGGTTTCGGCTGGCTGCGCGGTGACCACCAGCGTATCGGCGGCAATAACGAAACCCGGTACGGCAAGCGCCAGCGAGCAGAGCAGCGCGGAACGTTTCAGGTTGAAAGGCATTCCCATCTTATATCCCTTAAACAGAGCGAAAAGGCCGCTTCGGCGACAGCACGCGGCCGGAAAAGGTAAATGAGAGGTTAATCTCATGTAATTGCGAAAACTAATGAGAATTATTATCTTTCTCTCTTGATGATTCAAGATGTAATTTATCCGATTATTTCCAGATAAATGGTGTGGTTTCAGAGGATTAAGACGGGGGAAAGCCAGCCTGGCCACGTCGCCAGGCTGTTATTCATTACTGCGCTTTCTTCAAATCACCGACGTTATTACAGGTCACGCCTTTCGGACAGTACATATCCATCAGCTTCAGGGTGACGCCGTTGGTCCAGCCGAAGCCATCCTGTAACGGATATTCGCCGCCGCCGCCGCCGCCCAGATTGCCTTCAACCACATATTTTTCCACCAGCTTATGCTCGCGGTCATAGGTAGCCTGCACGTTATCCAGGAAGCGGATGCCGATCTCTTTCGCCAGCGTCTGCTTGCCGTAGTTGTTCAGCCCTTCGACCGCCACCCACTGCAACGGCGCCCAGCCGTTCGGCGCATCCCACTGCTGGCCGTTATGCACGGTGGTGGTCACCAGACCGCCCGCTTTCAGCAGCTGTTTTTCCACCGCATCGGCGGTTTTCGCCGCGCGATCGTCGGTTGCCGCCTTCATATAGAGCGGGAAGAGGGCGGCTGCCGTCAGCTGCGTGCGTACGCTGTTGCGTTTCCAGTCATAATCCGCATACCAGCCGCCTTTTTCATTCCACAGATAACGGTTGATCGCTGCCTGACGTTTCTTCGCCAGCGCTTCGTAGCGTTGGCTCTCTTCATCATTGAGCGCCACCTTGCTGGCGTGCGCCAGGGTTTTCTCCAGATGGAACAGCAGGGCGTTCAGATCCACCGGTACGATTTCCGTGGTACGGATCGTAGAGAGATTTTTCGGATCGTCGAACCAACGTGAACTGAAGTCCCAGCCGGACGCTGCGCCGGAGCGCAGGTCGCGATAAAGATCCGCTTTATTGCGCTGGGTCGCTTTTTCCGCCGTGGCGATATCATCCATATAAGATTCGGTGCGCGGTACGTCGCGCGCATCCCAGTAGCGGTTCAGCACCGTGCCATCTTTCAGCTTAACGACGCGCTTGCTGGCGCTGCCGGATGCGACACTTTGCGCATCCGCCATCCAGTATTTGTACTCTTTTTGCAACTGCGGCAGGTATTTGCTGTAGACGCTCTCTCCCTCATGCTGGGCCAGCAAATTGACCATCAGGCTGAAGAAGGGCGGCTGCGAACGGCTGAGGTAATAGCTGCGGTTGCCGTTGGGGATATGCCCGTAGACGTCCAGCTCGTGAGCAAAGTTATCCACCATATCCCGCACGCGATCCCAGTGGCCGCTTTCCGCCAGTCCCAGCATCGTGAAGTAACTGTCCCAGTAATAGACTTCACGGAAGCGGCCGCCTGGCACCACGTAGGGTTTCGGCAGCGGCAGCAGCGAATCGTACTGGTTTACCTTATCGGTAGTGCGAGTCAGCACCGGCCACAGGCCATCGATATGCTCGCGCAGGCTCTGATTAGCGGGCGGCACGTAAGCTTCGCCTTTGGCGGGCAGGGTGAAATTACTGTCGACAAAACGGCGCAAATCAAAATTGCGCTGATTTTTCTGCATCTGCCAGTCGGCAAGAATCGATGCCGGATTAAATTTCGGCACCGCATCCGCAAAGGTTTTCTGATCCGGGAAGAACTTAGCCGACTGCACCGCATGATAAAGCGGCCCAAGGCGTACATCCGGCGGCTGCGGCGCGTGCTGCTCTTCCGCTGCTTGTACATAAAACGATCCCGTTGTCAGCGCGCCGGCGATCAGCATCGGCAGTACCAGTGCGCCTTTCCATTGAGTGGTTGCGGCCTTTTTCGTCATCAGTATTCTCCTTGTCCAGACCAGACATAGCCTGTAAGTGTTTGACCCTTCAAAAAACATTAGACGAATTTTAATAGTTTGCTTGTAGTCAGGGTGGGAAATGTGAGTTGGATTAGGGTTTATACCTGAACTTTTGTCCAGGTCTTGCTTTCATGCCATTCTGCTTACCCCACAGAAGCTACGTCCTGGAAAGTTTCCGCCTTTCGTCAATAAATCGCGGAGCGTCTTAAACGGCAATGTTTATCCGCTTTAAACAAAAAGTATTCAATAAAGGATGAAGGTGATGCTGCCAACTTACTGATTTAGTGTATGATGGTGTTTTTGAGGTGCTCCAGTGGCTTCTGTTTCTATCACCTGTCCCTCCTGTTCAGCTACTGACGGGGTGGTGCGTAACGGCAAAAGCACTGCCGGACATCAGCGCTATCTCTGCTCTCACTGCCGTAAAACATGGCAACTGCAGTTCACTTACACCGCTTCTCAACCCGGTACGCACCAGAAAATCATTGATATGGCCATGAATGGCGTTGGATGCCGGGCAACCGCCCGCATTATGGGCGTTGGCCTCAACACGATTTTACGTCACTTAAAAAACTCAGGCCGCAGTCGGTAACCTCGCGCATACAGCCGGGCAGTGACGTCATCGTCTGCGCGGAAATGGACGAACAGTGGGGCTACGTCGGGGCTAAATCGCGCCAGCGCTGGCTGTTTTACGCGTATGACAGGCTCCGGAAGACGGTTGTTGCGCACGTATTCGGTGAACGCACTATGGCGACGCTGGGTCGTCTTATGAGCCTGCTGTCACCCTTTGACGTGGTGATATGGATGACGGATGGCTGGCCGCTGTATGAATCCCGCCTGAAGGGAAAGCTGCACGTAATCAGCAAGCGATATACGCAGCGAATTGAGCGGCATAACCTGAATCTGAGGCAGCACCTGGCACGGCTGGGACGGAAGTCGCTGTCGTTCTCAAAATCGGTGGAGCTGCATGACAAAGTCATCGGGCATTATCTGAACATAAAACACTATCAATAAGTTGGAGTCATTACCCGGCGGGGGTTCTCATTACCCCCCTCGTGGGTGCTGTATGCATACAAAAAAGCCTGAACGTTCGCTCAGGCTTTCTCGTGAAATAATGGCGGTGAGGGGGGATTCGAACCCCCGATACGTTGCCGTATACACACTTTCCAGGCGTGCTCCTTCAGCCACTCGGACACCTCACCATATTGTCGTCAACAGGCACACTGCTGACGGGCGCTAATGTAGGGGCTTTACGTCGTCGCGTCAATCAACTTTCTTCGTTAAATGATGCGTTTAGTCAGTTTTAAACCACTTCGCCGTGAAAATAACCGAAAAGCAGGCAGAAAATGGTAGAAGCCCGAAATCAGACTGCATAACCCCCGTAAAAGATGCATACTAATGCGCTCTAAATGCTTAAAAATCACTGAGGTCAGCTTGAACAACGTATCGAAAGCGCAACCGCAGGGGAGTCCGGCCGGAGCCGGAGCGCTGTTTTTTATTCAAATCTTCGCAACGCTCGGCTTCGCCGTGCTCTATTCCACGCTGGTGCTCTACGCCACTAAACGGCTGGGCTTCAGCGAGGCGCAGGCGAACGCCACCATGGGCGTGTTCGGCGCCTTCAACTATGGCCTGCATCTGTTCGGCGGTTATTTGGGCGGACGCTTCCTCAGCAACCGCAACCTGTTCGTATTGGGTATGGTATTGCAGGTGGCAGGCTGCTGGGTGCTGTCGGGAGAAAGCGCGCAGGGGCTTTACTGGGGGCTGGCGATGTTCCTTACCGGCAGCGGCCTCAACGTCACCTGCATCAATATGATGCTGACGCAGCGCTTCGCGCCGGATGACCAGCGCCGTGAAAGCGCCTTCCTCTGGAACTACGCCGGGATGAACCTGGGCTTCTTTATCGGCTTTACCGGCGCGGGCTACTTCCAGCTGGGCGAGCATTATCAGGCGCTGTTCCTGTTCGCCACCGTTGGCAATGCGCTGGCGATTATCATTAGCCTGCTGCGCTGGAAAATTCTGGCGGATATCGATACGCCGCTACTGCATGCGAATCCGCGCCAGTTCCGCTTGCGGATGCTGGTCGGGCTGGCGGTACTGGTGATCCTGGTGCCGGTTATCCGCGTGATGCTGACTCACGCCGATTTCACCGGCTCCTTCGTGATTGGCCTGGGGGGTCTGATCTTTCTGCTGCTGTGCGTCACCACGCTGCGCCATCGCCCGCGCGACGAGCAGCGCCGCATGACCGCGTATCTGCTGCTGGCGCTCGGCTCGCTGGTCTTCTGGATGCTCTATCAACTGGCGCCGATGGGGCTGATGCTGTTTGTCGAACATAATATCAACCTCAACGTCTGGGGCATGCGCGTGGCGCCGCAGTGGGTGCAGAATATCAACACGCTGGTGATCGTTATCGGCGGGCCGCTGCTGGCCGTGGCCTTTAACCGTCTGCGTCAGCGCGGCTGGCGCATCGATATTCCGCTGCAGTTCGCCAGCTCGCTGTTCTGCATCGGGCTGGGAATGCTGGTACTGCCGCTCGGCATTATGCTGGCAGGCGGCGACGGCATGGTGGCGTTTAAATGGATCTTCTTCAGCTACCTGCTGCAAAGCATTGGCGAGCTGCTGATTTCGCCGATCGGCTACGCGATGATCGGCAAGCTGGCGCCGACCCGCTATCAGGGCATCATGATGGGCTGCTGGATGATGGTGACCGGCGTAGCGTCAGTGCTGGCGGGCTACGTCTCGGCGCTGATGCCGGAAAACAGCGGCAGCAGCGCCGTGCTGACCAACCCTGGCTACAGCCACATCTTTAGTCTGTTGGGCTGGGGCGCCGCCGCCGTCGGCCTGGTGATGCTCTGCCTGATGCCGCTGCTGCGCAGACTGATCCAGCCTGTCGCGCCGTCGGCATAACCGCCACCGGGCTTGCGTCGCCCGACGCAAGCCCGATCATTTTTTACTTGCCAGCGCCTCCGTTTTCCCTGAGCCTTGGGGAAAAATAACGATAAGGAGGCATTATGGACATCATCTTCTGGCATCCTACCTTTAACCCGGAAAAGTGGCGACAGGGGCTGAAACAGCGTCTGCCGCAGGCGCGTTTGCGTCCCTGGCAGCCGGACGATAAGGCGCATGCCGACTATGCGCTGGTGCGCAGCGCGCCGGTGGAGATGCTGCGCGGTCGCGGCGGTCTGAAAGCGATCTTCGCCATCGGCGCAGGCGTCGATGATATTTTGGGACAGCTGCAACATCATCCCGATATGATCGATCCCGCCGTGCCGCTGTTTCGCCTGGAAGATACCGGCATGGGGTTGCAGATGCAGGAGTACGCCGTGCATACCCTGTTGGGCTGGTTCCGTCGTTTCGACGACTACCGGCGTCAGCAACAGCAGGCGCTCTGGCAGCCGCTGCCCAACTACCGTCGTGAAAACTTTACCGTCGGCATTCTCGGCGCGGGCGTGCTGGGGCTGAGCGTGGCGGAAAGCCTGAAGCCCTGGGGATTCCCGCTGCGCTGCTGGAGCCGCTCGCCGAAACAGCTGAATGGGATTGAAAGCTTCCACGGCGAGGCGCAGCTGAATGATTTTCTCTCCGGCACCCAGGTGCTGATCAACCTGTTGCCGAACACGCCGCAAACCGTCGGTATCATTAATCGCCAGCTGCTCGATCGCCTGAATGACGGCGCGTTTGTGATGAACCTGGCGCGCGGCGCGCATGTCGTGGAGGACGATCTGCTGGCGGCGCTGAACAGCGAAAAAATCAAGGGCGCGGCGCTGGATGTTTTCGTCAACGAACCGCTTACGCCCGATCACCCGTTCTGGCATCATCCGCGCGTCACGTTAACCCCGCATAATGCCGCCGTCACCCTGCAAAGCGAAGCGATGGACTATATCGCCGACGCGATCCGCCAACTTGAGGCGGGCCAGCAGCCGGAAGGACGCGTCGATTTAACGCGCGGCTATTAACTGTCACTACGGCAGCGCGCCTGCCGTCTCTTTTTAAAGGAGAAAAAGCTGAATGTATCCTGTTGATCTACATATGCATACCGTCGCCAGCACCCACGCCTACAGTACGCTGCATGACTATATCGCCGCCGCGAAGCAAAACGGCATCAAACTGTTCGCTATCACCGATCACGGCCCTGATATGGCCGATGCGCCGCACTACTGGCACTTTATCAATATGCACGTCTGGCCGCGCGTGGTGGATGGCATCGGCATTTTGCGCGGCATCGAAGCGAATATTAAAAATAACGAGGGCGAAATCGACTGCACTGGCCGTATGCTTGACGCGATGGATCTGGTGGTGGCGGGCTTTCACGAGCCCGTTTACGCGCCGCGCGATAAGGCGTCGCACACCGAGGCGATGATCGCCACGATGGCCAGCGGCAACGTGCATATTATCTCTCATCCCGGCAATCCGAAGTTCCCGGTCGATATTCCGGCCATTGCCGCCGCCGCGGCGGAATATAATGTGGCGCTGGAGATCAACAACTCCTCCTTTACCCATTCGCGTCCCGGCAGCGAACCTAACTGCCGCGCCATCGCCGAAGCGGTACGCGACGCTGGCGGCCTGCTGGCGTTCGGCTCCGATTCCCATACCGCTTTTACCCTGGGGAACTTCGAACATTGCCTGCGCATTACGCGCGAGGTGGATTTTCCTGAGGATCGCGTGTTAAATGTCACGCCGCGCCGCCTGCTCGATTTTCTTGAAATGCGGGGCGGGAAGCCTCTCGACGCCTTTGCTGATTTTTAACGGCGGCGTTATCACCTCTGAACGGACTGAAAGTAATGAATGAGTTTTCCATCATCTGCCGCGTAATCGGCTCGCTGTTTAATCGCCAGCCGCAGGACCCGCTGCTGGAGCCGCTGTTCACCCTGATCCGCGAAGGCAAGCTGCAACAGCACTGGCCGCTGGAGCAGGATGAGCTGCTGGCGCGCCTGCGTCAGCACTGCGATCCGCAGACGCTGGCGGCCGATTACAATGCGCTGTTCGTCGGGAGTGAATGCAAAGTGCCGCCGTACGGATCGCAGTGGAAAGAGGGGCCGACAGAGGCGGAGGCGCGCAGCTTTTTACAGCAGCGCGGCATGCCGTTGACGGACGCGCCCGCCGACAGCTTCGGCGCGCTGCTGCTGGCGGCCTCCTGGCTGGAAGACCAGGCGCAGGAAGATGAGATCCAGGCGCAGATTGCGCTGTTCGATCAGCTGCTGCTGCCCTGGTGCGGCGCATTCCTCGGCAAGGTAGAGGCGCACGCCGCCAGCGGTTTTTACCGCACGCTGGCGGCAATCAGCCGCGAAGCGTTACAGGCGATGCGCGAAGAGCTGGCCGAAGCGGAAGAGGATCACGAGGCGGACGCGGACGACGAAGCGTAAACCTCAGGGCGTCAGCCAGATCGGTTCGGCTGCGCCCAGCGGTCCGCCCGCCCGCGACCAGAGCAGCGGCGTGCCGGGCAGCCAGAACGGCGGTTTCAGGCGATAGCCGAGGCCGAGCGGGGTCAGCTCCAGCGTATCGCGCTCATCATAAGGCAACGACGGAGCGAGACCGGCGGCCGCCATGCCCGCCGGATAAGGATGCGAGGTCAGCAAATGCGCGGTGCGCGCCAGCGACAAACGCGCCCTCACGCCGGTGCCATGGGTGACGCGCTGGCGCATCCCTTCCAGCGCCGCGGCGGCCATCAGATAACCGGTGGCGTGATCCAGCGCCTGTACCGGCAGCGGCTGCGGCGTGTCGGCGCCGTGCCAGCGCTGTCCGGCGTCGGCGATGCCGCACGCCATCTGTACCAGGCTGTCGAAACCGCGCCGGTTACGCCACGGGCCGCTCCAGCCCCAGGCGTTCAGGCTAACGTCGATCAGGCCTGGCGCAAGCTGTTGTAAGCGCGCGCTGTCATAGCCCAGCGCCTCCAGCGCGTCGGCGCGATAGCCATGCACCAACACATCCGTCTGCATTAACAGCCGTTCAAACTGCTGGCGGCCCGCGTCGCTTTTCAGATCGAGACGCGCGCAGCGTTTGCCCAGCATCATCTCTTCTTCCAGCGTGGGTTCTTCCCAGTCGGGCGGATCGAGGCGCAGCACCTCGGCGCCCAGTCCGGCAAGAAACCGCGTCGCCACCGGCCCGGCAATAACGCGCGTTAAATCGAGAACCCGCACGCCGTGAAGCGGGCGAGCGATAGGCAGGGCCCAGGCGGGCGGCGCGCTTTCCGCCTGCGATTGCCAGGCGATCAGCGGCTCCTGCGCCACGCTTTGGCCCTGCGGATGCTGTCGCCACGCCTCAAGGCTGCGCATCTCTGCGGCACAGCCGCCCGCATCGACAATCGCCTGTTCCAGCGTCTGCTTTTGCCAGCCCGCCACAATCCGCGCCAGCGCCGCGCGGTCGGGCTGTTTGCCCAATACGCGCTCCATCGACTGGCGATGGTGCGGCGCATTGGTATGCAGACGGATCCAGCCATCGGCGGTTTGGTAGTCGCCAGCGAAGGCATCCCAGGCGGGCGGCAGCGGACGATTGATCGGACGAAAGCTGTGCTGAAACCAGCGCGAGGCGAGATGCGCATCCAGCCGCGGTTTTGCCGGATTGCCGGTCAGCGCCGCCGCTGCCTGCGCAGCCAGCGCGATGCTGGCGGCGGCCAGCTCGCTGACCGGATAAACGGAACAAAAGGCGTCATGCCCCTGCCAGACGATCTGAGGAACCGGCGTGTGCTCATCGCGTAAACCGTGCCAGAGCTGCTGCCAGAGTCGTGCCGCCAGATTGGTATCCATCTTCTTCTCCCTCGCTACGTTGCTCTTTCACCTTAGCAAGGGATGGCCTTTTTTTCCTGTTACGGACGGGGCGGCCGCCGCAGCGGAAAACGTGGGAAGCGGGCGTGCATGCGCAGGTTGCGGATATTGATCACCGCAACGGCGGTGCCGAAGATAACCAGTAGCGAACCGGCAATCTTAAACAGATTCATGCTGTCGCCCAGCACCAGTACGCCCATAATCACCGCCAGCACCGGCGTCAGCAGCGAGTAGGGCATAATCAGGTTGACGTTATATTTCCGCAGCAGTGCATACCACAGGGAATAGGCGACAACGGAAGAGGCGATGGCGCTGTAGAGGATGCCGAACCAGCCGCGCCAGGAAGCGTGCAGCAGCGCGTCGATCTGGTGCGATTCAGTCAGCCAGGAGGTGGCGCCCACGATCGGGATCGCCAGAAAAGAGAGCCAGCCGGTCATGGCGAGCGGCTTAATCGGCGGCGCCTTTTTCACAATCAGGTTGCTGATCGCCCAGCCGACGGCACTGGTTAACAGCAGCGCCAGCACCCACCAGCTGGGAATGGTCGGGCTGCCGGTCAGCACCGCGACGCCGCTCAGCGAGATGGCGATGCCGAACAGCTGAATAAAGGAGAGCGACTCTTTCAGAATCACCCACGCCAGCAGCATGGCGATCGGCGTGCCCAGCTGCACCACCACCGCGCCGGTACCGGCATCGGTGTAGCGAATGCCGACGAACAGCAGCGAAAAGTGCATAAAGCCGAAGGTAAAGGCGAGCGCCGCCAGCCAGGGCAGCTGAGCGCGCGTGACGCGGTTAAAGGGCACCAGCACCAGCGCCACGACGACAAACCGCATGCAGGTCATAAACAGCGGCGGCAGATCGAGCAGTCCCCATTTAATGGCGACGTTATTAAACGCCCAAATCGATACAACCATCAATACCAGAAAAAAATGACGCAGCGCCACGTATCTATCCTTTATTGTCTGCCGTAATCCATTAATTATCATGACAGGTATTAGCCAGCAGACAAGCGCCGCAGCGGTGGTTTTGTGCAGGCGGCGCGGCGCGCGCCTTATCCCGTAGCCGCAGTTAAGTCTCAGAAAAAGTTATGAGACAGCGTAAAACAGAGATGCAATACTTTGCAGCCGATACGCCTCTTTCACAGAAAAAGGATTCGGTATGACCGCTTCGCAGTTGTCTTTAGCGTTAATTCAGCTGGATATTCCTCCCGTCCCGGTGCGCGACCGCATCGGCGAACAGGCGCGTTGGTTTATTGATGCGTTGCGCCTGACGCCGCACGATTATGTGATCTGTCGTCCCGATCTGGGCGAGTCGCTGCCCGATTTCAACGCCGTCAGCGGCGCAATCCTCAGTGGCTCCTGGGCGATGGTCACCGACCATGCCGAATGGAGCGAGCGCACCGCCGCCTGGGTGCGTGCGGCGACAGAGCAGTCGCTGCCGCTGCTGGGCGTCTGCTACGGCCATCAGCTGATGGCCTATGCCCTCGGCGGCGAAGTGGGCGATAACCCGTACGGCTGGGAGCGGGGCGCGCTGCCGGTCTCGCTGCTGGCGGGCGCGCAGGCCGATCCGCTGTTGCAGGCGCTGCCCGCCACCTTCGCCGCCTGGCTTTCCCATCGTCAGACGGTGCTGACGCCGCCGCCCGGCGCGCGCGTGCTGGCGCGTTCCGCCGCCGACGACTGCCAGATTGTGCGCTATAGCCCGCAGGCGCTGTCGGTGCAGTTTCATCCCGAATTTGACGCGCGCATCATGCAGGCTTGCCTGGGCGTCGGGAGCGACTTCGATCCTGAGGCGCAGCCTGCTACCGACAGCGCGCGGCTGATTTTGCAGCGCTTCTGGCGCAGCCTGAACCAGCGGGAACAGATCAGCGCCTGACGCTGAATCTTTCCGTCGCGCTCACACTTTTATCCTGTGGCGACTGACAAAGTCGTATGTCTCGGTCATGTTAATAAATGGTTATTCATTTGTTAGCTACTTATCGCCACGGGAGAATGTGTATGCGTTACGCCTGGCCTGGATATCAAGATTCGCTGATTGCGCTGCAACAGCGCTACGGCAACTACATCAACGGCGAGTTTGTGCCGCCGGTTGAGGGGCAATATTTTACCAACACCTCGCCGGTGGACGGCTCGGTGATCGGCGAGTTCCCACGATCCGGCCAGCAGGATATCGAGCTGGCGCTGGACGCCGCTCACGCCGCCGCCGAACGCTGGGGCAAAACCTCAGTGCAGGCGCGTTCCCGGCTGCTGCTGAAAATCGCCGACCGCCTGGAGCAGAATCTGGAGCGGATGGCAGTCAACGAAACCTGGGATAACGGCAAGCCGGTGCGTGAAACGCTGGCGGCCGATCTGCCGTTAGCCGTCGACCACTTCCGCTATTTCGCCGGCTGCATTCGCGCGCAGGAAGGTACGGCGGCGGAGATCGACGAACATACCGCCGCGTACCATATTCATGAGCCGCTCGGCGTGGTGGGGCAGATTATCCCGTGGAACTTCCCGCTGCTGATGGCGGCCTGGAAGCTGGCGCCCGCGCTGGCGGCGGGCAACTGCGTGGTGCTGAAGCCGGCGGAACAGACGCCGCTGTCGATTACGCTGTTTGCCGAACTGATGGGCGATATTCTTCCGCCGGGCGTGCTGAACGTGGTGCACGGCTATGGCCGTGAGGCGGGCGAAGCGCTGGCGGGCAATCCGCGCATCGCCAAAATCGCCTTTACCGGGTCTACCGCCACCGGTACCCATATTCTTGAGCTGGCGGCGAAAAACCTGATCCCGTCCACCGTCGAGCTGGGCGGCAAATCCCCCAACATCTTCTTCGAAGATATTATGCAGGCGGAACCCGCCTTTATTGAAAAAGCGGCGGAAGGGGTGGTGCTGGGCTTCCTCAACCAGGGCGAGGTTTGCACCTGTCCGTCACGCGCGCTGATTCAGGAGTCAATTTACGAACCCTTTATCGCCGCGGTAATGGCGCGTATTAAAACCATCCGGCGCGGCGACCCGCTTGACACCGACACCATGGTGGGCGCGCAGGCGTCGCAGCAGCAGTTCGACAAAATCCTCTCTTACCTGGAAATCGCGCAGAAAGAGGGCGCGGAAATCCTGACAGGCGGCGGCGTCGAACAGACCGAGGGCCAGCTGAAAAGCGGTTATTATATACAGCCGACGCTGCTCAAGGGCCGTAACGATATGCGCGTCTTCCAGGAGGAGATTTTCGGCCCGGTGATCGGCATCACCACTTTTAAAGATGAGGCGGAAGCGATCGCTATCGCCAACGATTCGATCTACGGCCTCGGCGCGGGCGTCTGGACGCGCGATATCAATCGCGCCTGGCGCGTAGGCCGGGCGATCAAGGCGGGGCGCGTCTGGACCAACTGCTATCATCTCTATCCGGCGCACGCCGCGTTCGGCGGCTACAAGAAATCGGGGATCGGCCGCGAGACCCATAAAATGATGCTGGATCATTATCAGCAGACGAAAAACCTGCTGGTCAGCTACAGCATCGATCCGCTGGGTTTCTTCTGAAACCGCTGAGCAGTCAGTGAGACGGGGCGATAAGCGCCCCGTTTTTTTATTTCTTTCTCCCGCCTTGCCTGGCGCTGCACGCCGGGCGTTCTATGCTTAGCGTTCAGATACCGTAACGGGAGCGGCAGCGATGACCGTGGGAATTTTGCTGCTGGCGGCAGGAGAAAGCGCGCGTTATCGCGCCGCCTGCGGTCGGCATAAACTGCTGGAGTCGATAGAGGGCGAGACGATGCTGGCGCGTTGCTACCGCATCGCCCGGCAAAGCGATCTGCCGGTCGCGGTGGTGCTACGGCCGGAGCCGCTGGCGCTGCGGCGTTGTCTCGGCGGCGCGCGTCAGATCGTGCTCGCCAGCGACGGCATCGGCAGCTCCATCGCCGCTGGCGTACGCGCCACCGCGCACTGGGACGGCTGGCTGATTATGCTGGCGGATATGCCCTGGCTACAGCCGACAACGCTGCGCCAGGTGGCGCAGGCATTAACGCTTCATGCGCAGGCGCGCGCCTGCTGGCGCGGGCAGCCGGGTCATCCGGTGGGCTTCAGCCGCGCCAGCTATGCGCAGCTGACGACGCTGGAGGGCGAAACGGCGGCGCGCGAGTTGCTGATGCGGCAGGGCGTCCATCTGCTGGCGACGGATGATGCGGGCGCGGTGCGCGATATCGATCTGCCGTCAATGTGGTCAAACGGAGAAACCTGATGCAGTCACTGGATCAGCAGGTTATCGCCTGCGCGCTGAAATGGCACCGGCAGGGGGACGACATCTGGCTCTGCACCGTGCTGCATAGCTGGGGCTCTGCGCCGCGCGCGCCTGGCGCGATGCTGGTGGCGAATCAGCAAGGGGAATTCTGCGGATCGCTGTCCGGCGGCTGCATTGAGGATGATTTTCTGGCGCGTCTGCAACAGGGCGCGTTTATACGCGACAGCCAGCTGGCACGCTACGGCGAAGGCGGGCTGGATGCGCAGGTTCGCCTGCCGTGCGGCGGCGTGCTGGAGGTGCTGATCGAACATCTGCCCGCTGACGCGGCGACGCTGACGCACCTTACGCTGCTGCATCGGGCGCTGGAAGGGGGCGATCGTCTGATCAAGCAGGTGATTATCGGTCAGACCGCGCGGCTGGAAACGGCCCGCGACGACGCGCTGCACACGCTGCATTACGACTGCGACAGCGTATCGTTGCCGATCGGCAGCGTGCCGACGCTGCTGCTGGCAGGCTATTCCACCGTGGCGGGCGAATGCCTGCGGCTGGCGCTGATGCTGGGAATGCAGGTTATCGTCTGCGAACACCGCGAGACCTTCTGGCGGCAGCTGCAGGAGAATCATCCTGAACAGCCAGCGCTGCGCTGCATCAATCAGCATCCGGCGCGCTATCTGGAACTGCACGGCGCCAGCGCGCAGACGGCGGTGATCTGCGCCACGCACGATCCGCGCGTTGACGATCTCGCTCTGCTGGAAGCGGTAAACACTCCGGCCTTTTATCTCGGCGCGATGGGATCGGCCAGCAACAGCCAGCAGCGTCTGGCGCGGCTGCGACGCATCGGCGAGCTGGATGAGGGCAGCCTGCGGCGCATTCACGCGCCGGTCGGGCTGCCGATCGGCAGCAAAACCCCGACGGAGATTGCGCTGGCGATCATGGCGGATATCGTGCGGGTCCGAAACGGACGTCCCTTGCTGGCAACGGCGTAATGCGCCAATGCGGAAAAAACGCAAAAAAGCGGCGGTTTATCTCAGGATCTGGCGCAGCGGCCCGATATTACTATGATTAATAAGGATGCCCTTTCACCGGAGGATAATGATGTCATTTAGCCGCAGCCTGCCCGACGAACGTGATGAAACGCTGGACGCTCTGGAAGAGAGCCTGATTGCGGTGAATTTGCCGGGACGACAACCGCTGTATCTGAGCGACAGGGAGCGCGCGCCCGCCATAATGAGCGACCACTACGGCGCGCTGCGCGATCCGCTGTATGAATCTGACGAACGCGTTATCTGGCGATAAGGGGTAACGGCTTCAGCGGCGCGTTTGCGCCACTGTCTTATCGTCAGACGTGCGCGGTTTTAAAAATCGCCACGCTGCGGGTGAGGTGAGAAGCCTGATCTTCCAGCGACGCGGCGGCGGCGGCGGCCTGTTCAACCAGTGCGGCGTTCTGCTGCGTCACTTCATCCATCTGCGCGACCGCCAGGCCCACATGCTCAATGCCGTTTGCCTGTTCATCAGAGGCCGTGGAGATCTCATTCATGATCTCCGACACGCGCTGAATCGAGGTCACGATATCTTTCATCGTGGAGCCGGCATCGGCCACCAGACCGGTGCCCTCCGTCACGCGCTCGGTTGACTGATGGATCAGCCCTTTAATCTCTTTCGCCGCCGTGGCGCTGCGCTGCGCCAGCGCGCGCACTTCGCTGGCGACTACCGCGAAACCGCGACCCTGTTCGCCCGCCCGCGCCGCTTCCACCGCCGCGTTCAGCGCCAGGATATTGGTCTGGAAAGCGATGCCTTCGATTGTGCCGATAATATCGACGATATGCTGCGAGCTTTCCGCAATCGCCGACATGGTGGTAACCACCTGGCCGACCACATCGCCGCCGCGCAGCGCAACCTGCGACGCGTCGCTGGCCAGCGAGCTGGCGTGCTGGGCGTTTGAGGTGTTTTGGCGCACGGTAGCGGTAAGCTGCTCCATGCTGGCGGAGGTCTCTTCCAGCGATGCCGCCTGCTGCTCGGTGCGGCTGGAGAGATCGATGTTGCCGGTAGCCACTTCTTTCGCGGCGTTATCGATTGAGGAGGCCGCATTCTGGATATCGGAGACCACGCGGGTGAGCTGAGCCTGCATTGTCGCCAGCGCCTCGATCAGCACGCCGGTTTCATCACGGGAGTTCGCCACCAGACGGGTGGTTAAATCGCCGGTGGCGATGGCCTGTGCCGCCAACACCGCGCGTTGCAGCGGCGCGGTAATAGCGCGCGTCAGCAGGTAGCCCAGAGTGATGGCAATCGCCAGACCGAGCAGGGAACCCAGAATCAGGGTGAGGGTGGTTTGCGACGTGGTTGAGGCGACGGCTTCCTGACGCTTCGCCAGCAGACCCTGCTCCTCGCCCGCCATTTCGCCGATAATCGTCCGCATGCCATCCATCTGCGTTTTGCCGGTGTTGGCTTCAAATTCGCTGATAAAGAGATCATACGGCATCGTTCCGGCCGTGACCGCACGACGATTTTCTATCAGACGCGCGGCGAAATCCTGTGTCCAGTTCTGCTGCTGCTGAAGCAGACGCGCCAGGCGATCCTGTTGCACTGGGTTATCCGAGGTCAGCTGTTTCGCTTTCTCCAGATGCTCCATAAACGCTTTCTGTCCCAGCGTGAAAGGCTGGAGCATATCTTCCTTACCGTTGAGCGCGTAACCACGCAGGCCCGTTTCCATATTGACCAGGCTTTCCACCAGACCGCGACTTTCGTCGATCACCTGGTAAGTGTGCACATTCCAGTCATTTGCTTTCACGATACGTGAAAAATTGCCATAGAAAGTGGCGCAGATAATCAGCATGACTGCAATGACCGCACCGAAAGCGAGGATGAACTTTCGCCGTATAGTTAAATTTTTAAACATAATGAATTACCTGCGTGTTGTATGTGGATCCCGTTATCTATCCAGGGGACGCCTGGATATCGGCGTTGGCAGGCAAATCTTTAGCTCAGCACGTGTAAGCCATTGTGAATGGCGCAGAAGCGAGGCGGCTTCAGTTTCGTCGCTGCTTTCCGTAGGCGGCGGGCGTGACGACGAGGGGGCGGAATGAGGCTGGCTAGATACGCGGAAAGGTGGCTGCCAGATGATCGATAAACGCCCGTACCGCGGGCGGCAGGCCCCGGCGCGTGGTAAAAACCAGATGCACGATCCCGGCCTGTCCGCGCCAGGGACGAAAAACCTGCACCAGCTCGCCGCTGTTCAGCTGGGCGGTGCAGCTGTGGTCCGGCAGCAGGGCGATGCCTAAGCCACTGACTGCCGCCGCGCGCACCGCCAGAAAATCCCCACAGCTCATGCGCGGCTCGTGTTTGATCAGGCGGCGCTCCCCCTGATGGTTTTCCAGCGGCCAGGTCAACTCGCCCGGCTCATCGCTGGTGCCAAGCGTGGGCCATTGATTCAGCGTATCGATATCATCGCTCAGACGCGCGGCAAGCGTCGGGCTGGCGACCAGAATGCGATGTGACACGCCGAGCGTGCGCATGATCAGATCGGCGTCGCTGGTCAGCTCCGTGCGCACCCGCAGGGCGATATCGATACGCTCGTGAATCAAATCCACCGGGCGATCGAGGGCGATGATTTGCAGCTTAACGTGCGGGTAGCGCGTCAGAAACGCAGGCAGGTGAGGTTGAATCACCTCCACCAGGCCGGTCGGACAGCTGAAGCGCACGCGTCCATGCGGCTCGGCCTTCGCTTCCGCCACGACTGCCTCCGCCTGTTCTGCGTCCAGCAGCAGAATGCGGCAGCGCTCATAGAACGCCTCTCCCACCTCCGTCATCCGAAAGCGTCGGCTGGTGCGTTCGATCAACCGCATCCCCAGACGTTCTTCCAGCGCGAAAATACGGCGGCTGAGGCGTGATTTCGGTACGCCCAGCGCCCGGCTCGCCGCAGCAAAGCCGCCATGAGAAATCACCTGCGCAAACCAGTAGTAATCGTTAAAATCTGCCCGCACTGTCGTTCTCCTTATAGAACGCTGCATCTTAATTTTGCCGTCTGTTCCCTCATCGTTGCACATATATGCTTTTCTTCAAGACGAAGGGTCGTCCTTACAGGAGAAAAATCATGAACGGCACATTCAGCAATAAAGTGGTTATCGTTACCGGCGGCACCAGCGGCATCGGCCTGGCGACGGCAAAGGCGTTTGCGCAGCAGGGCGCGGCAGTGTTTATTACCGGCCGCCGTCAGGAGGCGCTTGACGCCGCCGTGCGCGAGATTGGCGGACAGGTGACCGGCGTGCGCGCCGATATGAGTCGTCTGGAGGATATCGACCGCCTGTATGACGCGGTGCAGCAGCGGCATAGCCATATCGATGTGATTTTCGCCAACGCCGGCGGCGGCGATTTCTCGCCGCTGGGCGCCATCAGCGAGGCACATTTTGACAGCGCTTTTAACACTAACGTCAAAGGCGTGCTGTTTACCGTGCAAAAAGCGCTGCCGCTGCTGCGCGACGGCGGATCGGTGGTGCTGACCGCCTCCACCACCAGCATTTCCGGCACGCCCGCCTTTAGCGTGTATTCCGCTACCAAGGCGGCGGTGCGCAGCTTCGCCCGTAACTGGATACTGGACCTGAAAGATCGTCATATTCGCGTTAATGTCGTCAGCCCCGGCGTGACTGAAACGGCCGGACTGAATGGGCTGTTCGGCAGCGGCGAGGAGGCAGAGGCGTTTAAGTCTTCTCTTATCAGCCAGATACCGTCGGGCCGGGTAGGGCAGCCGAAGGAGATCGCCAACGCGGTGCTGTTCCTGGCATCTGAAGAGGCGAGCTTCATTAATGGCGTCGAACTGTTTGTCGACGGCGGCATGACGCAGATCTAACCTGCGTTAGAGAAAAGCAGGAGTGAGCAAGTAAAAATCACAGCAATATTAAGATAAATTTACTTTAATCCCGGAGTCCCTCTTTTATTATCAACGGGCTTGTTACCTTTATTAATAACAGGCTTGTTACCCTGCGCGTCAAATAATGGCGCGCAGGGTAATGTCCTTCCAGAAAAAAATTAATTCATCTCTTAAAAGGATTTTGAGTTATGAAGAAAACCACGCTGTTCGTTCTGTTATCGTCGTTGTTGACAAGTGGCGCCGCACTGGCCTCGCATCACTCTTTTTCTGTTGGGTACGCGCAGAGTAAAGTGGAAGACTTTAAGCGTATCGGTGGCCTGAACCTGCAATATCGCTATGAGTCTGTTCTTCCGGTCAGCCTGATCGCCGCTTTTAGCTGGCAGGAAGGCAGCGACAACATCGGGAATGGCAGCGGCTCGTTTGACGTTATAAATAAGCGCAGCGAAATCGATATAAAATATTACTCCCTGCTGGCGGGACCGGCTTACCGTATTAACAGCCTGATCTCACTTTATGCGGTCGGTGGTTTCGCGCGAACAAAGGCGACGGGTAATACGCAGCGACAGATGAATAACAACAGCATTAAACGACGTGCTCTTTACGGACGCGAAACGTCGTTTGCTTATGGCGCAGGGATTATTATTAATCCACGCGATTATTTAACCGTTAACCTGGGGTATGAAGGAACTCGCATCAATATGGCTGACGATCACCGCATCAATGGTTTTAATATCGGCGTGGGGTATCGTTTTTAAGTAGCCTGTAGTAAATTTTCTAAAAAACAAAGGCGGCCCTATGCGGTCGCCTTTGTTTTTTATTCAGGTGATAAGCAGATGGATAACAGTCGTTTCGTATAAAAATTCCAGTTGCGCTATTCAGGGTTCGGTGTGGAACTATCAAAGACGTCAAGAAAAGTATTAACTTTAATTTGAGATAACGGGTTGACAGATAATAACGAGGCAGACCGCCATCCTAAAAGGCATGGCTGAAAAAAGTGAGTTAAATAAAAACACTGTCGCATGAATAAGGTCAGCTCCCTCCGAAGGTAAGAAAAATGAAATTATTTTTATAAAACAGATTGTTGGCGATGAAATTTCTGAGTTTTATATTTGCCGGATAAAAGTTGAAGCCAGCTTTAGATCTGGCATTTGACATTGTCGGCGTTGGCGTTTTATTTTAATAGCGCATCGATAAGCAGATGGTCAATTAACGAAATTTTAACATAAATAGGGTTGGGTAGCTCTCCTTTGTCCGTTTTTTGAGGAGGCGGATTTCGTCGTTTTCCCCACACAAAGCGGCGTTTTATAGTGTCATACAACATTTTCATATTTTAGAGTTTCCATCCTTCCTCTGATGGATGCGTAAATAAATTAGCGCTTATTTCCGCGAATTTTTTTCATTTATTTAGATATTATTTTCTGTAAGGTTATGTCGAAATGGAATTCAACCTTCTCTTGCGCAGAAAGCAGTATCTTCTGCTGTCGGTCTGTTCAGTAATGGCGTTTGCTGTCGCGCCGCCTCTCCGCGCCGCTATCGGCGACGAACAGTTTATCCGACAGCAACAGCGCCAGCAGGCGCTGGAAGAGCAGCTGATCCCACCCGTTCCCGATGTGCGCTTATCTGCGCCAGCGCCTGATGCCATGCAGATTGTTTTTCCGGCCGAAAGTCCTTGCTTCACCATTCATCACGTGATGCTGGAAGGCCAGCAGGCGCTGCCGCACTGGCTGCCGTTACAAAAACTGGCGGATCGCGCGGTGGGAAAATGCCTCGGCGCGCGGGGAATTAACCTGCTGATGAGTTCGCTGCAAAACCGGATGATGTCCCACGGCTGGACCACCACGCGCGTGCTGGCTCCCGCGCAGGATTTGAAAAGCGGCCGTCTGCGGCTGACCATTCTGCCGGGTAAAATCCGCTACGTGGCCATGACGCCGGATAGCAGCCGCCGGTTCTGGCTGTACAGCGCTTTTCCCGCTCACGACGGCGATCTGCTTGATTTACGCGATATCGAACAGGGGCTGGAGAACCTGCAACGCCTGCCGACCGTCCAGGCGGAGATGGAGATCGTTCCGGCGGATCAAGCGGGCGGGAGCGACATTATGATTTCCCGTCGGCAACGCAAGTTCTGGCGGCTTGGCATGTCACTGGATGATTCCGGCACCACCGCCACCGGGCGCTATCAGGGCGGTTTGACGCTCTCCCTTGATAATCCGCTGGCGCTTAGCGACCTGTTCTGGGTTTCGCTCTCCCATGATTTGCAGCCAGGACATGAGAAGAGCAACCAGAATCTCAGCACGTACTGGTCCGTTCCGGTTGGCTGGTGGTCGTTTTCGCTGACCGGCAGCGACTACCACTACCATCAGACGGTCGCCGGTCTGACGGAGGATTACCGCTACGGCGGTAAAAGCCAGAGCCTTAGCGCCCAACTTAGCCGGATGCTGTACCGCAACGACGCGCAAAAAACCACGCTGACGTACGAAGTGCAAACCCGCACTACCCGCAATTATATCAACGATACCGAAATAGAGGTGCAGCGCCGCCACGTCTCCTCATGGAAGGCGGGGCTTCAGCATCGTCACTATATCGGCCCGGCGACCCTGGACGCGGGCATCAGCTACCAGCGCGGCACTCGCTGGTTTGGCGCGCAGCCTGCGCCGGAAGAGCTGTTTGGTGAAGGCACCGCGCTGAGCCGCATACTGCGTACCGAAGCCCGCCTGAGCCTGCCGTTTGTTCTGGCCGGAGAAGGCTTTCGTTATGACGTGGCCTGGCAACGCCAGACCAGCAACACGCCGTTGACCCCTCAGGATCGGTTTTCCGTCGGCGGTCGCTGGACCGTGCGCGGCTTTGACGGCGAGCGCACCCTGAGCGCCGATCGCGGCTGGACGGTGCGCAACGATTTATCCTGGCGCCTGCCGCTGTCGGACACCAGCCTGTTTAAAACGCACCCGCAGCCGGAGGCGAGTTACCTGGTAGAAACCGATCCGCGCTTCACCAATAACAAACAGTGGCTCGGCAGCGATTATATGCAGAACGCCTTCTCGCTGAACGGCGATAATATGCACAAACGCCTCGGCGACGGCTATTACGAGCAGCGGCTGGTGCGCGAGCAAAACATTGCCCTGACCGGGGGCCGTTATCTGGCCGATTACCGTGACGATGAGGCGCAGTTTAAGGGACTGATGAACGCGGGTATCGCTTTCGGTAAGGAACATAACCTGATACCGGGGGTGGCGCTGACCGCAGAGCAGATGAGCCTGCTAACGGAAGATATGGTGTGGCTGGTGAACGCCGATGTGGTGCTGCCGGACGGAACCCGGCAGACGGTGTTGGTGCCGCAGGTGTATGTGCGGGTGAAGGAGGGGGATATCGACGGTTCGGGCGCGTTGCTGGGTGGGCGACAGGTGGCGATGAACCTGAGCGGCGACCTGCTGAACAGCGGCGCGATAAACGGGCGCGAGACGGTACAGCTCAGCGCGGAGAATATCACCAATAAAGCGGGCGCCATTAACGGGGCGGATGTCAGCCTGCTGGCGCGTACGGATATCAACAATATTGCCGGAATGATAACCGGTAATGATTCGGTGCTGGCGAGCGCCGGACGCGATATCAATATCGTCACCACCACGCGCAGCGCGCAAAGCGCGGCCGGGCAGAACAGCTTTGCCCGCACCACTCTGGACCGGGTGGGGGGCATTTACGTTCAGGGCGAAGAGGGCAAACTTTCGCTCAGCGCCGGACGGGATATCACCCTGACCGGTGGGCAGGTCGTCAACAGCGGAAGCCTGAGCCAGACGGTGCTGAACGCCGGACGCGATCTGAACCTTAACGCGGTGGCGACCGCCGTCAGCGATAATCTGACGTGGGACAAGGATAACTGGCTGAAACAGTCCGCCACTCAGCATATGGGCAGTGCGGTGAACGGTGCGGGGTCGGTGTTGCTGACTGCCGGGCAGGATGTGAAGGCGCAGGCGGCGACAGTCAACGCAGGCGACAGTCTGGGAGTGCAGGCAGGACGGGACATCAGCCTGACCGCCGCGACGGACAGCAGCAACTTTGCGTCGCATCATAAATCTACCGGCGGCAACGGCGCATTATCAAAAACCACCGTCACCACTCATGATGTGGTCAACCGCGAGACGGCGCAGGGTTCAGCGTTCAGCGGCGCCAGCGTAACGATGCAGGCGGACAACAATCTGCTGATTCAGGGAAGCAGCGTAGCGGGCGATGATGACGTGCGTCTGGCGGCTGGCCATAACCTGGCCGTCACTACCGCAGATGAGCAGAGCGAGGAAAGCCATCAGCGTCAGGAGAAAAAATCGGGTCTGTCCGGTACCGGCGGCCTCGGACTCACCTGGGGGAATCAGAAGCTGAAGGTGACGGATACCGCGCAGGACGTGACGCAGCAGGGCAGCACCGTCGGCTCGGTGAATGGCAACGTCTCGCTGACTGCGGGTAATGAACTGACCGTGAAGGGATCGAACCTGGTGGCTGGCCGGGATATGGCGCTCAGCGGGAAGCAGGTAAATATCCTGGCGGCGGAAAACCAGAGCAGCCGGACGCATTCGGTGGAACAGAAAAGCAGCGGACTGACGCTGGCGCTGTCCGGCGCGGCGGGCGGCGCGATTAATCAGGCGGTGACGCAGGTGAAGTCGGCGAAGCAGGGGAGCAGCGGACGGCTGGCGGCGCTGCAGGGCATACAGGCGGCGCTGAGCGGTGTGCAGGCGGGTCAGGCAGTGGCGATGAACGCGGCGCAGGGCAGCAACCCGGATAACAATAATGCCATCGGGGTCACGCTCTCCTGGGGCAGTCAGTCATCAAAATCGGAGCAGACGCAGAGGCAGAGCATCTCGCAGGGCAGCAGCGCGATGGCGGGGAATAACCTGACCATCCGGGCCACAGACGGGGACATTACCGTCCGGGGAAGTGAGCTTCAGGCGGGGAATAATGCACTGCTGGCCGCCAGCCGGGATATCAATATGATTTCCGGCGAGAACACCTCTTCGCTGAGCGGAAAGAACGAAAGCAAAGGCGGCACGGTGGGCGTGGGGATCGGCGCAGGTTCAGGCGGCTGGGGTCTTCAGGTATCGGCAAGCGTGAATAAAGCCGGCGGTAAGGAGAGCGGTAACGGCACGACGCATACAGAAAGCATGCTGACCGCCGGTAATCACGTCACGCTGAAAAGCGGGCGCGACGCGACGCTGACGGGCGCGCAGGTGAGCGGGGAGAAAATTACCGCCGATGTGGGCCGTAACCTGACGCTGACCAGTGAGCAGGATACGGATAAATACGACAGCAAACAGCAGAGCGCCGGCGCGGGGGCACGTTCAGCATCGGCTCAATGAGCGGGGCGGGCAGCCTCAGCCTGAGCAAGGACAGGATGCACTCGACGTATGCGTCGGTGCAGGAGCAGACGGGCCTTTTTGCGGGCAGCGGCGGGTTTGACGTGACGGTGGGCGGACACACGCAGCTGGACGGGGCGGTTATCGCCTCCACGGCGACGGCGGAGAATAACCGCCTTGACACCGGCACGCTGGGATGGCGTGATATCGGGAACCGGGCGGACTATAAGGTCGAACATCAGGGCGCGGGCATCAGCACGGGCGGCAGCATTGGCAGCGAGTTTGCGGGGAATATGGCGAACGCCCTGCTGACCGGGGCAAACGGCAGCGGCAGCGCCAGCTCGACGACCCGTGCAGCGGTGAGCGGGGGCAACATTGTCATCCGCGACGCTGAAAAACAGCAGCAGGATATGGCGAACCTGAGCCGGGATACGGCGCATGCGCACGGGGCGTTAAGTCCGGTATTTGACAGGGAGAAAGAGCAGACCCGGCTGCGGGAAGCGCAGCTGATTGGGGAAATCGGGAATCAGGTGAGCGACATCGTGCGCACGCAGGGGAAAATCGCGGCGACGAAGGCGGCGACCGAAAAGATGGCGACTGCGACCGACGCGGACAGGGCGAGGGCGAAAGCGGACCGGGAGAAGGCCCATCCGGATAAAACGGCGACGGCGGAAGATATCACTGCTCAGATGTACCAGAATTTCTATAATCAGGCGTTCGCGGAGACCGGGCTGGGCACGGGCGGCGCCGTCCAGCAGGCGATACAGGCCGCGACGGCGGCGGTACAGGGTCTGGCGGGCGGCAATCTCGGCCAGGCCATCAGCGGGGCGGCGGCGCCGTATCTGGCGGAGCAGATACACAAGCTTGCGCCGGACGAAGCCAGCCGCGCCATGGCGCATGCGGTGGTGGGCGCGGTAACGTCCTGGGCTGCGGGCAACGGTGCGGCGGCAGGCGCGGCGGGCGCCGTGACCGGAGAGCTGATGGGGCAGCTGGTCATGGACCAGCTGTATCCGGGTAAAAAAGTCAGTGAGCTGACGCAGACGGAGAAGCAGACCATCAGTGCGCTGGGTACGCTGGCGGCGGGCCTGGCGGGCGGGCTGACCGGAGACAGCACGGCGGGAGTGATGGCCGGGGCGCAGGGCGGGAAGAATGCGGTTGAGAATAATGCGCTGGGCAGTGTGCTGGCAGCGGCAAATAAACAGAAACCCGGAACCACAGCGAATTACGAATCGGGAACACAGGCAGCAATAAAAGAAGCCTGTAGTGGAGGAACACCGGTATCCTGTCAGTTGGCTGTCGCAGCGATGGGAACAATAATATCTCCATGGATCCTCCCGGAGGCTGTGGCTATATCTGGAGCTATCGGGACTGGGGCTGTCGGTGCCATTGATTATGGATTAACCGGCTCTGTTGATCCTAAAAATGTTATAGGCGCTTACTGGACTGGCGCTTTAACCCGATACACCGGATTTAAATCAACAGTAGCTATAAATGCTGCTGGCGGCGCTATAACCAGTTATATAGATGGTAAAAATCCTTTCCTTTACGGCACGATTAGTGGAGTGGGTGGTGCGATTGGTTATGGAATAGGAAATAAAATCATTACACCAATAGCAGATGATATCTTCAATCCGACATGGAAAACTTTACGTTGGGATGATATTGGAATGGGAATATCTAGACCTTCTACATTGAATCCTATTCCTGCTATCACAGGAACAGCAGGTGGAGGTTTAGCTGGGGAAACTTTCAACGTTCTTACTGATCCAAACGCCTCACTTGGAAACGAAAAGGAAATTCGTAATGAAAAGTAAGAAATGGATATTATTATTATTTTTATTTTTGCTGCTATCAATTTTAACCATGAACTTCATAGGGTTGGTTGTATATGCCTTTGCAAAAATATATCTGTATTTTGTCCGTGACGTTCCCTTTCTGACATATTTGCCCGGGCTATATAAAATCATCAGAGGCGCTTCGTTTGGAGGTATAGTGGTTGGAATAGGTTGTTGGTACGTTTATTATCGAAATGAACATTCATAATGATCTTCAATAAGTTCAACCTAAACCTTAGGTGCGATGACTAAATATAAATTCTCCGCTCTCAAAAGCGGGGAGTTTTACTTTATAACCAGCACGTTATCTTCTTCGCGGCATATCTACTCCTCCCCGAGCAGCCGGATGATCAACTGGCCCGGCCCGGTGATCACTTCGACAACCGCTTCAGACGTGGACGAGGAGCTGCTGAACCGCTGCCTGGTGCTGACGGTGAACGAGTCCAGAGAGCAGACGGAAGCAATACACGCGCAGCAGCGGCGGGCGCAGACGCTGGAAGGCTTACTGGCGCAGTCGGAAAAGGGTTATCTGGCCCGGTTACACCGGAACGCGCAGCGGCGGCTGCGCCCGCTGAAGGTGGTGAACCCTTACGCGGAGCAACTGACGTTCCTGAGCGACAAAACGCGCACCCGGCGCGACCATATGAAATACCTCACCCTGATACAGAGCGTTGCGCTGCTGCACCAGTACCAGCGGACAGTGAAGCGGACGGAGCATCGCGGCAGCGTTATCGAGTATATCGAGGTGCAGCCGTCAGACATCCGGCTGGCGAACCGGCTGGCGCATGAGGTCCTGGGCCGGACGCTGGACGAGATGCCGCCGCAGACGCGGAAGCTGCTGCTGCTGATACAGGCGATGGTGCAGGAGACTGCGCAGCGGCAGAACTGCCTGCCTTCAGAGGTGCGGTTCACGCGGCGGGACATCCGGGCGTGGACGAACTGGAGCGACAGCCAGCTCAAGCACCACTGCCTGCGGCTGAGTGAAATGGAGTACCTGTTAACCCACGGCGGCAGTCGCGGTCACCTGCTGCGCTATGAGCTGCTGTGGGACGGCGGCAGCGGTGAGGAAAGCCACCTGTGCGGGCTGCTGAGCGTGAATGAAAAAGCCGGAGATGACGAAGGCGGTAAACGTAAGTTCGGGCCGGAAGAGAGTAAGTCCGCCTTAAGTTCGGGTCAGGTTCGGGATAAGTTCGGGCCGGGAAAATCGGCGTCAGGGCAGGCAGGAGAAGGCCCGGCGGGTGAAGCGGTTCGGGTTGCTGAAAACGCAGTAATAAGAGAGAAAAAGAAAACCCCGCTGCCGCCTTCGCCTTCGTCAGTCAGCCTTCCTTCTTAGCCGCCTGCCGCAGACAGCGCCCGTTCTGACAAAGGAGTGTCATCATGGCCAACCGCAAACCCCGTTCAGACCGCCTGCTTACCGTCGATGAAATCTACCGCCAGCCGGTTGGCCCGGCGTCCGACCCGAAAAGCCTGTATGCGCTGCTGCGGTTCGTGCGGTGGCGGCGGGAGCGCAACTGGTCAGAGACGACGCTGAAGGTGCAGACGCATCACAGTTATCGCTTTATCTGCTGGGCGGATGAACGGGGTATCCGGTACGCGGCGGAGGTGACCCGTCCGGTGCTGGAGAGCTGGCAGCGCTGGCTGTACGGCTACCGAAAAACGAACGGGGAGCCGCTGAGCAGCCGGACGCAGCGGACGGCGCTTCAGCCGCTTCAGGTGTGGTTCTCCTGGCTGACAAAACAGGGGCTGATACTGGCGAATCCGGCGGCGGACCTGGAGCTGCCGCGGCTGGAGCGGCGGCTGCCGCGCACGATACTGA
Organism: Mixta calida; assembly: GCF_002953215.1. Classification (NCBI taxonomy): domain Bacteria; kingdom Pseudomonadati; phylum Pseudomonadota; class Gammaproteobacteria; order Enterobacterales; family Erwiniaceae; genus Mixta; species Mixta calida. Next base: position 1,953,341 of record NZ_CP026378.1, read on the forward strand.
GCGTGGAGCAGGTAGAAGACATCCTGGCGCTGTGCGACCTGACGACGCTTCAGGGCGTGCGCGACCGTGCGCTGATGGAGCTGCTGTGGTCAACGGGCATCCGGCGCGGCGAGGCGGCCAGGCTTGAGATATACAGCACGGACTTCGTGCGGCGGACGCTGAGCTTACAGGGCAAGGGAAACCAAGACCGGGTGGTGCCGGCGGGAGAGCGTGCGCTGTGGTGGCTTGAGCGCTACCTCAGCCAGGTGAGGCCGGAAATAGCTGTCACGCCAGGCTGCCGGGCGCTGTTCCTGGCGATGGACGGCGTGGCGGGGCTGACGGCGAACGGCATCACGCAGGCGGTGGTGCCGTACCTGAGAGCGGCGGGCATCGACAGGGGAAGCTGCCACCTGTTCCGTCACGCAATGGCGACGCAGATGCTGGAGAACGGCGCGGACCTGCGGTGGATACAGGCGATGCTGGGTCACAGGAGCGTGGAGAGCACGCAGATATACACGCAGGTGAGCATAAAGGCGCTTCAGGCGGTCCATGCGTCAACGCATCCGGCAGAGCAGCGGGACAACCAGAAACCAGACAGGATGGAGTAAAGGTGATGATAAGGTATATACTTGGTCAGTACTTAAGCAGAGTGGGAGAAAGAGCCATGCCTAAAGAAGCGGTGTTCACGATGAAGCTGGAAAGCTCGCTGCGGGAAGAGTTCATCGCCGCTGCGAAAGCCAGTGACAGACCGGCCTCGCAGGTAATACGCGAGCTGATGCGGGAATACATCCGTCGCCAGAGCGAGAGTCGGGCTTACGATACTTACCTGGCGCAGAAAGTGGAGAGAGGACGGCAGGATATACGAGCAGATAACGTTGTGAGCAACGAAGAGGCTGAAGCGCAGTTCGCCGCGCGTCGGGCAAAACTGGCGGGGAAAGCGTGAAGGTGCTGTGGGCGCAGGAGGCGCTCAACGACCGTACAGCAATATGGGATTACCTCGAGGAACGAAACCCGCTGGCTGCGGCGGAGATGGATGAGCGGTTCAGTGAAGCCGCGGCCAGGCTGGCAGAGCAGCCGCTGATGGGTGCGCCGGGAAAAATAGCGGGTACGCGGGAGCTGATACCGCATGAACATTACCGGCTTGTGTATGAGCTGGATGAAGAAGCCGGTATCGTCTGGATAGTGACGCTGATCCACACGGCCCGATGCTGGCCGCCGGTCTCGCCGGAAAGTTAGCAGAGTTAGCGGAGCCCTCTGTAAGCCGGGCTGTTCGCTGTGCGGCAGGGCGCGCCATCCGTGGCGCGATCTGCCTTCATCCTGTTCCGTGCGTCGCGGGGTAAATGGCCGTGCGGCGGCCGGTCCGCTGTGCAATATGCAGGTACGGGATGGCCGCCGCGCGTCCATTAACCATAATGCGGGAGATTACACGCACTCTCGCGATTCACACCTGACTCCTTCCTGAAACAACGTCATGCGCTCGTATGCGTATAATCTGCATTATGGCGTGCGCCCCGCGTTCAGCGCCGGGGTGCGGCCGCCATCCCAGGCGGCGTCAGCCGCGTCATCGCCGGTAAGTAACCCCAGAGGAAGTCGGCCTGACGGCCTCCGCTAAAGGGCTTAATGCCCGCCCGGCGTCGTCTGTCTGCGACGGCTCGCACTGCGCTGCGCTGCGTTGCTCGTACCCGCCTCGCCAGCTTCCGCTTCCCACCCCGGCCTGGTGTGGCCATGCAAACCCGTTCGTTCCCTCAGCCTTCCGTGCCTCAGAGCGCTGTACAGCGCTTGCGGGCTTCGCCAGCCCGCGCCCGGCAGACGGTTCACCGGGTCACAGCAAGCTGTGACCCGGCTCCCGCCGCGCTGGACCGGTAATGACAGGGGAGAAGATGCTGTTAAAATGCGCAGCAGGATAACGCAGGGAAAGCGGAATGAAACGGATAAGGAAAGCCCTCACATGGATGCTGTGCGCGGTGATGCTCAGTGGTGCGGTAGCGTGTACGGGCGAAAAAGGCGCGTCGGGGCAAAAAGTTGTAGCTCAGGAAATGCCTCAGCCAGAATCATCTGTAAGTGGCGGAAAGAACAGGGAAAAAGCGGTTGCGGCGGCTGACTGTACAACGGAAGAAGTTGTTGTTGAGAATAATTTACTCGGCGGTAGTGAAGATGCTCAGGCTGCATGGATACGCCAGCATGGCGTCGATATGGCGACCTGTTCTGACAATCCGAGTGGGGCCGCATGTCAGAAAGCAATGAATGAACGTGATGCCGTAGGGTTGGCGCTTGCTACAGGTAGTGTTGCCCTGTTACCGGGTGGCGCTCAGGCTATGTGGGGTCTTGGAGCCGGTGCGAATGCAGGTATCAGTTATCTGGCGGATAGCACGATAGATCCGGCGAATGCGGCTATTGCTGGCTGGGTGAACGTTATCAGCATGGGCAATGGCCTGGCGGGTACTGTTGGCTGGAATGCTGCGGGCGGTGCACTGGGTAACTGGCTGGATGATAAAGCTCCACTATCTGGAGCAATAACAAACGGTGTTGGTGCAGGCATTGGTTACGGTATAGGAAAGGGTATTTCTTGGGGGACTAATACAGGGGCAAACTGGTGGAAGGAGGGCTGGGATCCGAAATTCAATTCAACCTTACAGAAATATACAGAGATAAAAGGTGATTTTGGCATTTCGAAGGAAATGACACCAAGTAATTTCCCTGGTTTGATTGGTGATATTGGGGGAAGTATCACTTCAGAGTTAGGGGGGAAGTATACAGAACAAAAAATGAAGCAAGAGGGAAATAAGAAATGAGGTCAATATTACTTCTTGTTTTCTTTGTTTTGATTAGCATGCTTTCTATCTTCCTGACTGGTCTTGCTTTATATGCCTTTGGAGAGTTTTTCTTCCTTTTTTATAAACAGATTCCAGTATCTTTTACTACGTATAAATTTTTTCTCATATGTAAAATCAGTGTTTATGTTGGTGGCTTTGTAGGAATGGTTATGTGGGTTGCAAGGTTATTAAAAGTAAAAGGTTTTTAACATTTGTAAAAGCTCCCCGACCCCTGAGTCGGGGAGCTTACTTTATAGTGGAGAATAACTTTCTTGGAGCAACATCCTCAGACAAACTCGATAAGGCCGTTGAGAAAATTAAGAATGGTGACAAGTCATTAGCTGCTGCGAATGAGCTGATTACGCTGGAAAATGCCGATAAGCGCAGCGATGCCCTGGTGTCTAAATTTACTAAAGACCCTTCACAAATGAGCAGCACGGAACGCGCTGAACTGGCGGGATATCAGCGGGTTTATGCGGCTGAAATGGAGAAGAAATACGGTTCCGCCGTCTCGCAGGAGCTGGTTAAGGGACTGCTGTCAGGCCAGGACTATATAAAACATAATCCTGACTCTGAGGCAATGGCGAAGGCGCAGAGCATCATGAACACCTGGGGCTACCATAAATCGAATGCCAGTAGTGGGGATGCACCGCTGATATTTGGCGGAAGTGTGCTGGGTCTTACCGTGAAAGAAATGACGACGAATGCGGCAATCGGTGTGGAAGTTAATACTGGTGTTCAGCTTGCCGGAAAAGATCCGTTCAGCTATGTGGATGCGATTATGGCGGGGGTAACAGCGGCAGCAACGACAGGAAAAGGGATCATAGCTTCAACTCCTGTCAATATGGGCGGGGCGGCAATCGGAAGCGGATTTAAGGGAGAAGAACCACTTAACTCTATGGCTGGTGCGGCTGCGGGTACTGTCGTTGGTGGCTTAGGCGGTGAAATAATAAAAGGAGTCGGCTCAAAGCTTGGAAAAGATGCAGCGTCTGATTTAACAGGTACGGTTCTTGGAGGCTACATCGGCGAGAAAACAGGGAGTGCTGTTAAAGATGAACTCGATAAGAAGGATAAAACCGATGCTAAAAAATAATCTTTTTAGTTTGGTCAAACTGATATTGAGTTGCCTGATTTTATTACTCATTGGCGATGTTGTAGCTGAACTACTTGCATCAGTGATTATTTATTTTAAAAAGGGTTTTTTCCCCTTTAATTGGGGTGATGTTTTTGCCTCTTTCTTTGAATCTGGATATGTTGGTGGCCTTATTTTGGGTATCGGGATTTGGATAAAAATCTGGTTAAAGGAGAGAAAAAGCCGGAAAACTCCACCTGAATGAAAGTTCTATCCCAACCCCTGCTGCGGGTCTTGTTGTTGAGAATAACCTTCTGGGCGGCAATGAATGGACGCAGGGAGAAAAAGCCAGGGAGCATGGTAAGGATGTGCTGTCATGTGCAAACAATCCTTCAGGAGAAGCCTGCCAGCGAGGCCTGGCGGAAAACAAAGCCTATGCGGGAGCGCTGGCTACAGGAGGCGTGGCGTTATTGCCCGGTGCCGCGCAGGCGATGTGGGAGTTGGGCACAGGGGTAAACGCAGGTGCTCAGTATGCTGAAGATGGCAAGGTGAATCCGGTTAACTCTATTGTTGCTGGCTGGATAAACGTTGCCAGCATGGGGAATGGCTTATGGGGAACAGTGGGCTGGAATGCAGCCGGTGGCGCGCTAAAAAAAGCACGATAAAGAGAACAGCTTAAACCCATGCCAAATAAAGCCGGTGTTGATGCGCAAAAAAACGGCAGTACAATAGCCGGACATGAGGATGCGTTTTCCTCTCCTGACCGCAGGCTGCCATGATCTCCATAAAAACCTTTTGTCTGAGCTTTCTTTGCATTATTTTGCTTTCGCTTGTCGCCAGCCTTGCCCAGGCCATGCATCAGCGGGATTCGCGCCAGCTGGAGGGCTGGTGGTCTGCCCGACGTGATTCCGCCGGAATAGCGCCCAACGCCCGGCAAAATGCCGGACTGGCGATTGTCCAGGTCTATGCCGCGCCTACATGGGGCTGGAAAGGCGTGGTGGCAGTCCATCCGTGGATCATTTTTAAACGCGCCGGTGAAACGGAATATAATCGCTACGAGGTGATCAGCTGGGGCGCGGGAATAAAAGTGCGTCGCAATCGCAACGCGCCGGATGGTTACTGGTATGGCGCAAAACCTCGCCTGCTGGTGGATCATCGTGGCCCAGAGGCTGAAGCGATGATTCCGCAGATTGAAGCGGCCATCGCCTCTTACCCGTGGCCGGATACCTACCGCGCCTGGCCCGGACCTAACAGCAACACCTTTATCGCACATATCGGGCGCGAAGTACCCGCTCTGAAACTGGATCTGCCAGCCAATGCGGTAGGCAAAGATTTTCGCTCGCTGCTTAATCCCGTTGGCCTGCCGCCGTCGGGGCGTGGATTGCAGGTTTCGGTGCTGGGCGTCGCCGGCATCACGCTGGGGGCAGAGGAGGGGTTCGAGGTCAACGTGCTGGGGCTCAATCTGGGGCTGGATTTTTCGCCGCTGCGTTTACGACTGCCGTTTATCGGCGGGCTGGGACGCGATAATTTGCAGAAGAAAGATCCGGTCAGCCCGGAGTGATAGTGAAGTTTAACCGGCTCGATAAAAGAAAAATCCACGCGCCTGCGTGGATTTTACAGCGATGGCGTGTTTATAAGATTTCTACTCATTGCCCCATTGGTTGAGGAACTCAGCGATCTCATCGATACGTCGCGCGTCAATGCCGGCTTCGCTGGCCATCTCCTGCTGCGCGTCCTCACCAATCTCTTCGTTATTCATTAAGCGGGTAATCAGTAGCTGGAAATAGCGCGCCAGGGGCTCGCGTTCTGATTCACCCACTGCTTTTGCGGATTCGGTCGAGTACTCATCCACGATATCATAATATTTCAGTGGTACTTCATTGTTCATAAGGCGTCTCCTGGGGTATGCCTGTATCAGGTGAGGGCTGCTGCATCTGTCTGGCCGTTGCCAACCCTTCTTCCATGAACGGGCGCAACATATCGTCTCAGTGAAAGCCTGAAGACCCTTTCACCGATACGTATCGCAAAAGCGTTCATTACCACATTAAATCATCGGGCACTTTAAAATCAGCGTAAGGATCTTCCTCATCCTGCGCTTCCTGGCTCAGTGCGCTATTTAAAACAATACTGTTAGCATCGCGCTGCGCGATTTTGTCGGCTACGCTTGCGGGAATAATAGCGTATGTACTCTCATCGCTGTTATCAGCGGCCAAACGAGCAATGGCGAGACGTCCGCTAATCAACTGAGCCTGTGTCGCCTTATCCACCATCATTTCCTTAATTAACTTCCCATCGGTGAAGTTAAAGCGAATCGTCCCTTTTACAATCTCGATCTTGTTCATTTCAATGAGCTGCTTCACCTGAGCTTTATACGCTTTAGACAAGGCAGCCTGTTTTTGCTGTTCGTTTAGCTGCTTATCTCGCTCAAGCTGCGCTTTTTTGTTTTCTTCTACAGCCGCTCTTGCCTCACGTGCCTGAACGCGTGATTTTTTCGCCGTTCTTTGCACTTTTTCCATTTTCTTGCTGGTTACTAATCCAGCCTTGAGCATCTGTTCCTGTAGGGTGAGTTTTGTCATCTTCGTTTCTACACCAGTTAAATAATTGTGGAATGATACCTGTTATTTTTGTAACCGTATCAGGTTGCAGAGCCTGAGCGCCGTGCGGCTTGCATGTGCTGCCGAAAGGGGGAAAGCGCCCTCTGGCGAGGCTTAACGCGGTCTGTAAGCGATGCCGAAACCCTGCTTATGAGCGATGCAGAATTTCGGCAGGATCGGGCCGGGTGATTCAGACCTTGAGCAGCTTTACCGTGCTCTCTATATCGATCTCATCTTCCGAGAAGATTAAGGTCGTGCCCTGAAAGGTGGTGATCGCCAGTTTTTTCACCGAGCGCATTTCACCGGGCTTCTCAGCGCTTTTCGGCCTGATATTGTTCATCAGTATGCCCACCGACAGTATCGGCTTTTCTTTATCGATGCCGCTCGCGACAGGCTCCTCTTCGCTGTAAACCACGTAAGATTTAATTGAGGTAAGCTTAAGGCGTTCGCCCGCGATATAGATGTATTTGCTTTCCGGGATGACTTTCACAGCATACGCTGATAAACCCTTATTGTTGGTTGTCGGTTCAAAAGTCACCGCCGCATCTTTCTTAATCAGTTCCGGGTTGGCGACCTTAATCACATGAAAATAACGGTTATCGCCGTTTTCATCTTTGATAAATCCAAAACCTTTATCCTGAAACCAGGTTGTGATCGTTCCTTTCATCGCCGTTACCGCCTACTTAATCGTTTATTAACTGAGATTTTGCAGCGCGCAGTGTAAAACACAACGCCGGTGCAGACTACGCCTTTGGTTTAAGTCTGGCTGATAAATTTTGTTCCGGCGAGCGGCGCTGCTGTTCGTCAGACTGAATAGCCTGTGCGCTTATTTGGCGCCGTGCTTTTATGAAAGGGTGAGGGCATAAAATGAAAAATCCACGCAGGCGCGTGGATTAGCTGTTGCTTGATTCCATGCCGGGCATTACCGCAGCGCATTCCTGCTGAACTAAGTCAGGTTCTGAGAGAGCGCCTTACGTACATTACTCGCTTCAGGTGCATCAAGCGGTGTGACCATGGCATAGTTATAATGTTCGTCGCTCCAGTATTGCGCCATAACATTTTCTGCTTTACGCTCCCCTTGCGATATTTTATTCTGGCTAAGCGGCCGGATATACCAGGCGACACGGATGCCGCGTGGATCCTGATACATCACCACGGCGGCTGGCCCCTGCGCCGTCGCCATCAGGCGAGCGCCGAGCGGTTTAAAGCCATAGCGTTCAAGGTTGGGCGGCAGCGCGCCGCGAATAAAATAGCGCGTCACCCAGCCTGCCAGCTCTGCATGCTGACTGGCGCTCACGTCGAGCGGAAGCGTTGTCTCATCGCCAAACAGTTTATAGGCCTGAACGGCATCTTCCATTGGCAGAGGCGCTGACATTTGCGCATCTTTAAGTTGCCATCCGGTCATTCCGCCGACGCTGAGGGAGAGAACAAACAGACAGGCCAGCGCCACCTTTCTTTGCCGCTGCTCTCGCACGCGGCGATGAAAATAATGGGGTTCGACACTATTCATGTGCAACGGCTGCCGGTTTATTGCATGACGTAGATGCTGCATTTCATGACGCAACGCGGCCATTTGTGCGGCAACCTGGGGATTTTCCGCCAGGTAGCGCTCTACCTGCTGCGCCGTCGCCTCATCAAGCTCGCCATCCATCCAGGCGTGCAGTTGCTGTTCGTCGGGGGTCATTTTAGCCTCCTCAGTGACATCGGACTCACTTTGCCTTCCGATTTCTCATGTAACAATTTACGCGCCCGGGAAAGACGAGACATGACGGTTCCCAGCGGGATATTCAGTGCCATAGCGGCCTCTTTATAGGTGAGCTCTTCCACGCTCACCAGCAACAAAACAGCGCGATAGTCGGTCGGCAGCGTAGCAAACAGCGCCAGCGTATCGTCGGCTATTGCCATCGCTTCGACAGAGGGGCCCGGTAGATCTTCGCCGGTGAAAAAAGCCAGAATCGCGTGGTAGCGTTTTCGTCTGCGTTCCCCGTCAATAAACTGCCGGTAAAGCACAGAAAACAACCAGGCGCGCAAACTCTGGTCACGGGTATTTTGCGCCCTGTGGGTCAGGGCTTTCATCAGACAGCTCTGCACCAGGTCGTCGGCGCTGTGCGGATTACGGGTCAGCCACAGTGCAAATCGCTGCAAATGCGGCATCATCTCCCGGATTTCATCATCAGTCAGATTTGACACAGCCGCCTCTCAAGGTTTGCGCTGTCCGGTCATACTCTCAAACACACCGTCACGCAGTATTAGCGCATGCAGTAATGCCGCCGCCAGATGTCCCATGATGGTCACAAACAGCAGCAGAGCGACGAGAGAATGCAGCGGACGTAACAGAGCATAGACATCATTATTAACCGGTAACAGTGGCGGTAAAACAATTCCAGCACCGATGGTGATCGGATAGCCTGCCGCCGACAGCATCGCCCAGCCAATCAGCGGCTGAGCCAGCATCAGCGCATACAGTATCCAGTGTGAGAGATGCGCCAGCCCGCGCTGCCAGCCGGGAATCGAGCGGGGCAAGGGGGCGTTGCGGTAAAGAAGCGTAACCATAAACGCACTAACACCAGCAGCAATATCATCAGCCCGAGTGGTTTATGCAGAGAGACCAGCAACGCATGCAGTGACGACACAGTGGAAACCATCGCAACGCCAATAAACAGCATAGCCAGTATGGCGGTAGCCATTAGCCAGTGCAGCACGCGCAGCGCGGGATGAAAATGCGTAACCTGTTTCATAATGAGTGCCCTGACTGTTCAGACTGCTCGCGGGTGCGAAGATTGTAAGATTTGGCATAGGCAGCCGATCGCGCATTAAGGAGCGGATCGCTGGAAGCGGCTATGCCATCCGGCAGAATCAACGGATCGTAATTAATGTCATTACAGGCTCCCTGCTGTTGCGGCATGGCGCGAGTGACTGTCAGCGTTCCGGCATTAATCGTCTGCCGATCGGCGGGCCAGACTTTGGAGGCGTCGTTCTCTGGATCGCCCGCTCCGGCTACCGTGATAATCAAATCCCATCTAAGCGGCGCGCTGGCGAGGCGTTGCTGCAAATCTTCCTGCAAAAACTGTTTATCCGTTCGCTGCGCCGCGGTTATCGGCTGACGCGGCATTCGCGGCACCATGCTCCAGCGGACCAGATGTTTATTATTCGCTTTATCGACAAAGAAGAAGGCGTTAAGGCTATTAAACTGGTCACTTCCCCAACTGGAGGAGGGAACATAATGCTTTAACCAGCTCAGGAAGGGGACAATTTCTGGATGCTTATCAATAAGGTTTTTTATATTTTCTGGCCTGGGTTTTCCGGTTGCGGGATCGGGTCGTGAAGCGACCTGCTGGTCGTAAAATCCCTGCACCGTCGCTACCGGAAAAAACGGAATGGCATTCATCCCGGTACGCCATTGTTCTCCATCTGCTAACTGGAACAGTAGCGCCATACTGCGAACAGGAACGGCATAATCGGGCGCATCTGCATTACCGCCGGCAAACGCCAGTCGTCCTGTCACCGGGGTCGTCATCCCCTGAGCAAAAAGCGCTGCGTGGGAAATCGCGCTGGCGTTGCCACTGGAAATAAAATTGCCCACCACACATACCCCTTTGGCATGGTTACGACGGTAACCAGGATGTTTTCCGCCGGATTGCTCCAGCGTGACAATCAGCTTATCGGCGGAGAGACGTTGCGGGGTCAGCCATCCTCCTGCCCATAAAATCAGGAAGGTGAGTGACAGCGGAACGGCGGCAATCAGTGAAAGGCGCGTCAGTTTCTGCCTGAGTAAAAGAGAAGAATGCGGCATGTTAAAGGCTCATCTGTGTGCTAAGAATGCATAAGACGAACCACAGGAAGAGTTATTCCCGTCGCCAGATAATTTTTTTGCGCTATTTTGCGCGGGCTGCGTTTTAGTGCTGAGGTGTCTGTTAAACCCGTGACGATTCACGTTACGGTAAATGTGTTACCAATGCGGTAGGCCAGCCTTTCAACATCACCTGGAAAGATTTGGCAGCGTGTAAACGTTGGAAGTCGGATGTGATGCGACGCAAGCTGCTTTTGCACATGTTACAGAGACTGGAAAGTCAGGCTGTATACGATTACGTTACCAGCCATAAGGGCGTTTGTGCGCTAGAGCATGATGGATTTGTTTCTTATGAATAGATCACTGACTGGTCCCATCCATACCTTTTGATTGAGAAAAAGCATTAAGGGGAGCCACTCAGTCAATTACAGCTTATCCGGGTTGATAAACTAGACGGGACATTTAGCTCTTTCATGATGTGCATAGCCAGCAGGTGATCCTGGCCTACTTCAGCGAGAAACTAGCTTTTAATTTATATTTTTTCAGCTGGTTACATTCAGTAATCTACTACATTTCCTCATTATCAGCTTCTCCGCAGCAAAATCGCCCACAGCTGCACCCAAAAGAAATTGTCACTATTATTAGCCGAGAGGTACTGGCTGTGGGCTGGAAAGCGTTAAGAGGGCGACGAACCACAATATATACCCCTTTTGTTACTTTGATACGATTGCTCAAAATGGGTGGGACACTAAGATCGTTGATATGACTGTATGTTACATTCTTACTTTTGTTACCGTTGAAAACATCAAGTAGGAGAGCTAAATGGATTGGCCAAAGGAGTACAGCAAGACGACTCAAGCGGTAAGAGATGCGGCGTATAAACGCTACTATGTTGAAGCAATCACCCGGTCGGTTCTGCTACCGGGACAGGCGAAAACCGCTTATCACGATGGACTAATAACGACGGATTATTATCTTTTCCTGTTTACCAGCAGGGAGAATCCGAAGCTTAAAGGGTATTTTACCTGTGGCTTGTACGCTGCAAAGGGGTGGTTCGATTTGAATGGACAGCGACCTGAGGAAATTCCATCATACAACCCCCTTACGGGCGAGTCCTCTGGTGGTAGTAAAAAGAGTGGCTGCGGGATTACTAAACCGCTGAAAGCTGAATCAGATCCAAGAATGAAACGTCTTATCAGGGTACTCCAGACGTTCATTTCTCTGACGGACGATGAGAAAAGGAAAATCAAAGGCGAATCAACCACACTGACTATCCTACAGAAGCTCATAAAAGCGTCAAAAGATGCTCCCAGCACGTCAAATATCAGAGCGGTAAATACCACTCTGTACAAAGCGCTCAAAGATGGTCGTCATGGTGGTGCTCGTACATTCACTCAACTAGTTGAGCATTACGAGGTCCTTCTTAGTGTGACTTTCAAGAAGATATCTATTGATGATTTCAATCAGGAGATCGACGATACCCGCAACAAGTCAGCGACATATCCGTATATCCCTTTGGCTTCATTCTGAAATGAAGGGCTACGGCCCTGTCTGCTATTGGCCCATCGATCAAGCGCAGTGGGCGAAAGCTCTGCTAGGAGCGAGGGGCAGGGCACCGCTTCTGGTACGAAGCGGCCGAAGTCACTGAGCAGAAGGTCCGCTGTGAGCGAAAAGCGGACGTTTAGCTCATGGCGTTTGAGTATGCCCATTACATCAAACATAACACCCCGGCAACGAAATCTATCTCGAACGTTCTTGGGCATTCAGCGCCAGTCGTAGATGATGCTCTATAAAGTTCGCTTTAAGCGCGCTATAGCGATGAACATCGTTTTTACTGAGTAATGCTGCCGAGAGTTTTATCTCAGCATACTCCCCAGCAATGACTCTGTTTTTTCTTAGGTAATCACGGAAAGCAAGATGTCTTACTACCTGCATATCACCAACAGCAAACGCATGCACTTGATGACTACGCTGATCACCGCCCTTAATGAAATATCTACGTCCCGAAATCCCGTTCTCACCGCGAGCAATATACCCGGCGTGGTTCATTGCAGAGTTGTATCTATCCAGTTCATTAATGTCGGAGACTTCCAGCAGTATGTCGATTACGGGTTTTGCTGAAAGACCAGGCACAGATGTACTGCCAATATGATGGATGCTTTTAGCCACTCCACCGAGCAATGTCTTTAACAATAAACTTTCAGCTTCAAACATCTCAGGCCATTTATCATCGTATGGCACAACAATAATTGTCCGCATATACACCTCTTCCTTAGCCCTGAGTATTTAACATTAGATTTCGCTCACGAATCCCACATCAATCCTCACTATGTTATGTTTAAAACCCTTCCAGAACATATAGGTAGAAACATGATTGTAAGAACATGGCACGGATGCGTACCAGTCAAGCATGCAGAAGGCTTTGCAAACCATTTACAAAAAACCGGTGTTGAACATTCAGAGAGGACACCGGGAAATCTGGGGACATATGTACGCAGAGAGACGCAGGGTGATTGGGAGCATTTCTTCCTGGCAACTTACTGGAAAGATCTTGAGGCAGTGAAAGCATTCGCAGGCGAACAGTACCAGATTGCAATTACCTATCCGGATGACGAGCAATTTCAGCTGCTATCCGATCCTTACGTCTTCCAGCATAACGTCCAAACCGTATCCCCTTTATAGTAATTTGCTGGCTGATGCCATGAGGCGGCCTCTTCCCTTTTGGGGGAGCCCGGTACTCATATCTTACATAACAGTGTGGGTGCCTACAGTTGATATGAACGTCCGCTTTTGGCACAAAGCGGACAATTGCGAAGGTCCGCTTTGAGCGAAAAGCGGACCATATGACCGTTATTACAACGCTCAACCCTCAAATTTCAACCACATTGCTACGCGCCGCGTTGGAATGAAACCTCTCTCCATTTCCTCTGCTTTCTGTCTTATCAGATGCAGTGGACACGAAGGGCCTTCAACAATTTCAAAACCCAGCCTGGCGTAAAATCTGGCATTGAAGGCCGCTATATTATCTGTGGTGAGTGTGGCGCCAGCCAGACCGCGTTGCTGCGCGGATGAGAGCAGAGTCTGCATCAATAATCTCCCGATGCCACGGCGCTGCCAGTGTGGATGCACATCCATTTCAGCAATGTGCAACCATATATCCTGGAATTTGCCCGCGATAAACCCTACGGGTTGAGAATCTGGCGCAAAGGCGGCAAGCAGCAGACCGTCGCGGCTGAAAACACAAAATTCTTCCAGACTATTTGCGACAGCCTGACCTGTTACCGCACCCGCTTCACGCAATGTTTCAAAAGCAGCCAACTCAATGGCGCGCAGATCGGCAAAATGTTCAGGCTGTGCAGCGCTGATAGTGATGTCCAACTGTACGTTCTCCCTGTGCTTTATCCATTCAAACAGCCCATCATAACTGGCCTCTTTGTATAACGGAAAATTGTGTTGCTGGCACGATGCGGCCAGACAGAAGGAAGGCAGGGCAAAGCCCGCTTTGAGCGAAAAGCGGACATTATTGTTAGGGCTGGATAGTCGCGGAATGTCGTACCCTTTATTATCTCACTGCGTCGAACAATACAGCTACATAATGAGGTGCCAACGTCAGGCAGTTTTTCTCAATGATCTGCCGACAGGCTCGCCATAATAACTAGTAAAAAAATTAACAGGTTACTTTAGTTATACTGCCTTTTCTCTGGCCGATAATATCAGTATCGTTATCTTTACTCACAGGGAGCAATTATATCAGGCAAATTATTTAAAAGCCTGCGCCTGTTTAGGAAGCCAGGTTACCGGTATTACCTAAGGTGCCAGCTGTAGAGCTATGGCCGGACAGTACGTTATCCGCCGCTATTAGCTTCAGCGAAAACCTGTAGGCTCAACTCCATAACGCTCCGTAAACTGCCTGCTAAAGCTCGCTGCAGAGTTGTATCCCACCCGTGCGGCGATAGTTTTTACCGGCAACTCCGACGTCATCAGCAGCCTGAGCGCTGCACCAATACGTGCATCCGCAATGACTGAACGCAGGCTAGTAGATTCGCTCGCAAGATGGCGGCGAAGCGTTGGTCCACTGAGACCCGTAATTTCCTCTATTTCCGCAGCGGTCCATGAATGACCCGGTTTTTCGGCTACCATCTGGCGGATCTTCATGGCCAGGCTGGGCTGCCTGGCACGCAATAATGCATGGTGTCCCATGGCATACAGCCACAGCACAACCTCAACCATTGCATGCAGGGAGAGCGGCCGCTTTCCTTCACGCATAGCCTGAGTCCATCTGGTCAGAGGGGAAAGCAGTGACGACACTGAAACAGCTGCAATACTGCCAGTATCCTGTGGGGGCGGAGCCGACAGCAGCAATCTTGCTGCTTCAAGCTGCTCTTCGGTAAGAACCACGCTCAGGGCAACGAATTCACCGCTTTGATCAGACGGCGCATATTCGATATCAATACTGCGTGCATTGGGGATAACAAGGATCTCACCGGGAAGCACGCTGCGCCATTCGTCGTTTTCACGGTAACGAAATTCCCCCTCAAGTGGGAAGGAAAGGGTAGCGCCTTCTACTTCGAATTTTTTTACCTGATGCGTCTGCTCCGCTCTCAGGCAGTCACAGGGTAATGGAAAGTGTGAACGTGCCAGAGTAAGAAGCTCGGCAAGTAGGTCATCTACAGGAGAGTCTGATAATTTTACAGTTTGCATGCTCATCGGGAAGATATTCAATTTTGCCTCAATTTTAAGCCGCCATATGGAAAAGCATAGAGCGGCTGGTGCGATTGCCTATTCCCGGATGACAAAAACCAGTCCGACAACGGTTACAGCCATGCCTGTCAGCATAGGTAACGTAATAGCTTCCCCAAACAGCAGCCAGGCTTCAGCCGCAGTCAGTACGGGTACCAGGTAAAAATAGGTCGCCACTTTTGTTGCTTCACCACTACGAATCATAAATATAAGAAGCATCACTGCCAGAACTGATACGCCAATAACCAGCCAGGCAAGCCCCAGCGCAAATGACAAACTCCATTGTGTAGATGTTGATTCAAACAGCAGGCTTATCAGGCCCATAGAGACGGTCAGCGTGACGTACTGTAAAAACGTGTTAGCGAAGATATGGCCTTCGCCCTGTGCGCGACGCTGATAAAGCGCACCAATGGTCACACCCAGCAGACCGATAATTACTGATCCAAAAGCCGCTGGATTTAATGAAAAGCTGTGCTGGCCAGGTGAGAGAACCAGATATACTCCGGCAAAGCCGACCGCAATTCCGGACCATTTACGCGGGCGGAGGTGCTGACGTTGCAGCACTGATACCAGTATGGCCGTCAGCACCGGCTGAAGACCCGTGATAAGAGCCACAATCCCTGCCGGCATACCCCGGCGAATCGCGTAAAAACACCCTCCGAGGAAAAAACTCTGCAGAAACAGTCCTACAATCAGATTGCGCACAATACCTGCACGGGAAGGGAAGTGTGACCTGAATGCCAGTGCAAGTAACAGGAATATCAGGCAGGAAAACGCCCCGCGTAAGAACAGCAGGTGAAAGGGCCCGCTGAACTGAACTGTGAATTTAGCTGCAACAAAGCCTGTGCTCCAGAGAAAGACAAACAGCCAGGGCGTTATGGCAATAAGCCAGTTCTTTTGTGAGGATGTCATATTCATGAGGTAACAGAAGATATCCGGGAAAGGAGCCCTCCCCGGCGGCTCTGCCGCACAAGGAAGGCGGAAGGTCAGACTGCGGGTGACCAGAGGTCGTAGTTCAGTGCATAGCTGCTGCCGTCACGTACAACCTTACCGGTCGTCGGCAGGTTAAAATGCATTCCACTCACAGCCAGATTATCACTCGCCGCACGGTCAAGCAGTTTGCCGCGAACAGCAGCAGCGGCAACAGGATCGCTGTCGAATGCGATGGTGACCTCAGGCTGAGCAATCTGGACATGTGGGAAATGTACAATATCGCCCCAGATGAGCAGAGACTCTTTTTCATCGCCCAGTAGGTATCCGCTGTGGCCCGGTGTGTGCCCAAACAGTTCTACAGTCTGAATGCCCGGCAGGATAGCTTCCTCACGGAACGGCATCAGCTTGTCGCCGTAAGCGTTAAAAGCGTTTTTGGCTACTTCAAAGAAAGGTTTAAATACATCAGGTGCGCCAGCTGAAATAGTTTCGTCTCGCCAGAATGCGAGCTCTTTCTCATGAACATAAAGCTGCTGAACATTACGAAAAACCGGCGTCTGCAGAGGACCGGCAAGGCCACCAATGTGGTCCGGGTGCGCATGAGTCAGCAGGATGGTATCAATAGCGAGCGGGTCAATACCTGCTGCTGCCAGGGCAACCTGAAGACGACCTCCCCAGCCATTAATACCGCCTGCGCCACTGTCTACCAGAATGGTACGCTCAGGTGTCTGGATGACATAAACATTGATATTGATACGAGGCAAGGCCGGAGCGCCGCGCTTCTGAAGTAGCGCTTCAGCACGAGAGCCATCAATGCCAGACAGCAGCTCAAAGGATACGTCCAGGTAACCATCACTGAGCATAGTCACAGTCATGTCGCCCACTTTTTTGCGATTTATGGCCGGTGCCTGCCAGTTAAGTTGTGAAGTCATGTGTTACTCCGTTTCGATGATGTGATTACAGGGAAATTACCGGGATAATCGTACCGTAACTGATAAAAGAAACTGCTCAACATGGTACGTGAAACGCTCAAAGTGGAATGCCAAAGCACTGAGCACTATCATAATGAGGGCAAGATAAAGCAGCTGAATTGATAAAGTGCTGCTGGTCAGGATGAAGAAATAAGAAGCATTGCAGCCTGCTGCAGCCAACACACTATTTCTGCCGTCAGCACTGAAATCATCATTAAAAAAGCCCGAATATTTCCGGGCTGCAGCAGGTTTATTTATAAATTTCAGCCGTGCCGTAATAGCGGTTACCGGCCAAGGCTGACGTCAGCCTGAAGCTTTTCGCTCGATGGGCGACTCCGCCGCATATGTCGCTGAAACAGATAATAACTAGGTAAATAATACGATCGGTGAGTTCAGATTTTTCATAGTGGATTAGCTAATCACTCAACGACCACGATGATTTTGCCTACCTGCCCGTTAGACTCCATGTAGCGCTGTGCGTCTGCAATGTCTTCAAGCGGGAACGTTTTATCAATGACAGGCTTCAGTTTGCCGGAACGTAAGCCTTCAGTAACGAACTGCTTTGCACGCGCCATTTTTTCAGGGTTCGTTGTGATTTCAAACAGCTCATACCCACGCAGAGTCAGATGCTTGCCGAGAATATCAAATACGGGCACAACCATGTCACGGCTGTCGAGCGCGCCATACTGGAAGAACATGCCCTGCGGTGCCATCACCTTAGTCAGTTTTGCCACGTCAGGGCCGCCAACGGGGTCAAAAACAATGTGAGCGCCCGCGCCATCTGTCACACGATTGATTTCAGCAACCATATCCTGCTCCGCAGTGGCGATGACAGCGGCGGCACCGGCTTTCAGAAGCATTTCGCTTTTTTCTGCAGTGCGCGTCAGCGCAATGGGTTTTGCACCCAGCATATTAGCTATCTGAATAGCAGCCAGGCCAACACTGCTGGAAGCTGCGCGGATCACGACATTCTGTCCGGCCTGAAGGTTGCCATATTCAACCAGCGCGCCATAAGCAGTGACATACATCATCCAGCTTGCTGCAGCTTCTTCAAAGGAAAGGTTTTCAGGATGCTTCACAACTGCGTGCGCAGGTGCATTAACCAGTTCGCCGTACATGCCATACTCGTTAAACATGAATGAAGGGATCACGCTGACCAGATCGCCAGTAGCAAACTCTTCAACATTCTCACCCACAGCCTGAACAATGCCAGCTGCTTCATAACCAAGACGAGCAGGGAATTCCGGCTCAATTACATATTGCCCGTTGCGGTACATTATTTCTGCCCGGTTGAGGCCTATCGCTCGTACGCGGATCTGTACTACTCCCGCAGCTGGTGCGGGCACATTTACATCAACAACTTCCAGCACTTCCGGACCACCGGTGCGGTTAAAGGTAACTACTCTGGACATATTAAGCTCTCATCTGGTTAGTGGCACGTCTTCAGAACAGTGTTAAAGGCGTGCCCGAATCATTTACGAACAATCTACGTTGTTCTAAACGCACCAAAAATAGCTGACAGAGAACTTCAGTATTAATTATCGATTAACAATCTGTCTGTCTCAGCTGATCTGTTTAGCCAGAACGTTACTGAACCAGTCGATAAAGACCCGTACTTTTGGAGACAGGTAGCGCCTGTCCGGATACATCACTGAGACAGGCTTAGATACTGAAGGGTACTGCGGAAGAACTTCTTCAAGAGCGCCGGAAGCGATATGGGGGGCGAGGGCGTCAAATGTGGCCTGGATAATGCCTAAACCGGCCAGGCCACAGGAAAGCAGAATATCGGAGTTATCAACCAGTATGCTGTTCACAAGGCGTCGCGATACGATGCTCCCGCCTTCGATAAACGTCCATTCCATCACGTCGCGACTATGAACGTTGAAAAAGTTAACCGCCCGATGCTGCTCCAGATCCGCAAGTGTTTCCGGCCTTCCGTGCTGTTGCAGGTAAGAGGGAGCCGCGCATGTGACCATTCTGATATAACCAATGCGCCTGGAGATGAAGCTTGAATCCTGAAGCACGCCCAGTCGAACAAGGCAGTCTACGCCTTCCGTAATTAAATCAGTTTTTCTATCCGATGAAACCAGCACTACTTCAATATCCGGATAGAGTGTCTGGAAATGCTTGAGGTTTGGGATTAATACAGTATGAGCCAGCGCCAAGGGAACATCCAGCCTGAGGCGTCCTCTGGGTGGAAGAAAGGGAGAGAAACTGGCCATCATGTCGTTAACTTCGGCCAGAACGTGCCTGGCATGATGATAAAACTCGTCCCCTTCTGCCGTAACGCTCAGTTTGCGGGTTGTACGATGAATAAGTTTTACACCCAGATCATGCTCTATTTGCTGTATCGCTTTGCTCACGGTGGGGCGATGGATTTGAAGCACGTCAGCGGCTTTAGAGAAACTCCCCTGTGAATCGCCACGGGTTTAACAGACACCTCAGAGTCATTTAAGATGGCTTAAAGAGAGGTGCCCATGAGCGGTAAGCGTTATCCCGAAGAGTTTAAAACTGAAGCAGTCAAACAGGTTGTTGATCGCGGTTATTCTGTTGCCAGCGTTGCAACACGTCTCGATATCACCACCCACAGCCTTTATGCCTGGATAAAGAAGTACGGTCCGGATTCTTCCACTAATAAAGAACAGTCAGATGCTCAGGCCGAGATCCGCCGTCTCCAGAAAGAGCTGAAACGGGTTACCGACGAACGGGACATATTAAAAAAAGCCGCGGCGTACTTCGCAAAGCTGTCCGACTGAGGTACGCCTTTATCCGTGACAACTCCTGTTGCTGGCCTGTTCGCCTGCTCTGTCGGGTGCTGGATGTTCATCCCAGTGGTTTTTACGCCTGGCTTCAGCAGCCGCATTCACAACGCCATCAGGCAGACCTGAGACTGACAGGACAGATTAAACAGTTCTGGCTGGAATCGGGATGCGTCTATGGTTATCGCAAAATCCATCTGGATCTGCGTGACAGCGGGCAACAGTGCGGAGTAAACAGAGTCTGGAGACTGATGAAACGTGTCGGAATAAAGGCTCAGGTCGGATACCGAAGCCCGCGGGCACGTAAAGGCGAGGCCAGTATCGTGTCACCCAACAGGCTCCAGCGACAGTTCAATCCGGATGCTCCTGATGAGCGTTGGGTAACGGACATAACCTACATCAGGACCCACGAAGGCTGGCTGTATCTTGCCGTTGTTGTTGATCTGTTCTCACGCAAAATTATCGGCTGGTCCATGCAATCCCGGATGACAAAGGACATTGTCCTGAACGCACTGCTGATGGCTGTATGGCGGCGTAATCCCGAAAAACAGGTGCTGGTTCATTCGGATCAGGGCAGTCAGTACACAAGCCATGAGTGGCAGTCGTTCCTGAAATCACACGGCCTGGAGGGTAGCATGAGCCGTCGCGGTAACTGCCATGATAATGCGGTTGCAGAAAGTTTTTTCCAGTTGTTGAAACGTGAACGGATAAAGAAAAAGATCTACGGAACGCGGGAAGAAGCCCGCAGTGATATTTTTGATTACATCGAAATGTTTTATAACAGTAAGCGTCGGCATGGTTCCAGCGATCAGATGTCACCGACAGAATATGAAAACCAGTATTATCAACGGCTCGGAAGTGTCTAGATTATCCGTGGCGATTCACTGCTCAACAACCTGGATGAAAATATTTAGGTATTCAATCATGTTGGTATGCACGTGATTACCCGGCTCAATTTAAGTTGTTTGTAGTTGGCATTGTAAAGTAAACAATTCCGATGGGCATCAAATTAAGGGCTTAATGGCTTTCAAAATGTCCGCTTCTGGCACAAAGCGGACAATTGCGAAGGTCCGCTTTGAGCGAGGAGCGGACCTAAAGCCTCATTGATAACAGCGTAGAATTAAATTATTCCGAAGCAGTGCTGATAGTACGATTTAACATCAAATGATATGGTCATGTTACCCGGACTTTTATAAACAGGAGCGTATGTGAACATTTCAGAGAAGCAGGAGTGGCATAAGGATAACTATCTTGTAAGTACAGACAGGAAAAAACTGGATGTGCAGGCCATCCATCGCTATCTGACGAGGTCGACCTGGGCTAAAGAGATTGATCTGGCTACTGTCAATGTATCAATCGAAAACAGCCTTAATTTTGGCGTTTATCATGATAAAACCCAGATAGGTTTCGCGCGTTTGATAACAGATTACGCTACGTTCGCTTACCTTTGTGATGTTTATATTCTGGAGAAATATCAGGGAGAGGGGCTGGGAAGATGGGTGATGCAGTGTATTCATCATCATCCTGTCTTTGAGCAGCTTCGTAGAATTATGTTGTTTACAACGACAGCTCCCTGGCTCTATGAAAAATTTGGCTACGAACCTGTTAATCGGAAAAACTACGCATGGAGCATTACCCGGCCTGATATTTATAACCACGAAAAAAAACCTGACTAACCTGCGCTCATACTCATCTCCAGGCTGGCGTATTAGCTCCTGAGTTTGCATAGTCCGCTTCTGGCACAAAGCGACCTTTGTCATGAATCCTGACTCACTGTCTGAGGCAGGAGCAGGCCCGCTGAATGCGGCTTTAGCGGCAGGAAGCGTTAGATAACGTTGAGCTGAACGGCGCCGTAAGCCCGGCTCCGCCGGTTATATTCTGATATATGGCGCTCCCCATTCCTGTCAGTGTATCGAATCTCACAGGTGAACCAGCCGCAGACTGCTTCCATAGGCTGCAGGTTAAAACGTTTGCTTACTTTCTGAATCATGAGGGCTTTTCTGGTGGCCCAATATCCGGTTAACGATAACTTTCAGAAAATGAACCCTGCCTCTCTGGGATGATTAGGATTAACTAATCATCTTATGGAATTGTAAAATCCCGTATGAAATTAAAAAATCTGTGCGGGATTGCCGTTTTATTAAGGCTGCACTGCAGTCAATTAAAGAGAGGGAGACTGAATATGCGTGTTCGCCTGACCACTGAAAACGATGCTATATCCCTGATTACTATCGACATTGTTGCCCAGAGCCAGCCAGAAGGTGCGGCGCAAATCCGCATCTGGTGTGCCTGGTCTGTCTGTTATATTGCCGAACTGCAGGGAATAGCGATGGGATATGGCGTGCTGAACTACCATTTCTTCGGCTACGGCTTTATTGAAATGCTGATGGTAGGGGAACACTACCGCCGCAGGGGTATCGGTCTGGCGTTGATTGCAGCATTGAAGTCCCGCTGCCAGCACCCGAAGCTGTTCACCTCCACCCATCGTTCTAACCTGCCAATGCAACGGCTGCTGTTGAACGCCGGATTTATCCCCAGCGGTCAGGTCGACAATCTCGATGACGGGGACCCGGAAGCGATATTTTTTATTCCAGCCTTAACGTAGCGCAGAGAGAAGGGTACACAGACACCCATATCCAGGGTGCCAGGCTCAGCGAGGCCAGGGTTTTAGCGACCTCTGTATCTAACGGGAAGTGCCTCTCTGAGAAGGTTCTGGCAGTGAATCAGGCAAAAACTGGCCGGGTGTAAGGTAAATCATCTTTCTGATAAATCGGGTCTTTACCTTCAGGCTGCGTCTGAGATTGCTGCCGATAATTGATAACTGTTTTACGCAAATATTCCCGCAACGCTACCGGCTGCTGCCGCTCGGCTTGATGCGGCATGATCCTGACCTTTTCCCGGCTGTCTTTGACCGTCATCCCCGGCCAGCATTCCTCAACGTATCCGATAAGAAACCTCCCGATTGCCTTGCTGTCGATTGCGTTATCAATCATGGCAGCTAAACTTAGTTGACACTTACCCGGTAGGGCAGCCACACCTTTCCGGCCGCAAGCAGGAGAAGATCATGAAAGCAGTTATTTACAACGGTCCCTATGATGTAAAAGTTAAAGACGTGCCGGATGCAAAAATTGTTCGCCCCACCGATGTGCTTGTCCGCATTACCACCACCAATATTTGTGGATCGGATTTGCACATGTACGAGGGTCGGACCAGCTTTGAGCAGGGACGTATTTTGGGGCACGAAAACCTGGGTGAGGTGGTTGAAATTGGCTCAGGAGTGGAGCGTGTTAAGGTCGGTGACTATGTCTGTCTGCCATTTAATGTCGGATGCGGTTTTTGCGAGAATTGTGAAAAAGGTCTGACCGGTTTTTGCCTCACCACCAATCCCGGTACTGTGGGCGCGGCCTATGGTTTTGCTGAAATGGGCTCCTGGGAGGGTGGTCAGGCGGAACTGCTTCGGGTCCCCTTTGCAGACTTTAACTGCCTGGTGCTTCCGCCTGACGCAGTAGAAAAAGAAGATGATTATGTGATGCTCTCTGACATTTTCCCTACCGGCTGGCATGCGACAGAACTCGCCGGATTAAAGCCTGGCGAAAGCGTAGCCATTTACGGCGCGGGGCCGGTGGGTCTGATGGCCGCACACTCAGCCATGATAAAAGGCGCTTCACAGGTATTTGTAGTGGATACACACCAGGACCGTTTAGCGCTGGCAGAGAAAATGGGGGCGACGGGCATCAATGCGACCGGCGATGAAGCCGTGCAACGAATTCTCGACTTAACTGACGGACGCGGCACTGACTGTGGCTGTGAATGCGTGGGCTATCAGTGCTGTAACAAACATGGCCATGAAGATAATTCGGTCACTATGAACAGCCTCGTTGCATCAACCAAAGCAACCGGGGGAATTGGTGTGGTTGGCGTGTTTATCCCGCAGGATCCGGGAGCTGCATCAGACCTTGCCAAAGAAGGTAAGATGCCGTTTGATTTCGGCAGTTTTTGGTTTAAAGGACAGTCAATCCGCACCGGCCAGGCGAACGTCAAAGCCTATAATCGTCAGCTGGCCCGTCTGATCCATCAGGGTAAAGCCAGCCCGGGCGGCATAATCTCACACCGTCTTTCACTTGCTGAGGCGCCTGAGGGATATAAGCACTTTGACGATCGCGATGAGGGATGGACGAAGGTTATCCTTAAGCCTTAACTGACGCTGATCGGTTATAAAAGTTAAATCGGAACAATTAAACCGGAACAATGTAGAAATATCGACGGGATACCATTGCGTATCCTGTCATAATATTTATCTTCTGCTGCCAGGCTCGCCCCTGTATCTATTGTGATGTTTAATGACGCATTATGAATATTATCAGGACCTGTGAATAGCGCCCGATCTTCTTCAGGCATAAACGAAATAAACGCTATTCATGTAATAACGATGAGAGTGGGTGAGAATGAAGTGCGATATTATAAGGATTCTATGTAACATCATGTCGGGATAGATCCAGAGTCAAAGCCACCTGAGTATTACAGGTGGCTTTTAAACGATTCTGAGCTGCGTTTTTACCTTAAGCTGGTTTTGAAAAACTGTTCAAACCTGGCAAAAGGGATCTTACCTGCAGCGTTGTCGTATAAGTCCACGTGGTTTGCGCCGGGGACGATCACAAGCTCTTTTTCAGTGCTGCCAACCGCTTTGTAGGCATCTTCTGCAAAATAGCGCGAGTGCGCTTTTTCACCTGTAACAATCAACACAGGAATAGTGATTTCATTTGCGTAGCTAAGCAGCGGCATATTCATAAACGACAAGGGCATCGTTGCATTCCATGCGCCATTAGAGTTAACAGAACGCCCATGGAAGCCGCGTGGCATTCTGTAATAATCAAAAAACTCTTTCAGTACCGGGTGTGGATTCGCGGGTAATGTTTCCGGCAGAATTCGCTCAGAAGCGCTTACGCTGCCATTCTTATCCACATTAATATCGTGACTACCGCGGGCGATAGTTCCGCTTTCAGCATCTTTCCAGCGCTGCTCGTTCAGGTACTGTAATACGGCACGGCGATCGGCTGTTGAATAACGGTCTTTGCCATCACCAACGCCATGTCCCATCGCCCGGCTCATGTCGTACATCACGCTGGTCGCAACTGCTTTTACGCGTGTATCCATCGCCGCCGCATTGAGTGCCATGCCTCCCCAGCCGCAAATACCGAGTAATCCAATACGATGGCGATCCACCTCTTTTTGTAATCCAAGGAAATCAACCGCCGCGCTAAAGTCCTCAGTGTTGATATCCGGAGAGGCAACATTACGCGGATAGCCACCACTTTCACCCGTGTAAGAAGGATCGAATGCCAGCGCAACAAATCCCTGTTCGGCCAGGGTCTGTGCATACAGGCCGCTTGATTGCTCTTTGACCGCACCGAAAGGACCACTTAATGCAATCGCAGCCAGTTTACGTTCGCCCCGGTTTTTGGGGATGTAAAGATCCCCTACTAATATGATCCCGTAACGGTTCTGGAATGCCACCTTGCGATGATCAACCTTATCGCTCTCTGCAAAGGTTTTATCCCATTTTTCTACCATTGAAACAGGCGAGTTCGGATTAGATGTGTCAGCATAACTCATTGTCGTAACTCCACTTAATGATACGCATAGCAGCGTAGCGGGTAGCGCGGCTGTCAGCTTTCTGGTGAAAACATTCATTTAAATTCCCCTGAAAAAGAAAAGTGAGGTACCGGTTTCATACGGAGAGTACTGCTGTGCTTTGATGCAATGCGCTCATTATAGGTAGCAGAAATAGTGCTGATTAGAGGGTAAAAATTGCTAGGATTAATAGCATATTGTTATAAATGAAGGGCCGCAGCAGACATCATTTGCGGCCAGATATTCTGAGGACGCGCAAATGGCAAAACGGGAAAACTATAATGAGCTCTACTTGTTTATGCAGGTGGTGCGGGAGGGCAGTTTCACTGCAGCGGCACATCGTCTTGGACTTGCACAATCAGGCGTTAGTCGTTCTGTCCGTGAACTTGAAGAAAGGCTGGGTATACAGCTTCTGGTTCGCACTACGCGCAGGCTGTCGTTAACACAGGCAGGTGAGCAACTGTATCAGACAACAGAATCCGGATTTGATGCTTTAGATACGGGTCTTGCCACGCTGGCGTATTACCGGAATACCCCGTCCGGTACGGTACGCATCAATGCCAGCCAGCATGCTATTGATAAAGTTCTTTTACCGAAGCTGGCGCTATTTAAGCACCGTTACCCCGATATCAGGCTTGAACTCATCAGTGAAAGCCGGTTCGTCGATATTATCGCTGAGCGGTTTGATGCCGGCGTGCGGCTGGGGCCGGAGGTAGGACAGGGCATGGTCGCGGTGCGTATTACACCTGACATGGAGATGGTTGTTGTAGCTACGCCCGAGCATTTTCGTCGCTATGGCTTTCCACAAACACCGGCTGATTTAGTGATTCATCCTTGTATAGCCTACCAGTTTGCCGATGGTAGCCTTTATCAGTGGGAACTCCTTCAGGACGGTAAAAAAATAACGCACCGACCACAAGGACAGTGGGCCTTTTCTGACAGCTACATGGAAGCAAAAGCAGCCAGACTGGGGCTGGGGCTGGCTTATGTCCCGGAGGAACTGGTCGCTGATGATTTAGAGCAAGGCAATCTTATCAGGGCGTTGCCACGTTACAGCCAGCGCCTGGAAGGTTCATTCCTGTATTATCCTCACCGCAATGTGTCGCCGGCACTGAGAGTCGTCATTGATATACTGAAAATCTGAAGTTTAGCTATTTATATTCTTCGTTGTTCCGCTCTTTGTTATCGGAATAACGTCCGCTTATGGCACAAAGCGGACGTTATTGTTCCAGCATTGCTCCTTTGCCGTGGCTATACAGCGCGTATTCTAACCTCAAAACAGCAACTGCCATGCGTCTGTTCAGCCAGTGGCGCAGAGAAACTTACAGGCTGACCCTGTGGCAGCAGGTAAACTACACCTGTTAAGTCGGGTGATAAAACGAAGGTGGCTGGCCCGTAACCCGACGGAACATTGTCGCGAAGGAGGAGCCATTTTCATAACCGAGCGACAACGCGACTTCATTCACCGGTGTGCCCGTTAGCAGCAATGACAGCGCGCTGACCACACAGGCTCGCTGACGCCAGGCGGAAAACGACATGCCGGTTTGCTGCCGGAAATGGCGACGAAATGTGCTGCCACTCATAAACAGCGCGCTGGCCCAGCGCTCGGCCTGATCGTGGATGGCTGGCGCGAGTAAAAAAGCCTGACACAGCGCCAGCAGCGCGGGCTGCTGCGGCAAAGGAATATCGAACGCGCGCACCGGCATTGCCGCCAGTTCAAGCAGCATCAAATCTGTCAGCGCCCGATCGCGTACACTGTCATAGCGCGGCGGCAAATCCACCGCCTCCAGCAGTAGCTGCCGCAACAGCGGCGATACGCCAATCACTTCACAGCGGCTGATGTTACGCAATCTGGCCGCGCATGCGGGTTCGATATACAGGCTACGCGTAGTGACGCCCACAAACTTTACGGCATGCAGGGTTTTGGGGGGATCCATACCGCATGCTGGGGCGGCACCACCCATTTCCCGTCACGGGTTGAGACGTGCATCAGGCCGGTTGCGCCATACAGAAGCTGCGCGCGGCGGTGCTGGTGTTGCGGCAGGATAAATCCCTGCGCATAGTCGTTGCCGAGCGCCACAACCTCCCGATCCAGCCGATCGAAATCGTCAATTTTTCCGTTTCGCACTTCCGCCTCCATCTGACCAGTTTGCAAGGGTAATTGAGCGCTGCGCAAATGGGAAGCGGGGCGCTGGCGCGATAAGCTACTGCCTCATTTTCAAACGGGACACTTCTTTGAACGATCTGATGATTATTGCACTGGCCGGTTTTACTACCGGCATAACAACGGTACTTTTTGGTTTCGGCGGCGGCTTTGTGGTGGTGCCCTTTGTTTACCAGTTGCTGGTGCGGCAGCCGCAGCTGGCAGGCAGTGCGATGCATATTGCCGTCGCCACCTCGACTGCGGTGATGATTTTTAACGCGGGCTGGGTCAGCTACCAAAACTGGCGTGCGGGCAGGCTTTCTTCATCCATCTTGTTCCCGCTGCTGTGGTTTATCGCCATGGGCGCGGTGGCCGGTTCGTGGCTGGCGGGAATATTGAGCGAAGCGCTGGTTCGCGCGCTTTTTATCCTTTATATGCTGGCGACGATTGGGGACTGTCTGTTGCGCAAAGGTTTCTTCAGCGGCAGTGCGCCGCGTCGCTTAACACTTTTAACGGTCACCGTTGGCGGTATGCTAATCGGCATGATTGCTGCACTGCTGGGCGTGGGCGGCAGCGTAATGACGGTGCCACTGTTACGACGACACGGCCATGCGATGCGCGCGTGTATTAGCGCGGCCAACCCGCTTTCCCTGCCGGTGGCGCTGTGCGGTGCGGTGACCTATGCGATAAGCGGCTGGCACAAAATTCCGGCAGGCGGCTTTGTGGGATTTATCAGCCTGAAAATCCTGGGCTTGCTCCTGGTTACCGGCTGGGCGGGTATAGTTTTCAGCCGCAGGACGATCCCCGCCGTCCCCGATGTCTGGCATGCGCGAATCTACGTGATGCTGCTGTGCATAGTACTAATGGCAATGTTGCTTTAAACAAACCCTGTGTTGCGAGTTCGGTTGCTATTACAGCAGCAATATCTGCATGAAGAGTTGCTTCTGGCACAAAGCGGACCTTGAGGAATGAGTTCTATGCTCTTGGCTCACTAAATGCAATAAGTTCTAACTGAATTCTGCTGCCCATTTGTCCAACATATCAGCCCAGTCCTGCATCATCACTTTACGTTCATCAAGATAGGTTGCATGGTTGTATGTGCGACGAACATTGTTGGTATCAGCGTGCGCAAGTTGGGCCTCAATAGCATCAGGCCGATAGCCCATCTCGTTTAAACGGGTACTTCCTGTGGTTCGGGTTGCATGCGGGCTATAATGGCGATCAGCTCAAAGGTGTTAGAAGCGTCATTGACCTTGCGGATCTTATCTAGCTAACGAGCCCTTGCCGGGCTAACTCCATCCGCGACTTGCTTACGAGCTTGCTCACATTTCTACGAGCTTTACTGCTGGATACTCACCCAATGCAAACATGCTTGATTTGCCATTGAGCTTGAATCGGTAATGCCTCGCCTTTTTGCCGTTGGGTTTGACTTCAAGGTATAACCCATTGAAATCGTTGAGGCGGTAGAGCTTTTCTTTGGTTTTGCTGTACGGCATTGAGTATCTGTGAGCATAACGATTCCTTGTATATTTATTATACCGTTATTGTACTCACTTAAAATGAAGATGAAAGTTTGATGTACTTACCTGCGTACTCATTTTGGAATGCGCTTCTACGAAACCATTTGCGACACTATGAAATGAAAAATCCACGCAAATGCGTGGATTTAATCAATTTTTGTGAAAGTCATGAGATTCAATGAAACCTCATGAACAACAAAATTTATTTAGACGTTAAACAGGAAGTTCATAATATCGCCATCTTTAACGATATACTCTTTCCCTTCAGAACGCATCTTGCCCGCTTCTTTCGCGCCCTGTTCGCCTTTGTAGGTGATGAAATCTTCAAATGCGATGGTCTGCGCGCGGATAAAGCCTTTTTCGAAGTCGGTATGGATTTTACCCGCCGCCTGCGGCGCGGTAGCGCCTACCGGGATGGTCCATGCGCGCACTTCCTTCACGCCTGCGGTGAAGTAGGTTTGCAGGTTCAGCAGCGCATAACCCGCGCGGATGACGCGGTTCAGGCCCGGCTCTTCCAGACCCAGCTCCGCCATAAACTCGGCGCGATCTTCATCGTCCAGCTCGGCGATATCTGACTCAACGGCGGCACAAACCGGCACCACGACGGAGCCTTCCTGTTCGGCAATCGCGCGCACCTGGTCCAGATACGGGTTGTTCTCGAAACCGTCTTCATTAACGTTGGCGATATACATCGTCGGCTTCAGCGTCAGGAAGCTGAGGTAGCGAATCGCCGCTTTCTCTTCAGCGTCCAGCGGCAGAGCGCGCAGCATGCCGGCATTTTCCAGGTGCGGCAGGCACTTCTCCAGCACCGCCTGTTCCAGTTTGGCGTCTTTATCGCCGCCTTTCGCTTTTTTCTGCACGCGCTGCAGCGCGCGTTCGCAGGTGTCCAGGTCGGAAAGCGCCAGCTCGGTATTGATGACGTCAATATCTTCCGCCGGGTTTACTTTTCCTGAGACGTGAATGATATTGTCGTTTTCAAAGCAACGCACTACGTGGCCAATCGCTTCGGTTTCACGGATGTTGGTCAGGAACTGGTTGCCCAGGCCTTCACCTTTGGAGGCGCCTTTTACCAGACCGGCAATATCGACAAATTCCATCGTGGTCGGGATGACACGCTGCGGTTTGACGATTTCCGCCAGCTGGTCGAGACGTGAATCAGGCATTGGCACCACGCCGGTATTTGGCTCAATGGTACAGAACGGGAAGTTAGCTGCTTCGATGCCCGCTTTGGTTAACGCATTGAACAGAGTGGATTTCCCCACGTTAGGCAGGCCCACGATACCGCATTTGAATCCCATGTTTGAATCACCTTAATTGCTGAGATAACCGGACAATAACCGTTGCCGGTAATGACATGAAAAATTTGCCGCTAGTATACACGTAATTATGGCCCGAATGCGGCTGATTTCATTTTCCGGGCGCGGGAAAAAGCGTTTTAAATCTGCAATTCCGCAGATTGTTGTTGATACTATTCATGAGGCGTAACGTGAGCAAAGAGGCGCAACCGGTTTTATGATGACGTTGCAACAGCCGCTGGAAATAATGTGCGATGTGCTGCATACGCCGGAAGGCCGTATTGTTGCGCTCGATCTGCATTACGATGAGCCGCATAACGGTTTATTCCAGCGTGTCGTGCGGCTGCAACTGGAATCGCTGACGACGACGCAGCGCGAAGAGCGGCTGATCCATCAGCTGTTGAGCCTGGAAAGCATGGCTGGCCTGCTGCGCGAACGGCAATGGCTCTGCACGATTACGCTCGATTTTACTCTGGCGCAGATGGTAACCGAATCCACCTTTATTCGCCAAATCCTGCATCAGCTGCCGTTTTTACGCCTGTCGCTGTCTGAGGCGTTTCCCAACCTGCATGACGGCATGGATAACCCGCTGATCCGCGCCCTGTGCGAGCAGCTGAATATTTTGTGGCTCAACGATCTCGGCGCTGGCTACGCGAATCTGCATGCGGTGCAGAGCCAGTTATTCGAGGCGGTCAGGCTCGATCGACGCTTTTACGCGGAAAACGTGCATAAATCGGTGTTTATTATGCTGCTGCGGCAGATTATGCAGATGACCAGCCGGCTGATAATCGAAGGCGTTGAGAATGAAACCCAGCGTGAAATGCTGGCGCAGCAGGGGGTATGGGCATTGCAGAACTATCGCTACGCGCCGGTGCCGCTGCGCCAAATCGGCGGCCTGCCGCATTAACGGCAGGCGCCGGCATCAGCCCGCCTTATAACTGTGCAGGCGGTTCATCGCCTTCAGTAAATCGTCTTTTAGCCAGACTTCGGTGCAGCGCGCCGCTTCATCCACCGCGTTGTCGATCAGCGTTTGCTCCGAGGCGGGCGGCTTGCCCAGCACAAAACCAACCACCTTATTGCGATCGCCGGGATGACCGATGCCGATGCGCAGGCGATGGAAATTTGGGTTATTGCCCAGCTTGCTGATAATGTCTTTCAGGCCGTTGTGTCCGCCGTGGCCGCCGCCCAGCTTAAACTTCGCCACGCCCGGCGGCAGATCCAGTTCGTCATGCGCCACCAGAATTTCTTCTGGCGCGATGCGGTAGAAAGTCGCCATCGCCGCCACCGCTTTGCCGCTGAGGTTCATAAAGGTGGTGGGCACCAGCAGGCGCACATCTTTGCCGCCGATATTCAGCCGCGCGGTATAGCCAAAAAATTTACTCTCTTCTTTCAGGGACTGATTATGGCGCTCTGCAAGCAGATCCACATACCAGGCGCCGGCGTTATGGCGCGTTGCGGCGTATTCCGCGCCGGGGTTGGCAAGGCCAACAATCAGCTTAATCTCACTCACGGTGGTTATTTCCTGCTAAAAACCGAAGGGCGATAGTGTAGCGGCCTGCGTGGGAGAATACAAAGCGTCGAAATGGTTTAATTACGGTCGGAAATAATAAGATTTCTATATAAATACAGCGGGTTAGCCGTAAAGAAATGTCAAACGGCAGTTAAAATGTGTGATCGCACACGCAACGAACAGTCGGGTCATCTCCTAAGCTTATGGTGATTTAGCACTCTGTGCTGTACAGCCGCTAACAAGGAGGCGAAAGATGAAACGCAAAACTGCCATGGTCGCAGGCAACGTATTGATGGGGCTGGGTTTACTCACGATGATTTCGGGCATCGGCTATGCGGTGCTGAATCAGCTGCCGCAATTGCAGCTTTCCTCTTTGCTGACGCAAGCCTCTATCCTTGGCATCTTTATCGGCGCGCTGATGTGGTTGGTCGGCGCACGTATCAGCGGACGGGAGAAGGTCGCGGACCGCTATTACTGGCTGCGTCACTGCGATGAACGCTGCCGTCGTTCTTCACACCATCATTCCCACACGCGTTAATTTTTCCCGCTAAGGCGCCGCAGGCAGCGGCGCTGGCGCGATCGTCTCCGTGCGGTTGCGTCCGGCCGCTTTGGCCTGATAAAGCGCTTCGTCTGCCGCCATCATCAGGGATGAAAAGGTATGCGGAGCGTAGCCAGCGGCGATCCCGACGCTTACGGTATACTCGATATTATCCGGCCGCGAAATCATTGCCAGCAAACGGATCTCCTCGCACATCGTCTGCGCTTCCTGCACGCTGCCGCTAAACAGCGCGGCGAACTCTTCACCGCCAAGGCGTGAAAACGTGCACTCCGGCGGCAGGATCTTTTTTACGATACGGCAGAAATCGAGCAGTACCCGGTCGCCCTGGCTGTGGCCGAAACGATCGTTGATGCTTTTAAAATTATCCAGGTCGAATATCAGCGCTGCCAACATCTTTCGTTGCTGACGGGCGTTCTTTTCGGCTATTTTCGCCTGGGCGAACAGCGCGCGGCGGTTCCATACGCCGGTTAGCGGGTCATGCAGCGAGGCCTGTTTATAGCGGATCTGCGTGCGTTCATTCACCATTGCCAGAATCGTCAGGGTCAGCCCGATGACGAACAGAATTGATTCCAGAATCACGTAGCCTGAAAAGGTGCTGCCGCCAATAGCGCCGTGGTCATGGCTGGGCGTTCCGCCGTCAAAGCACATGCGCGTCAGGTGAAATCCAAGGTGGATCCATAACAGCAGCTGCGCGGGCCAGAAGGTGATTTGCAGGCAGGCGCGCGAGCGGGTCAGCAGAATGATTAACGCCGCGGTATAGCTGATGCAGAGCAGACAGCTCACCATAATGCGCTTCGGCATAGAGTTGAAAAAAGAGGGAAAACAGCAGAGCAGCACCCAGAGCAGGGCGCCAAACAGCCAGCTGAAGCCTGGCCGTCGTCCGGCGAAAACGCGAAACGCGCACAGCAGCATGCCGTACGCCAGCATCACCAGCGTATTGCCGACCACAACAGGCAGAAACAGCTGCCCCTGGCTGCGCAGGCTGCTGAGCCAGACGGCGGCCATCGTTGCTATAATGCCGATGGCCGTATAGCCGAGCACCCGATCGTATTGCGCGCCGCTCCATGCGAAAAGCATAATGATGCTCAGGAAGCCCAGCACATAGAGTTCACAAATAAAAAGTGTGTAGACATCAAGTGCCATAACGCGCTTCTCCATAAAAAACCGCAGCAAAATAGCATGAGTGACCAAGAGTAAAAAGCGGTGGTTAACGCAGCGGTAAAAAAAAGAGAATATCGATAACATTACGCCCTTTGCTGGCGAACGATCGGGAAATTAGCCATGCTGTCGACAGGTTTATCTGCGGATGGGGCAGAAGCGAGGGCAAAAAAAACCGGGCCTGAGCCCGGTTTTCGACATTTCAGCGATTAATGTTCAAACATCGCAGAGATGGATTCTTCGTTGCTGATGCGGCGAATCGCTTCAGCCAGCATGCCGGAAAGCGTCAGCGTACGCACGTTAGGCAGCGCTTTGATCTCGTCGGCCAGCGGGATGGTGTCGCAGACCACCACTTCGTCGATCACCGAGTGACGCAGGTTTTCCGCCGCGTTGCCGGAGAAGATCGGGTGAGTGGCGTAGGCGAAGACGCGCTTGGCGCCGCGCTCTTTTAGCGCTTCCGCCGCCTTGCACAGCGTGCCGCCGGTATCGATCATGTCGTCAACCAGCACGCAGTCACGGCCAGCCACGTCACCGATAATATGCATCACCTGAGAAACGTTGGCGCGCGGACGACGTTTATCGATGATAGCCATATCGGTATCGTTCAGCAGTTTGGCGATAGCGCGGGCGCGCACGACGCCGCCGATATCCGGAGACACCACAATCGGGTTCTCAAGACCAATCTGCAACATATCCTCCAGCAGGATCGGGCTGCCGAAGACGTTATCAACCGGGACGTCGAAGAAGCCCTGGATCTGTTCTGCGTGCAGGTCCACTGTCAGCACGCGGTCAACGCCGACGCTGGAAAGGAAATCCGCCACTACTTTTGCGGTAATCGGCACGCGCGCGGAGCGCACGCGGCGGTCCTGACGAGCATAGCCAAAGTAGGGGATCACAGCGGTAATACGACCGGCGGAAGCGCGACGCAGCGCGTCTACCATAACAACCAGCTCCATCAGGTTATCGTTGGTAGGGGCACAGGTGGACTGGATGATGAAAATATCACCACCGCGTACATTTTCATTGATTTGTACGCTCACTTCACCATCGCTGAAACGACCGACGGCGGCGTCGCCCAGGCTGGTGTAAAGGCGGTTGGCAATACGTTGTGCTAGTTCCGGGGTGGCGTTACCAGCAAAAAGCTTCATATCAGGCACGAGAAGAACCTCAGGCTTTGCGTCCAGAGAATGCACACAGGCGAGCGGCAACGGGCGCGCTCTGTCCGTCGCGTGCGTGCATACGAGTGTATTAAAGCGCGATGTGCAGCGTCAGGAACGGGGTGACGCTGTCACATTCACGCCAGTTGCCCTGAAAGTATGCGGTGAAGAGGCGAAAGGTTTACGCCCTGCGCAACGAATCCCTGCATCCAGTTCGGGGCCAGCTCAAGCACCTGACGGGCAGCGGACTCGGTGTCGAATTCTGCAAACACACAAGCGCCGGTTCCTGTCAGGCGCGACGGCGCGTATTCTAGCAGCCAGGAAACAAGCGCATCAACCTCACGAAAACGTTTTCTTACGACTGACTCACAATCATTGCCGAAAGGCGCCTGTAACAGCGCATCAAATGAGCGTACCGGCGAATTTCGCGTCAGCTCCGGGTCGCCAAAGACCTGCGGCGTGGAAACGGCCACGCCGGGATGGGCCACCAGATACCATTTTTCCGGCGGCGAGGCGGGCCGCAGCGCCTCGCCGACCCCTTCGGCAAAGGCCGCGTGGCCGCGCACGAACACCGGCACGTCGGCGCCGAGTTTTAAGCCGAGCGCGCAGAGCGTCTCGCTATCCAGTCCGGTATTCCAGAGATGGTTCAGCGCCACCAGCACCGTCGCGGCATTCGACGAACCACCGCCGAGACCGCCGCCCATCGGCAGACGTTTGTCAACGGCGATATCCGCGCCAGCCTGCGGCGGCAGGGCGCCGCGTTCGGCCGCGGCCTGCATTAACAGCCGCGCGGCGCGTACGATCAGGTTATCCTCGTGCGCCACGCCGGGCACCGGCGTCAACAGACGAATCTCGCCGTGTGAACACGGCGTAATATGCAGGCTGTCGCCGTAATCGAGGAACTGAAACAGCGTCTGTAGATTATGATAGCCGTCGGGACGACGGCCGGTGATATATAAAAACAGATTCAGCTTCGCGGGCGCGGGCCAGGTGGTCATCATTGTACGGTCCAGCTGTCCATGCGCAGTTTGATGCGTTTGTCGCCCTGTTTCAGCTCAATGCTGGCGGGCAGCGCCGGTTTAACCTTGCTGTCATAGCCCTGGATATTGACGTCCCACGTCTGACCGTTGCGGCTGTAGCGCAGGCTGCGCAGCTGATACTGGTCGTTGAGAGTGAAATCGGTGGCGTCGCCCGGCAGGCCGAGCATCCACTGACGCAGGTTGGCCAGCGGAATATCCATGCCTGTCAGCTGTGAGATCATCTTTTCGGCGTCGTTGCTGACGTAGCGCTTACCTTTGTTATCGACCAGCTGCACCACCGAGCCCTGCGCGTCAAGTTGCAGCTCGGTGCTGCCGAGCGGGTTGGTCAGCAACAGGCGATAGCGGTCGGGCGCGGTCTGCTGCCAGTTAAAGCGCGCGTAAACTTTCTGCTGGTCGGAAAGCCAGGCGAACGCGCCGCGCGTTTGATAACGCGTGATCTGTTGTACGGCCTGCTGGTGTTGCTGCCACTGCGGGGAGGTGGGGCTCTGGCCGGGGCCTTGCGGTTTATTGACGGTACAGGCCGCCAGCAGCACGCTGGCCAGTGGGATCAGCCGCAAAGAACGGCGGGTTAGCGAATCAAACACCAGGTCATCTCCTCAGACACTTTTTTCTATCCAAACGGTTAACGCTAATCATTCGCCTTTTAACCGTCAACGTTGAATTGCCGAAATTCAGTCTTATCAGCTATATCTTATTACAGTCATAGTCTTTGTATGGCTTTTCTTGATCTCCCGCATCTTGTAGAATGCGCACCATAAATCCCCAACAACATTGGGATAACCCGATCTGATTCACCATGACGCTGCTGGCCCTCGGAATAAATCATAAAACGGCACCTGTTGCCCTACGCGAACGCGTTACCTTCTCGCCGGATACGCTGGACGAGGCTTTAAATAGCCTGCTGGCGCAGCCGATGGTGCAGGGGGGCGTCGTGCTGTCTACCTGTAACCGCACGGAACTTTATCTTAGCGTAGAAGAGCAGGAAAACCTGCAGGAGCGTCTGGTGCAGTGGCTGTGCGAATACCACAACCTGCGCGAAGACGAAGTGCGTAAAAGCCTGTACTGGCATCAGGGCAATGCCGCCGTGAGCCATCTGATGCGCGTCGCCAGCGGACTTGATTCGCTGGTGCTGGGCGAGCCGCAGATCCTGGGGCAGGTGAAAAAAGCCTTCGCGGATTCCCAGCGCGGCCATTCGCTCTCCAGCGAACTGGAGCGCATGTTTCAGAAAACTTTCTCTGTCGCCAAACGGGTGCGCACGGAAACGGAGATCGGCGCCAGCGCCGTCTCGGTCGCCTTCGCCGCCTGTACGCTGGCGCGCCAGATTTTCGAGTCGCTTTCAACCGTGAACGTGCTGCTGGTCGGCGCGGGCGAAACCATCGAACTGGCAGCGCGCCATCTGCGCGAGCATAACGTCAAAAAATTGATTATCGCCAACCGCACCCGCGAACGCGCGCAGCTGCTTGCCGATGAGGTGGGAGCGGAAGTGATCGGCCTGACGGAGATCGACACTCGCCTGGCGGAAGCGGACATTATTATCAGCTCCACCGCCAGTCCGCTGCCGATCATTGGCCGCGGCATGGTTGAGCGGGCGCTGAAGGCGCGCCGCAATCAGCCGATGCTGCTGGTGGATATCGCCGTGCCGCGCGACGTGGAGCCGGAGGTCGGCAAGCTCGCCAACGCTTATCTCTACAGCGTGGACGATCTGCAGGCGATCATCGAAAACAATATGGCGCAGCGTAAAGCGGCGGCGGTGCAGGCGGAAACCATCGTGGCTCAGGAGAGCAGCGAGTTTATGGCCTGGCTGCGCGCGCAGAGCGCCGTCGAAACCATCCGCGACTACCGCGATCAGGCCAGCCAGATACGCGCTGAGCTGGAGGCCAAAGCGCTGGCCGCATTGCAGCAGGGCGCGGATGCGGAGGCGGTGCTGCACGATCTGGCCCATAAGCTGACCAACCGGCTGATTCACGCCCCTACCAAATCCCTGCAGCAGGCCGCACGCGACGGCGACACCGAACGCCTGCAAATCCTGCGTGACAGCCTCGGGCTGGACTAGATAATTCCTATACCAATACAGGGTAAACCATACCAGATGAAGACTTCTATTGTTGCCAAACTGGAAGCCTTGCAGGAGCGCCACGAAGAAGTGGAAGCGATGCTCGGCGACGCCAGCGTCATCGCTGAACAGGAGCGTTTCCGCGCGCTGTCGCGTGAATATGCGCAGCTGACCGACGTTAGCCAGTGTTTCCGTCAGTGGCAGCAGGTGCAGGAAGATATCGCCACCGCCGAGCAGATGCTCAGCGACGCGGAAATGCGCGACATGGCGATGGACGAGCTGAAAACGGCGCGCGCGCAGAGCGAACAGCTGGAGCAACAGCTGCAGGTGCTGCTGCTGCCGAAAGATCCTGACGACGAACGCGACTGCTTTGTGGAAGTGCGCGCCGGCGCGGGCGGCGACGAAGCGGCGATTTTCGCCGGCGACCTGTTCCGCATGTACAGCCGTTACGCGGAAGCGCGCCGTTGGCGCGTTGAAATGATCAGCGCCAGTGAAGGGGAACATGGCGGCTACAAAGAGGTGATCGCCCGCGTGAGCGGCGACGGCGCCTACGGCCGACTGAAATTTGAATCGGGCGGCCATCGCGTACAGCGCGTGCCGGAAACCGAATCGCAGGGGCGCATTCATACCTCCGCCTGTACCATCGCGGTGATGCCGGAGCTGCCGGAGGCGGAAATGCCCGATATCAACCCCGGCGACCTGAAGATCGATACCTTCCGCTCCTCCGGCGCGGGCGGCCAGCACGTCAACACCACCGATTCCGCTATCCGCATCACCCATCTGCCGACCGGCATCGTGGTAGAGTGCCAGGATGAGCGCTCGCAGCATAAAAACAAAGCCAAAGCGCTCTCGGTGCTGGGCGCGCGTATTCATGCCGCCGAAATGGCGAAGCGCCACGCGGAAGAGGCTTCCACGCGCCGCAACCTGCTGGGCAGCGGCGATCGTTCCGACCGCATCCGCACCTACAACTTTCCGCAGGGCCGCGTGACCGACCACCGCATCAACCTGACGCTTTATCGTCTGGACGAAGTGATGGAAGGGAAGCTGGATATGCTGATTGAACCTATCGTGCAGGAGCATCAGGCCGATCAGCTGGCTGCGCTTGCCGGGCAGGATTAATGGATATTCGCAGCTGGTTGAAAGCCGCCTGCGCCACGCTGTGCGGCGGCGAAAGTCCGAAGCGCGACGCTGAAGTGCTGCTGTCGTTTGTCACCGGCAAACCGCGCAGCTGGCTGATCGCCTTTGACGACGCGCCGCTCAGCGAAGCGCAATTGGCGCAGCTCAATGTTTTACTGGCTCGTCGCGCCCGCGGCGAGCCAGTGGCGCATCTTACCGGCGAGCGCGAATTTTGGTCGCTGCCGCTGACCGTCTCGCCGGTTACGCTTATCCCCCGTCCCGATACCGAAATCCTCGTTGAACAGGCGTTGGCGCGCCTGCCTGACCACGCGGTCGATATTCTCGATCTCGGCACCGGCACCGGCGCCGTGGCGCTGGCGCTGGCCAGCGAACGTCCTGACTGTCGGCTGGTGGGCGTCGATCGGGTGCCGGAGGCGGTGACGCTGGCGCAGCACAACGCGCGTAAGCTCGGCATCGACAATGCGACTTTCTTAACCAGCGACTGGCTCAGCGCGCTGGCGGAGAGGCGCTTTACGATGATTGTCAGCAATCCGCCCTATATCGACGCCGCCGACGCGCATTTGCAGCAGGGCGACGTGCGCTTTGAGCCGCTCAGCGCGCTGGTGGCGCCGGAAGAGGGATTAGCGGATATCCGCCATATCGCAGAGGCTGCGCGCCGTTATTTACTGCCGGGCGGCTGGTTAATGCTGGAGCATGGCTGGCAACAGGGCGAAGCAGTGCGTAATATTCTCGCTGCCCATGATTATCAGGCAGTAGCAACCTGCCAGGACTATGCGGGTCACGATCGCGTGACTCTCGGCACATATTAACAGGGAGAGCATCATGGCTGCTTACTACGGCGTGATTAAACACCTTCACCTGCTTACCGTCGCGATTACGGTAACGCTGTTTATCCTGCGTTTTATCTGGCTGCAAAGCGGCTCGGCGATGATGACGCGGCGTTGGGTACGCATCGTGCCCCATATCAACGATACGCTACTGTTTGTGACCGGCATCTGCCTGGTAATAATTACCCATTTTTATCCGTTCACGCCGCAGGGTAACTGGCTGACGGAGAAGCTGTTTGGCGTTATTATCTATGTCGCCCTGGGCGTTGTGGCTTTCGGCCGTCGCCCGCGTGAGGCTAAAGTACGCTGGATTGCCTTTATCGTGGCGCTGGCGGTGCTGGGCATCATTATTAAGCTGGCCGTCACCAAACTGCCGCTTTTGGGGATTGTATGACATCAGTAGCAAATATCGATTTTAGCGAAGCGCCGCTCTGTGAAATGGTGATCGCCACGTCGCGCGCCATCCGTAACGACTTTCCGGCGGATGCGGTCAATGCGCAGCTGCAGGCGCTGGTCGAAGAGGCGCGCGACTACGTCTCGTCGGTGGACGGGCCGGATCTCCGGCTGGAAAAGCTGCTGGAGCTGTTTTATAAAAAGTGGAAATTCGGCGGCGCCAGCGGCGTCTACAAACTGTCGGACGTGCTCTGGCTGGATAACGTATTGAACACCCGCCAGGGCACGGCGGTTTCGCTTGGCGTAGTACTGCTGCATATCGCGCACCAGCTCGATCTGCCGCTGATGCCGGTGATTTTCCCGACGCAGCTTATTCTGCGCGCCGACTGGATGGATGGCGAAATGTGGCTGATCAATCCGTTCAACGGCGAAACGCTCAGCGAACATACGCTGGAAGTCTGGCTGAAAGGCAATATCAGCCCCACCGCAGAGCTGTATGAAGAGGATCTGGACGAGGCGGAGCCTTCCACCGTTATCCGCAAAATGCTGGATACGCTGAAAACGGCGCTGATGGAAGAGAAGCATATGGAGCTGGCGCTGAACGTTTGCAATCTGCTGCTGGAAATCGATCCCGACGACCCATATGAAATCCGCGATCGGGGGCTGATTTACGCCCAGCTGGACTGTGAGCATGTCGCCCTGACCGACCTGATCTATTTTGTCGAGCAGTGCCCGGAAGATCCGGTCAGTGAAATGATTAAGGTTCAGATTCACTCAATTGAACAGAAACAGGTGACGCTGCATTGAGCAGCGTCTCCCTTCAATAAAAAGGCGAAGGCATGAAAGAAAAAGTTGTCAGCATCGGTGATATTCAGGTCGCCAACGATCTGCCGTTTGTACTCTTTGGTGGAATGAACGTACTGGAATCGCGCGATCTGGCTATGCGCATCTGCGAGCACTACGTTAACGTGACCAATAAACTGGGTATCCCGTACGTATTCAAAGCCTCTTTCGATAAAGCGAACCGTTCCTCTATTCACTCCTACCGCGGCCCAGGCCTGGAAGAGGGCATGAAGATTTTCCAGGAGCTGAAGCAGACTTTCGGCGTGAAAATCATTACTGACGTTCACGCGCCGGAGCAGGCGCAGCCGGTGGCGGACGTCGTGGACGTCATCCAGCTGCCCGCCTTCCTGGCGCGTCAGACCGACCTGGTAGAAGCGATGGCGAAAACCGGCGCGGTGATTAATGTGAAGAAACCACAGTTCGTCAGCCCTGGGCAGATGGGCAATATCGTTGAGAAATTCGCCGAAGGCGGCAACGATAAGGTGATTCTGTGCGATCGCGGCGCGAACTTCGGCTACGACAACCTGGTTGTGGATATGCTGGGCTTTAACGTGATGAAGAAAGTCTCCAACAACAGCCCGGTGATTTTTGACGTGACGCATGCGCTGCAAACGCGCGATCCGTTCGGCGCCGCGTCCGGCGGTCGTCGCGCCCAGGTGGCGGAACTGGCGCGCGCGGGGATGGCGGTGGGCATCGCCGGTCTGTTTATCGAAGCGCACCCGGATCCGGCCAATGCGAAATGCGACGGCCCGTCCGCGCTGCCGCTCGACAAACTGGAGCCTTTCCTGGTGCAGATGAAAGCGATCGACGATCTGGTGAAAAGTTTCCCGGCGCTCGATACCAGCAGCTAAGCCTCTGGCTGGCGCAATAAAAAAAGCAGCGGGGTTGCTCCGCTGCTTTTTTTTTATCCTGACATTTGACGGAAATCACCCGTAAAAGCGAGAAAAGGCGTATTTCTCCGTGAGGTGCTTCCATGACGCCGCTGACGCCTGCGCGTAAAAAGGCGGCGGGAGCGTTACAGCATAATGGTCATCAAATAGCCGACGAACAGCGCCAGGTGGGCCGCCCCGTTCAGCACATTAGTGCGCCCGGTCGAGAACGAAATATTACACAGGATCAGCACTGCGCTCATCATTACCATATGTGGCGGTTCCAGACCAAAAATCAGCTCCTGTCCGGTCAGGGCGGCGATCAGCGTGACCGTCGGCACCGTTAAGGAGATTGTCGCCAGCACCGAGCCGAAAAAGAGGTTCATCGCGCGCTGCACCTGATTGGCCAGCACCGCTTTTATCGCGCCCAGCCCTTCCGGCGAGAGGATCAGCAGCGCGACCAGGAAACCGGTGAACTGTTGCGGCGCGTTCAGCTCGGTCAGCAGATGCTCCAGCGGCCCCGCATTCATTTTCGTGACGCTAATTACCGCCACCAGATGAATCAGCAGCCAGAAAGTATGCCACAGGCTGCTGTGCGCCGAAGGCTTGCCGTGATGCGGATCGCCGTCGTCGCTTTCATCTTCATGCTCGTAAACAAACAGGCTCTGGTGCGTTTTAGTTTGGATCAGCAGGAACACGCCATACATCGCTGCTGAAATCGCGGAGATCATCAGCGCCTGAGCGGTGGTGAAGTTGCCGTTCGGCAGGGCGTTAGGGAAAACCAGCACCAGAATGGCCAGTGGGAAGATAGCGATCAGATACTGCTTTACCCCGGCGAGATTCACATACTGCGTGGCGAATTTGCGACCGCCCAGCAGCAGCGCAAAGCCCACGAGACCTGCCGTCACGATCATAATGATAGAGTAGAGCGTATCGCGCATCAGCGCGGGCGCGGCGCCGCCGGTCGCCATCAGCGCGGAAATCAGGCTGACCTCCAGAATCACCACCGACAGGCTTAAAATCAACGAGCCGTACGGCTCTCCCAGCCGGTGCGCCAGCACGTCGGCGTGGCGAACGACGCTAAAGGCGCTGCTGAGGATGCCGACCAGCGCCAGCAGGTTAATGGCGACCACCAGCGGCATTGAGGTGGTATCGCCGTAAAACCACAGGACGGCCAGCGCCGCCAGAGGAAAAAAGAGCGAATATTCGGTATGGCGGGTTTTTTTGCTGTCATGCGTCCCCATAGGCAACGTTCTCCTGTCTGTTGCATTACATCCTGAATTACAGAAAT
Source organism: Mixta calida (assembly GCF_002953215.1). Lineage (NCBI taxonomy): Bacteria > Pseudomonadati > Pseudomonadota > Gammaproteobacteria > Enterobacterales > Erwiniaceae > Mixta > Mixta calida. Next base: position 1,996,415 of record NZ_CP026378.1, read on the forward strand.
CTCATTGCGGATCCCTAAAGATTAAGTGCTGTTATTATTTTCACCAGCGCGCACAGTTTAGCCAGCTGAAATAAATCCGCATGTTATTTTACTTTATTTTACTTATACGCTGAAAAAGGATGAAGTGGCGCAATAAACACAATAAATTAAATAAATGCCTCATTTATCAATTTATTATTTTCTCTCTTCTTTAAGTAAAGGCCGCGTTAAGGCCGCTTTTTTTCTGAGAAACCATGCTTTTCCGTAGGGGATTTTATCGTTTCGACGTCATGTAAGCGGCTAATGGCACTGGCGAAATATCGCCGCTGAGCCACACTTTATCTGTACGAAAAAAGGAGGAGCTATGCCCTACAAAGATCGAAGTTCACTGCCCGATAACGTGAAAAACGTTTTGCCGGCGCACGCGCAGGATATTTATATGGCCGCGTTCAACAGCGCCTGGGATGAATATCAAGATAAGAAAGAGCGTCGGGGCGACGAATCGCGGGAAGAGGTGGCGCACAAAGTGGCCTGGGCGGCCGTAAAAAGCAAATATGAAAAGGGTGACGACGATAAGTGGCATCCTAAAAAGTAGCCTCTGGGCCGGGCGCGTCGGTGGCCGTACCAGACGCGTCCGACATAGCGGTGCGCCAGGCGTGCGCCCGCGCATTTTCTGCAAAAATTCCCCTTAAATCACTCAAGAGTTGCCTTGAACCGCCGATGCTTTTTATAGCGTCATTTCCTTTTGTGATCGGTTTCACACTTGAAGGCGAGAGCAAAAATGAATAAGGTCATTTAACGTTAGCGAAACGACAGATAAGCCAGCGTTCTGGCTGAGGATAGCGTCTGTTCGTCACCGGGACGTGGTGATGCGGTTGAGGAGGCAAGGTTGTTAACACGCGAATTCTTATTAAAAGCAGACTGTAAAACCGCTTTTGGCGAGATTGAAGAGTCGCTGTTATGGACCTGTGAGCAGCGCGCGGCATCGCTGGCGGCGACGCTGGCCTGTCGGCCTGATAACAGTCCGGTATGGATTTTTGGCTATGGTTCCCTGATGTGGAATCCGGTATTTGAAGCGGAGGAAATCGCCGCCGCCACGCTGCCGGGTTGGCATCGCGCTTTTTGCCTGCGCCTGACGGCGGGACGCGGCACGGCGCAGCAGCCAGGCCGCATGCTGGCGTTGAAAGAGGGCGGCACCACCACCGGGCTCGCTTTTCGCCTGCCGGACGATCGATTGCATGAGGAGCTGGAGCTGTTATGGAAGCGTGAGATGGTCACCGGCTGCTATCTGCCCAGCTGGCGCGAGCTGACGCTCAACGACGGCCGTCAGGTGACGGCGCTGGTGTTTGTTATGGACCCGCGTCATCCGCTTTATGAGTCCGATACCTGCACCCGGACCATCGCGCCGCTGATTGCGCGCGCCAGCGGTCCGCTGGGCACTAACGCGCAGTACCTCTTTTCACTGGCGCAGGAGCTGAACCGACGCGGCATGGAAGACGCGGCGCTGACCGATCTGGCGGAGCAGGTGCGGGAATTACAGGTTTGCCATCATCATTTGCAGGGCTAAAAAAGCCGCCCGGGAAGGGCGGCGAACAGACCTTTACTTATCGCCGCGAGGCGGGTTGATCAGCCAGGTCCCGGCGCGATTAATCTCCAGCTGCTGGGCATGGACGCCGTCCTGCTGCTGCACCTCGATGCGGTAATTACCGGCGGCCAGGTTCAGCGAGGCATAGCCGTTATTGCTCGGCTTCACGTCCAGCACCTCTCCGTTCAGCTTCACCGTTTCATTACTGCGCAAACGCAGATAGACGGTCGCCAGCGTCGGCCCGTTGCCCTGCGGCGGCGAGGTTTGCGTAGCGGCAGGCTGGGCTTTGACGGCCGTGGCGGCGGGCTGCGTCTGCTTATCGCCGCTATTGAGCAGCACGGCAATGGCGATCGCCGCCAGCAGAGCGCCGCCGCTCAGCAAAATCAGCGGCAGTGAAAGGCGGCGCGGCGGGCGCGTAGTGAGCGGCTCGGCGCTGGCGGCGCCATGGTTGACCGCCAGCACCACCGGCTCCGGCGTTGTCTCGATCGGCTCTGGCTCCGGCGCTTTCTCCTGCGCGACGCTGACCGCGCTCACCAGTTCCTGCACATCGCTGACCGGTAGCGAGATCAGCGTCGCCAGCTCATCAATGGACTGCGGACGTTCGGCAGGCTTCATCTTCAGCGCGCGATCCACCGCATGCAACAGCGAAAGCGAGTAGCCGGCGGGCTGACGCTGCGCCAGCGGTTGATAGTGATCCTCAATGCAGCGCACCACGCTGGCTGGCGGCGGACTGCCGGTAATCAGCGTGTGCAATACCGCGCCAAGCGCGTAGATATCGGTCCATGGCCCCTGTTCGTTGTCAGCCTCTTCGCTGTACTGCTCTATCGGCGCATAGCCGGGCTTCAGCATAATCTCCGTCTCATCGGAGAGGTTGCCGATCTCCTTGCGCGCTGACCCGAAATCGAGCAGCACCGGCAGCTGGTTATCCTGGATCTGAATATTGTCGAGCGCGATATCGCGATGCAGGTAGCCTGCCTGATGAATCGTGCTGATGGCGCCGAACAGCGGCGGCAGCAGCTGACGAATCCAGGCTTCATTAATCGTATCGGGATGCTGCTGTTGCCACGCCTTCAACGACATGCCGCTGTACCATAGCGTGCCCATATAGGCGGTGCCGTTTTCTTCCCAGAAGCGCAGCACATGCAGCAGACCGGGATGGTTAAAGCGCGCCAGCAGGCGCGCCTCCTGAATAAAGCTGTTCAGCCCGGCGTTAAACAGTTTGCCGAAGCGTTCGCTGCGCAGGCCCAGCGAGAGATCGTCATTACGTACCGCCAGCGACGCGGGCATATACTCTTTAATGGCGATGGTGCGCTCCAGCAGATGATCCCAGGCGCGGTAGACGATGCCGAAACCGCCGCCGCCAATCACATCCTTGATTTCAAACTCATTGAACCGGTGGCCCGCCGGCAGGGCGCCAACCACCATATTCTGTTCTTCTTTTGCCGACATAGTTGCCACTCTCTGAGCGTTTACGGCCTGTTTACTGCAGGCACGCGCCTGCGTTTAATTTAGGGTGCGGTATGCGCCAATCGCCGGATCGGCGAGATCGGGATGGAGCGCATCCACCAGCATCACGGTAATCTTCTGGCTGGCTGGCAGCTGGCTCGCCCAGGCTTTGCGCGCCGCCTTCACGCGATCCCTTACCGCGCTCAGATCCTGCGCCGCGCTTTTATCCATCTGTATCAGCAGCGTGCCGTTAAAGCGCCAGATGTGCAGCTGGTTATCGAACGGCAGCAGCAGCCAGCTGGCTTCCGCGCTATCCTTCGCGATCACCATGCGCTGATTATTAATGCTGACCACGCTTAGCGTCTTATCGTTAGTCTTCAGCCCGGTCAGGGGATAGCCCTGCCAGAACGTCACCGCCACCGGCTGACTTTTGCCGTTATTGACCAGCGTCAGTTCGCTGTCGCCCTCCAGCCAGCCTTCGGTCGAACAGCTGGCATTGCGGTTATCGGGAATAAACAGCGACTGACCGTCATCGTCCCACCAGGTACGGAAATGGCAGCCGCCCGGCAGCTCAAAATGTTGCAGCGGCTCGCTGTTGGCCGGACGCGACAGATCGAGCGGCGCCGCGTTGTTGGCATTCGCCGCCGCAGTGGCGTCGGCGGTCACCACTGGACGCCAGTTCTGCGCTTTTACCGCGGTGCCGCTGGCCAGCGAAGCGCCCGCCTTATCGGTCATCTCCCACGGCAGCTCCTGTAATTTTCCGCACTGATTGGCGAGCAGGGTACCGACACGCGGTAAAAAAGTCGTTAACACATCGGACGTTTTGCTTTCGCCGGAAACAATACGCAGGTGCAGCGTATCCTGACACCAGTCCTGCGGATCGTTGCTGGCGACATTATCAATAAACACCTCCAGCGCCATGCTGGGGGAGTAGACCACGCGATAATTCTCCGCGCTGGCTGCGGAAGCCAACAAAAGCGTAATTACGCCGGACAACCAGTATTTCATAACGTTCCTTGATGTTAACCGCGAGGCGGCAGCAAGCGTGCCGAATCAGCCAGTGACTGTAATAAAGTGGTTTCCTGAGGCGATCCGATCCAGATGGCGACCGCGCTCAGATTGTCATTTTTCCGCGTCCTGTCAACGGCCTGCTGCATCAGGGTCAACCACTCTTCGCAACTGTTCACCATCCGCAGCGCCTGTTCCATCTCGGCGACGGCCAGATGAAGCCAGAAACCGTCGCTGCAGACCAGAAAAGCATCGCCATCCTCCAGCGCGACTACGTCGCTGTAGCTGGCCTCGCGCATCGTTTCGGCGCCGAGCGCATTATAGAGTAAATTACTGTTAATGCCGGTATTTTCATAACCGGCATCCTTCATTCTCTGCGCCAGGCTATGGTCGCGCGTCACCTGTTTCAGGTAGCCGCGACGGAAGTGATAAATACGGCTATCGCCCGCGTGCGCCCACCAGGCGAGCTGTTGCTCCCGGTCGATAAACAGCGCCGCAAGAGTGGTGCTCATACGCTGCAGTTTCGGATTAATCTGCTGCGCTTCGCGGATGGCGCGATCGCTCTTTTCGATCGCCTGACGACTGTCGTCGGCGCTGAAGCGATCGGTGGTCGCCAGCGTTTCCAGCAGCGTATCGCAGGCGATATGCGCCGCCTGCTCGCCGCCGGGCAGACCCGCTACGCCGTCGCACACCACAAAGCAGGCGTTGCGGTCGGTAAGTCTGTGTCCGACCCGGTCCTGATTATGGCTGCGCTCGCCCTGTTGCGAGGTAATGGCAAAGGCGATATTCATTCGTTCTCCATCCGCATTTGAGAATCTTTATACTGGTTTACTTCCATATCATAGGCGTGCAGGAAGGCTTCGCCGAACAGTGAATGGAAATCGTCCTCCAGCTCGCCCGCCGTGCGCTGATAGCTGCGCATAAAGTAGTCCCAGAGCGCCGCCTTGCGGTGCGGGGTAAAGCGCATTTTCGGCAGCTGTCCTTCCTGGCGCGCATTCTCCTCCAGGCGCTGCGGGTTAAAGGATTGCAGCATGGCGGCGATAATCGCGCGGATGCCGGCAATCATCCCCAGCTGGTGCGCCTGGAGGTCGACCAGCGCGTCGCGCACCGCCTGTTCCGGCTGCATAAAGCCGGGCATCTGGCTCTGGTACATCTGCATCAGCACCGTTTTGCCGGAGGGCAGAATTTTAAACGGGTTATTCGCCTCATTCAGGATCATGGTCATCTCCGCTTTGACCCCGCGTTTCAGGATGGAACGCGAGGAGAGCAGCGCCACGGTGCCTTGTGAAAACAGGCTGAGCATACGTCCCGTCATGCGCATTTGCTCTTCCGTCAGCCCTTCATTGCCGTGATTATCCAGCCCCATGCCGTCCAGCAGCGCCCGAATCAGCTTTTCATCGCTGGGCGCCTGTTGGTCGCTCCGTTCGCTGTGCTCGGCGCGCTCCACGCGATCGCGCGGTAGCGGATCGATATCCAGGCGCGCGCCGCTGTGGGCACTGGCGCGACCGGCCGCGCTTTCCGGCGACAACGGCTCAAGCGTGGCGGTGGCCACCGGCGCCGCGTCGTTTTGCAGGATGCCGAGCGGATCGCCGCTCAGGCTCTGCTGCTGGAACAGCGACAGCGGATCGAGGCTGCTGGCGAGATTCTCGCTCATCGTTTCATGCTGCGGATCTTTCACTTCAATCTGGTAATCGCCGATGGTCAGCATATCGCCATGATGCAGCGTCACCGGACAATCGCGCTCCAGCGGCTGGCCGTTCAACACTACCGTGGTGACGCTGCCGCGATTGGTAAGGCGACATTCGCCCTGCGCGGAGACATGCACCACCGCCTGCAGGCGCGAAATCGCCCGCGCTTCGTCCGGCAAAACCAGATCGTTATCCTGACTGCGGCCAATGGTGCCGCCGGGCGGTAAAAAATCGACCGTCTGATGGGGCACGCCTGTCTGTTGCACAATGGTAAATCGCATGATGGTTCCTGCATCAAAAGTCGGGATAAAAAGCGCTACTCAAACATCGGTGGATAAAGGCCGTTACGCCCCGGCTGCGCGCCGGCCGCCGGGTTAAACAGCAGGGAAAACAACTGCGCGTTCAGGATGCCGCTGTGCTTGTGAGTGGCATGCGGAAAGCCGTCGCTGCGGTTGCTCCACCAGTAGCTGATAAAGTGCTGCGGATTAAAGCGATCCCCGACTTCGCGCCAGCTCAGCGTACAGGGCAAATCCTGATAGCCGATCACATCCATAATCGGCGAACGCGCTTTTTCCGGCGCGGGCAACGGCGCCAGCGCCAGCAGGTTCTGCTCCAGCGTCTCGACCGCCAGCGGCTCGCGCACCGCCTGCAGCAGACTGGCGCCCAGCTGACGATACCAGTCGCCCGCGATAATCAGCTGCGCCGGATGCCACTGTTCAGGAGTAAAGGTTTTCACCGCCACCAGCGGCCAGATGCGGCCGACGCGATCGCGCGAGGGAAGCAGGCAGCCCATCTGAATGCGCTGAAAACCGGGCGTAACGGGTATCACGAAATTCCACACCGGCGCGCGCAAAAAGGCGTCCGCGTCGGCCGTCTGCTGATGCCACTGCGTGACGCCCTGTTGAAACCAGTTAGACCAGCCGGTGACCAGGCTCTCCGCCAGCCGCCGTTGCAGGAAATCGCCGGTGACCGGTAGTTTGCCATACCAGCCCGGCGCTAATTTCTGCGCCATAACAGTTACCTCACTGATACCGATTGTCCGCCGCTGGAGGTCGGCGCCTCGGCGGCCGCAAACCTGTTGCCGTCACGGCCCGAATCGGCCAGGCTGGCGGCCAGCTTGCGCATCATCAACGCATTGTCGCGTGCGAAAGGCGACGACTGAATCTGGCGATCCAACAGCTGGCTGAGATGCCAGTCAAGCTGCTGCAGATCGTGCGTGGTGACGCTGGCAGGCAGGGTCCGCTGTAAGTTTTGCATCAGCCAGCCGCGCAGGAATTCGCCATCATAGTTGCGCGGCTGATAGAGCATCTGGTAGGCGCGCAGCGCATTGCGGCTGAATTCGCTGTCGCCGCCCTTATCGCTGCCCAGAATGCGCGTGATTTCCTGTGCCACGCGCGGCAGCAGCAGCGATTTCAGCGCATTCTGATACAGCACCCAGGCGGCGTCGCTCACCTGATCGCCGCGGTAAAGCCCGGCGCGCATGCTGAGCGGCGGATTGTCGAGCGAAAAGCTCTCCACCTGCGGCAAATTCACCAGGCTGTTCAGATAGGGTAGCAGATCGAAAATGGTGCCGGTGTTTTGCCGGGCAAGTTCCGCCCCCTGGCGCGTCAACGGTGGAACACGTTCGGCAATCTGCTGTAAATAGTGCTGGTTTTGATAATAACTGGTGAACCAGAAGCCGCAGGCCAGCACCAGCGCAGCGGCCATCGTGCCGTAGCTGAACCAGTGCAGCAGGCGATTGCGCTCTTCCCAGCGGCTGTCGCTGCCCGCCAGGCCGCTCTCTTCAAAAATCAAATCGCTCAGCAGATGGCGAATAAAGTAGCTCTGTCCCTTGTTGCCGGGGATTGGCGCGGCGCGATTAACGCTGTCCCAGGCGGCGATGGAGTGCTCGCCGGTGCGCGGCAGTTGCAGCTTGCGCGTCAGCTGACCCATGATGCGATCGAACGGCAGGCCTTCCTGCGTGCCGCTGGTGAAGAACAGGCCGCGCGGCGACCAGCCGACCGCGCCGCCGACCGGCGCGAAGACGATCTCAAGATATTCCGCCAGCAGCGGACGCAGCGAGGCGAACTCCTGTGGAAAGAGGAAGCAGTCGGCGCGCTGCACTAAATCGTTCTGCTGGTCCATGCGGTGCGCCACGTCGCGCTGCAATTGCTGCTGCAACAGGGTGAACTGCTGTTCAAAATGGGCGTTCAGCGGCTGGTTGGCTTCGCGTCCCGGCTCCCAGGGGAAAGTAAAACCCCAGATGCGGTCGCGCTGCTGCTTATCCAGCGTGGCGAAATAGCCCATAAAGCCTTTCAGCAGGTCGGTTTTGGTCACCATGATATAGACCGGGAATTGAATTCCGGTGTGCTGGTGCAGCTCCTGCATGCGCTGCCGCAGCGCGGTGGCCTGGGCGTAGCGCGCCTCCGGCGCGTCGCTGAGCAGATCGGCGACGCTGATGGTCATGATCACGCCATTGACCGGCTGACGCGCGCGATAGCGCTTCAACAGAGCGATAAAGGTTTGCCATTCGCTGGCGTCGCGGGCGCGCTGGCTCTCCTGCAACGTATAGCGTCCTGCGGTATCCAGCAGCACCGCGCGGTCGGTAAACCACCAGTCGCAATGGCGCGTGCCGCCAATGCCGCGCACGGCGCTTTTGCCGAGGCTGTCGGTCAGCGGGAACTCCAGCCCGGAGTTGAGCAGGGCGGTGGTTTTACCGGCGCCCGGCGCGCCGACGATCACATACCAGGGAAGTTGATAGATCCAGGGGGCGCTGTAGCGCTGTAAGCGTCCGCCGCGACGGCGGCCGAACTGCGTTTTTTTCAGCAGCGTCATCGCTTCGTTAAAGCGATCGGTCAGCATATTTTCCGTGGCCTGCTGCTCTGCCGGATCGAGCGCCGCCTGCTGTTGCAGGTTGGTCAAAAGGCGACTATTAAACCAGGCGTTATAAAGCCGCGGTATCAGTTGCAGCAGTATCCACAGGAAATAGCCGAGACCGATCGCCAGCTGGCGGTTAAACACCGACTCCAGCGGACGGCTGTTGCCGATGGTCAGCAATGGGCCGACAATCCAGATCAGGCAGGCGAAGGCGCTGATGCTGATAAATCCCCAGGCCAGACGGCTGGCGAACAGCGGGGGCCAAACCTTCTTCATTACGGCGTCTCCTTTTGCGCATGGTTGACCGGCGCCGGAGCGGCGAACAGGGTAATTTCGATACGGCGGTTGCGGGCGCGGTTCTCTTCGCTGTCGTTGGGCAGCAGCGGATCGCTGTCGCCGCGTCCCTCCGCTTTAATCTGGCGGCCCGGCGGCAGTTGCTGATCGAGCAGGGCGCCGATCGCTTTGGCGCGCGCCAGCGAGAATTCATAGCTGGAGGAGAAGCGACTATTGCGTGACGCGCGGTTATCGGTATAGGCCGAGACCAGCACCGTGCCTTTGATATCCTGCATCGCGGCGGCAACGCGCATCAACAGCGCGCGTCCGACGCTGTTCAGCGCAGTAGCGCCGGGATCGAACAGTTTATCCGCAGGCAGAATGATTTTGCTGCCAAACGGGCCGTCGCTCACCTCCAGCTGTCCGGCGGCCAGCACGTCGCTGAGACGCTGACGCAGATTAAGCAGCGACTGCGGCGTATCGGCTGTACGTGACAGTGTCACTTCAGGCAGCGGCGCCTGATAGATGGCGCGCAGCAGTGGTTCCGCCTGATTGCCCAGCCGCCAGTTCAGTCCGCTGTAGATCAGGCTGGCAATCAGCGCGGTCATAATAAGGCAGGCCCATATCGGCACCGGCGGGCGCCAGAATTGACTGGCGAGCGGGCGGGTTTCAATTGTGACGCGGTCGGGCGCGGCGCCGCCCTGACGCGTTTCGTCGATCAGCTGGCCGAGACGGGCAACAATCGTGTCGCGCTGCTGGCGACCATTCTCCATGCCGCGATAGCGGCCTTCATAGCCGAGCAGCAGACAGTAGTGAATCACCTCCAGCAGCGCCAGATGCTGGGCAGGGGTTTGCGAAAGCCGGGAAAGCAGCTGAAAGAATTTTTCGCCGCCCCAGCTTTCGTTATGAAAGGTAACCAGCAGGCCGTTGCCCGACCAGACGCCGCGAATGCCCCAGGGGGTTTGCGCCGCGGCCTCATCAAGCGCGCTGCACAGACAATAACGGGCGCCGATAATGGTTTCAAACGGCAGGCCCGCGCGCTTGCAGCGGTTTTCAAACAGACGCACTTCTTCGACCAGTTGCAGGCGCAGCCCGGCCGGATCGTCATGCGTGGCGGCCATACGAATATGCACAATGCTATTCAACAGCGGCGAAGCCGCTGCCAGTAATATGTTCTCATTGCTCGTGTTGTGTGCGTCACGGGCAGCGTCTACAGGCGTCATTGAATCACATTATTCCAGACTGAAAATATCCCATCTTCAGCAGTAACCGGGAGTTCCTGCCGGACTGCGCGCCGGCAGGCGTTGCTTAATCGAGGATCCAGGTGGCGGTATTCGCTTTGCGACAGGCTTTGCTGGCGCCGCCTACATCAACACAGACCTGCTTACTGGCGCGACGCGGACGCGGACGATCGTTGCGCAGCGCCTCTTCGTAGCGATCGGCGGCGACTCCCGCTTTCATCGGCACGTAGCCGATAAGCTGGGTATCATCCGCGTCGGCGATCGCCAGCCAGTTGTTTTCCACCTTGCCCAGCACCTGGAAATGTTTGCCGTTTTCCAGATAGCGCACCACTTTTCCGCCGTAGTCGGGCGAGGTCATTACGGAGGCGTCGTAGAGCGCGCGCCAGGTCTCATCAACCGGCGTGAACTCCGCGGGCGGATTCACCGCATGACGATGCACCAGCGTCACGCCGTTGACGGTGCTGCTGACCAGCGTATCGTCATTAACGGGCGGCGGCGGCGGTTTACAGCCGGCGACGGTCAGAACAGCGAGCAATGTCAGCGCGAAACGAATTTTCACTTTGATCCTCACGATCTCATCAGGTTATCTGGACAAAAGCCAGACCGGGTAGCGCAGAAACGCGGCGGGCAAGCCTGACGCTTGCCGGGCTGTGACGCGGCTGGCTGGAAAAAATTGCTCAGATTTACAGAAAGATAAAACCAGGCTCAGTCTACCTGACACTTTTGAGATTTCAAACTATTGCACGGGTCTGTTTCTCATGTTATTTGCCGCCGCGCGCAAGGCGGAACGGCGTTTTATCAGGTAACGCTTTGCGAAGTATAGTCAAGGCGTCAGGCGCAGCGCGGGCTTAATCAGGGGAGTGAAAAAAGTGGACAGAAGAAAAGGCGAGACGGCGATAAAGCGTCCCGACGACGCGGGCGCGTAGTCGGGCCAGTAATTTCAGAATTTACAGACGGAAGTGACCGGCGGTTTCCGCCAGCTCGTTGGCCTGGAACTTCAGCGCGCCGGCGGCAGCGGTTGATTCCACCACCAGTTCGGCGTTCTGCTGCACCATTTCGTCGAGCTTGCCGATCGCCAGATGCACGCCCTGAATGCCGCGCAGCTGCGTTTCGCTGGCGTGGGTGATGCTCTCCATAATATCGGAGACGCTGGCGACGCTGCTGACGATATTGGTCATGCTTTCGCCCGCCATACGCACGTAGCGCGAACCGGCCGCCACGCTCTCCGTGGTGCTGTCGATCAGGGTTTTGATCTCTTTCGCCGCCTGGGCGCTGCGCTGCGCCAGATTACGCACCTCGCCCGCCACTACCGCGAAACCGCGCCCCTGTTCGCCCGCCCGCGCCGCTTCCACCGCCGCGTTCAGCGCCAGAATATTGGTCTGGAAAGCGATGCCGTCGATCACGCTGATAATATCGCCGATTTTACCGGAGGCCTGTTCGATCGTCTCCATGGTGGCGATCACGCTGGAGACCACCTCGCCGCCGCGCCGAGCGGCCTCGGACGCCGAGGCCGCCTGCTGATTGGCCTGCATCGCCGACTGGGTAGAGTCGGTCACCGAATGACTGATGGCGTCCATGGCGCTCACCGTCTCGCGCAGGTTGTTGGCCGCCTGTTCGGTGCGCCCGGAGAGATCGGCGTTGCCGCTGGCGATCTCATTGGCCTCGACCTGCACCGAGGCGCTGGCGTCGCGCAGCTGCGTCATCACCGTCGCCAGCTTGTCGGTAAAGGCGTTAAAGGCGCTGGCGATCTGCGACACCTCATCATGACCGGTTACCGGCAGGCGTTGGGTCAGATCGTCGTCGCCGGAGCTGATGGCGCGCATCGCATCGCGAATAGAGATCAGGCGGCGCATCAGCGCGCCGATCAGCAGGCCGATGATCAGCGCCGCGACCACGACCAGCAGCACCAGCGATACCGCCGAGGTGGAGAGCAGGGAGCGCATCCCGGCGGAGGCTTCATTTTTATCCAACGCCACCACCAGATACCAGTCGGTGCCGTTGACCGGCTTCGCCAGCAGCAGCTTATCCACACCGTTAAGACGTGCCGTCATCGGCTTCTGGCTTGCCAGCAGAGCGGGCACGTCAAGGTCGGGCAGCAGGTTTTTCACCGGCTTCAGCGCCATGCCAGCATCGCTGGTGGTGACGATGGTGCCGTTTTTATCAATCAGCAGGCCGCTGCTGGCGGGCGTCGGCCGGATCGCGCCGACGTTCGCCACCACGCTGTCCATCGCCACGTCGCCTGACAGTACCGCCTGCAATGTACCGTTCTGCACGACCGGCACGGCAAAGGCGACCACCAGCTTGCCGCTGGCGACATCGATATAGGGCGGCGTCACGATCGGTTTGCCCGCCGCCTGCGCCTGCAAATACCACGGACGGCCGGTCGGATCGAAATCGGGCGGAATGCCCGCCGCCTCGGAGAACTTCGCCACTTTGCTGGCATAGCCGGCATAGACGTTGGTAAAGCCGCCCGCCGCGGCGATCTGCTTAAAGGCGGGCACCGGATCGGCGCTGAGCGCTACCGGCGTTAGCGAGGCGATCATCGTCGACTTGCTGCTTACCCATTCGGCAATCGCCGCGTCATGGCTGTTGGTGACCGCTTCCAGCGTATCGGTAATCGCCTGCTGGTTATATTTTTCCGCCACCAGATAGTTGAGCGTGGTGTTGATGATAAGCGCCACCACCACGCTGGCAGTAGTAATGGCGACGAGACGAGCGCGTATTGAAGAGAGCATGGTGAAGCCTCATGTCACAGGGTTTTACCTGATATCGGTCGATAGTGAAGCCAACTTGAGGCAAACATGCCGGATATAAGTAAATGTTATCGCTGCGTCACAACGTTAAGTGGCACGCACTTTGCTTAATCTGAATCATCAGGGCAACGGAGCAAAAGATGATGAATACCATGGGGTACGCCAGGCGTTATCTGTCGGCATCGCGTGAAAGCGAGCTTTCCGCCCTGCGGGAATTGCTGACCAGCGGCGCGTTGCTGAGCGGCATCAGCGCGCTGATCCATGCATTACAGCGCGAACGCGGCGCCTCGACGCTCTGGCTCTGCGCTGAAGCGAGCCTGACGGCAGAAGCGCTAACCGCGCGTCGGCAGGAGGCGGACCAGGCGCTGGCCGCGATGATCGACCTGCTGCCGACGCCGCAGCGGCGCGCCGACGGCAGCCGATTTTACAACCGCGCGGCGCTGGCGCTGCATGCATTGAGCGGGCTGTCGACGCTGCGCGCGCAGGTGCGCCAGCGCCAGCTGCCGCACGCGGAGGCGATGCAGCAGTTCAGCGAAATTATCCGCCATCTGCTGCACCTGATTGTCGAGGCGGCGGACACCGCCAGCGACCCGCAGATGTCGCGCGCGCTGCTGGCGCTGTTCAGCTTTATGCAGGGCAAAGAGCTGGCCGGTCAGGAGCGCGCGCTCGGCGCGGCAGGGTTCGCCGCCGGTACGTTCAGCCGCACGGCGCAGCGGCAGTTGATCGCGCTGCTGGAGGGCCAGGATCGCAGCTTCGCCACCTTCGTTCAGTTCGCTGACGACGACAGCCTGCGGGCATGGCGCGCCGTGGCCGAAGCGGGACAGGAGATTGAAAAGCTGCGGCGCATCGCCTGCGGCGGCATGACGACGCGCGGCGTCGAGGCGCAGCGCTGGTTCCGCCTGCTGAGCGAACGGCTTGATGCGATGAAGCAGATTGAAGAGCGTCTGGAACAGCGGATTCTGATCGTCTGCCGCCGCTGCATCGAAAGGATCGACCAGGCGGAAGACGACGACTGGCCCACTGCGCACGTCGGGCTGGGCTACAGCCTCTACGTGGCGGCCGCACCCTGGCTGGAGGAGGGCGACGGCGCGCTGGATGCGGGCGGCGTCGCGCCGCAGCTGAGCCGCTCGCTGCTGACGATGCTGGAACAGCAGGCGCAGCGGCTACAGGCGCAGAGCGACGAGCTGGCGGCGATGCGCGTCGCGCTGACGCAGCGTAAAGAGATCGAGCGCGCCAAAGCGCTGTTGATGCAGCATCACCAGTGTGATGAGGAGCAGGCGTGGCATACGCTGCGCAAAATGGCGATGAATCAAAATAAACGGGTCTGGGAGATCGCGCAGGCGCTGGTGGCGGTCTCTTCCGCTTTTTCGTTAACTCAAAAGAGTTAGCTGCACAAACAATGTGCGTCCGCTGTGCCACGAAAGTGCGCCAGAAGACGACAGCGGCGGCAAAGCGCGCGCTGTAGGCCTGAAAAAGCTGGCACGCGGTTTGCAACCTCATGAAGACACTATGTGCATTTGTTTCGCCAACGGCGGTGAGATGAGTGCTTTGGATAAAGGCGTCCGGTCGCAGGGTTCAGGCTCTGCGGCGGACGCCTTTTTTTATTCCTTTTGCTGGAGCCACTGAATGAGCAACGCGGATTTTATGTCGTCACGCCGCCGCTTTCTGATTGGCGGCGCTTTTGCGGCGGGCGGGCTGCTGATGCCGGGATTGCGCAACGCGGTATGGGCCGCTGGTTCCGACGCGCCGGAAAAGCGGTCGCTGCGCGTCGGCTTTATCCCGTTGACCGACTGCGCGCCGCTGGTTATGGCGGCGCTGAAGGGCTTTGATAAAAAACATGGCGTCAGCCTGCAGCTGTCGAAAGAGGCGAGCTGGGCGGCGGTGCGCGACAAGCTGGCCTCCGGCGAGCTGGATGCGGCCCATGCGCTCTACGGCATGATCTACGGGCTGCATCTTGGCATCGCCGGGCCGCAGCGGGCGATGGCCAATCTGATGACGCTCAACAACAACGGCCAGGCGATCACCCTGTCGAACCAGTTAAAGGCGCAGGGCGTCACCGACGGTGCAGCGCTGCAAAAGCGCGTCGCCGCCAGCGAGCCGGGCAGCTATCGCTTCGCCCACACCTTTCCGACCGGCACCCACGCAATGTGGCTCTATTACTGGCTCGCCAGCGTCGGCATCGATCCGTTTCGCCAACTGCGTCTGCTGGTGGTGCCGCCGCCGCAGATGGTGATGAACATGAAGATCGGCAATATGAGCGGCTTCTGCGTCGGCGAGCCGTGGAATCAGCGCGCCATCAGCGACAACGTCGGCTATACCGTCGTCACCAGCCAGCAGGTTTGGCCCGATCACCCCGAAAAGATCCTCGCCACCCGCGCGCAGTGGGTCGGCGAGAACCCAAACAGCGCGCGCGCCCTGACCGCCGCGGTGCTGGAGGCGGCGCGCTGGATAGACGCTTCCGAGGCCAACCGGCGCGAAACGGCGCAGGTCATCGCCGGGCGCGCCTTTCTCAACACCAAAGCGGAAACCATTACCGGGCGCATGCTCGGCCACTATCAGGATGGATTGGGGCGACGCTGGCAGGACGCGCACGGGCTGCGCTTTTTCCACGACGGCGCGGTCAACTATCCCTGGCTCTCCGACGGCATCTGGTTTCTCACCCAGTTTCAGCGCTGGGGCCTGCTGAAGCAGCAGCCCGACTATCTGGCGGTGGCGCGCGCCATCAACCGCACCGACATCTACCGCCAGGCCGCCAGCGCGGTGGGCAATATCGCCGTGCCGCAGAGCGAAATGCGCAGCAGCACCCTGATCGACGGCAGAGTCTGGGATGGCAGCGATCCTGCCGCCTGGGCCACCGGTTTCGCCATTAAACGCTGAGGAACGCCGCATGAAAAATGAAGCTCAGATCGTCCCCCTGACCAGCGAACCGACGCGTCGCGCGGCGCCGGTGATAGCGCTGCCGCCCGCGCCGCCGCGTCCGCGTCGCCGCGACAGATCCCTGAAACCGTTGCTGCGGCGGCTAATCCCGCTCGGCTGCGGCCTGCTGCTGCTGCTGACCGTCTGGCAGATCGCCGCGATGAGCAGCAGCGGCTTTCCCACGCCGCTGAAAACCTGGCAGGCGGCGCTGCCGCTGTTCGCCGATCCCTTTTATGACGGCGGTCCGAACGATCGCGGCATCGGCTGGAATGTGATCGCGTCGCTGACGCGCGTGGCGGTCGGCTTCGGCCTGGCGGCGCTGGTGGGCATTCCGATGGGCTTTTTGATTGGGCGCTTTCGCTTTCTCGCCGACATGTTCAACCCGTTGATCGCGCTGCTGCGTCCGGTCAGCCCGCTCGCCTGGCTGCCGATCGGCCTGCTGCTGTTTCAGCGTGCCGAGCCCGCCTCAAGCTGGACCATTTTTATCTGTTCCATCTGGCCGATGATCATCAACACCGCCGAGGGCGTGCGGCGCATCCCGCAGGATTACCTCAACGTGGCGCGGGTGCTGAACCTGCCGGAGTGGACGGTGATGCGCAAAATCCTGTTGCCGGCGGTGCTGCCGGCGATATTGACCGGCGTGCGACTGTCGATCGGTATCGCCTGGCTGGTGATCGTCGCCGCCGAGATGCTCACCGGCGGCATGGGCATCGGCTTCTGGATCTGGAACGAGTGGAACAACCTCAACGTGGAACACATTCTGATCGCCATCTTCATTATCGGCGCGGTGGGCCTGCTGCTGGAGCAGGGGCTGATGCTGCTGGCGCGTCGTTTCAACTGGGATAAATAGGGGGCCGCACATGCAACACATTCTACAGGTGCAAAACGTCAGCCAGCGCTTTACCACCAGCGAGGGCGAATTTCTGGCGCTGGACCGCGTATCGTTCGATGTGCGCATTGGCGAAACCATCAGTCTGATCGGTCACTCCGGCTGCGGTAAGTCGACGCTGCTGAACCTGATCGCCGGTCTGACGCTGCCCAGCGAGGGCGTGCTGCTGTGCGACAACCGCGAAATCGCCGGGCCGGGGCCGGAGCGGGCGGTGGTGTTTCAGAACCACTCGCTGCTGCCGTGGCTGACGGCGCACGAGAACGTGGCGCTGGCGGTGGATCAGTTGTTTAAGCAGAGCATGAGCCGCGCGGAACGGCAGGAGTGGATCGCGCATAACCTGGCGCGCGTGCAGATGAGCCACGCGAGCCATAAGCGGCCCGGCGAGCTGTCGGGCGGCATGAAGCAGCGCGTCGGCATTGCGCGCGCGCTTGCGATGAAGCCGCGCGTTCTGCTGATGGATGAGCCGTTCGGCGCGCTGGACGCCCTGACACGCGCCCACTTGCAGGAGAGCGTGATGCGCATCCAGCAGGAGCTGAACACCACCATTGTGCTGATCACCCATGACGTCGATGAGGCGGTGCTGCTGTCGGATCGCGTGCTGATGATGACCAACGGCCCGGCGGCCACGCTGGGAGAAACGCTGACCATCGATCTGCCGCGTCCGCGTTCGCGCGTGGCGCTGGCGGATAATGCGCGCTATCACCAGCTGCGTCAGCAAATCCTGCATTTCCTCTATGAGAAGCAGAGCCATGCGGCCTGAGGAGCGGCAGATGCCTGAAGAACTGGTGATTATCGGCAACGGCATGGCGGCGACGCGACTGCGGGAGCGGCTGCTGACGCTGGCGCCCGAACGCTGGCGCATCACGGTTATTGGCCGTGAGGCGCAGGCGAGCTACAACCGCATTCAGCTGTCGCCGGTGCTGAGCGGTGAAAAGCCGTTTCACGCTGCGCTGCTGCGGACGCCGGACGAAGATGCGCGGCAGGGCGTGACGCTGCTGCTGGGGGAAAGCGTGCTGGCGATTGACATCCGACTGCGCACGCTCACCACCGACCGTCGCCGCCTGCGCTGGGATCATCTGGTGTTCGCCACCGGCGCCGAGCCGACGCTGCCCGCCATTCCCGGCGTCGCGCAGCCGCACGTCGGCGGGTTTCGCACCCTGCGGGACGTAGAGCGCATGCTGAGCATTCCTGGGCCGGTGGTGGTGCTGGGCGGCGGGCTACTCGGCATCGAGGCGGCGGCGGCGCTGCGCCTGCGCGGACGCGAAGTCACGCTGGTGCATCGTCACGGCTGGCTGCTGGATCGCCAGCTGGACGCCGCCGCAGGCGACCTACTGGCGCAGGCGCTACAGCGGCGCGGCATTGTTTGTCGGCTGGGCGAGAGCATGGCAAAGATAGATATTGACAGCGTCACTTTAACCAGCGGCGATCGGCTGACGGCGGCACAGGTGTTGATCGCCATCGGCATCACGCCAGCGGCCGCGCTGGCGCGCGCGGCAGGCGTTCCCTGCGGACGCGGCATCCTGACGGATCGCCAGCTGCGCAGCGCCGTGCCTGGGGTATCGGCGCTGGGCGAATGTTGTGAAATCGACGGCGAGACCTTTGGACTGGTAGCGCCCTGTCTGGCGCAGGCAGAGGTGCTGGCGCATCGACTGGCGGGCCTGGCGACGGCGGATTTTCACTACCGGCCGCCGGGGACGCGGCTTAAGGTCACCGGCATCGATATTTTCAGCGCGGGTGAAACCAACGATGCGCCGGGCAGCCGCGTGCTGACCGCCCTCGATCCGCTCAGCCAGCGCTATCGACGGTTGACGCTGCGCGACGGTCGTCTGTCCGGCGTCATCCTGTACGGCGATACTTCAGCGGCGGGGCCGCTGCTGCAAAAACTGCAACGCGGCGCGGCGGTGGACGCCTCCACGCTATTTGATTTCGATAACGATGGGCAGCCTGAGGCTGTGGAGAGTAAAACGATGAGCAAACCGGTTCTGGTGGTGATTGGTCACGGCATGGTTGGCCACTATTTTCTTGAACAGCTGGTGCAAAAAGAGCTGCATCTGCGCTATCACATCGTGGTGTATGGTGAAGAGCGGCACAGCGCCTATGACCGCGTTCATCTCTCCGACTACTTCTCCGGTCGCGACGCTCAGGCGCTGTCGCTGGTCAGCGAAAATTTCTTTGCCGAACACGGTATTGAGTTACGTTGTCACGAAAAGGTTATCGCCATCGATCGTCAGCGCCGCTGCGTGCGTGATGAAAAAGGCCGCGAAATGGCCTGGGATCGGCTGGTGTTGGCCACCGGCTCTTACGCCTTCGTGCCGCCGATCCCCGGCCGCGAGGCGCAAAACTGCTTTGTCTATCGCACGCTGGACGACCTCGACGCGATTAAAGCGCGAGCGGCACACGCGCGAAGCGGCGTGGTGATCGGCGGCGGCCTGCTGGGGCTGGAGGCGGCGAACGCGCTGCGGATGCTGGGGCTGGAAACGCACGTAGTGGAATTCGCGCCGCGCCTGATGGCGGTGCAGCTGGACGAAGGCGGCGCGCAAATGCTGCGGCGTAAGATAGAAGCGCTGGGCGTGACGGTGCATACCCAGACCGAAACGCGCCAGATCGAACCGCAGGCGGACGGCTCCCTGCTGCTGCGCTTCGCCGACGGCGCGACGCTGCAAAGCGACCTGGTGCTGTTTTCCGCCGGCATTCGTCCACGCGACGACCTGGCGCGCGCCGCCGGCCTGACGCTGGGGACTCGCGGCGGCATCGTTATCGACGACAGCTGTCTCACCAGCGATCCGGCGATTGCGGCGATCGGCGAATGCGCGATCTGGCAGGGGCAGATTTTCGGTCTGGTGGCGCCGGGCTATCAGATGGCGCGCGTGCTCGCCAGCAACCTGGCGCAGCAGCCCGCCGCCTTCAGCGGCGCCGATATGAGCACCAAACTGAAGCTGCTGGGCGTGGAGGTGGCGTCGCTGGGCGATGCGCACGGGCGCAGCGCAGGCTGTCAGAGCTATCTCTGGACCAACGGTCCGCAGGAAATTTACAAGAAAATCGTTGTTTCCGCCGACGGCAAAACGCTGCTGGGCGCGGTGCTGGTGGGCGACAGCAGCGAATACAGCGAACTGCAACAGATGATGCTGAACGGCATCGCGCTGCCGCCGCAGCCGGAAAGCCTGATCCTGCCGCGCAGCGCCGATGCGCCGACCAGAGCATTGGGCGTGGCGGCGCTGCCGGATACGGCGCAGATCTGCTCCTGCCATAACGTCAGCAAAGGCGATATCTGCCAGGCGGTCAGCGCGGGATGCGGCGATATGGCGTCGCTGAAAAGCTGCACCAAAGCCGCCACCGGCTGCGGCGGATGCAGCGCGCTGGTGAAGCAGGTGATGGAACATCAGCTGGCGGCGCAGGGCGTCGAAGTGAAAAAGGATATTTGCGAGCATTTCGCCTTCTCCCGACAAGAGCTCTATCACCTGGTGCGCGTCGGCAATATCAAAACCTTCGACGCGCTGCTGACGAAGCATGGACGCGGCCACGGCTGTGAAATCTGCAAGCCGCTGGCGGCGTCGCTGTTCGCCTCCTGCTGGAACGAATATCTGCTGAAGCCGCAGCATCTGCCGTTACAGGAGACGAACGATCGCTACTTCGCCAATATCCAGAAGGACGGCAGCTACTCGGTGGTGCCGCGCATTCCCGGCGGCGAGATCACTCCGCAGGGACTGATCGCCATCGGCCAGATCGCCGAACGCTTTAACCTCTACAGCAAAATCACCGGCGGTCAGCGCATCGACCTGTTCGGCGCGTCGCTCGACAAGCTGCCCGCCATCTGGCAGGCGCTGCTCGACGCCGGTTTCGAAACCGGCCACGCCTACGGCAAATCGCTGCGCACGGTGAAATCGTGCGTCGGCAGCAGCTGGTGCCGCTACGGCGTGCAGGACTCCACCGCTTTCGCCATCCGGCTGGAGAACCGCTACAAGGGGCTGCGCGCGCCGCACAAAATTAAAATGGCGGTTTCCGGCTGCACCCGCGAATGCGCTGAGGCGCAGAGTAAAGATATCGGCGTGATCGCCACCGAGAAGGGCTGGAACCTCTATGTCTGCGGCAACGGCGGCATGAAGCCGCGCCACGCCGATCTCTTCGCCAGCGATCTCGACGATGAAACGCTGATTCGCTATGTCGATCGCCTGCTGATGTTCTACATCCGCACCGCCGATCGCCTGCAACGCACCAGCGTCTGGATGGATAACCTCGAAGGCGGGCTGGCGTATCTGCGCGAAGTGGTGATCGGCGACAGCCTCGGCATCGGCGCCGAGCTGGAACGCGAAATGCAGCAGGTGGTGGAGAGCTGGCAGTGCGAATGGCGCACCACGCTCGCCTCGCCGGACCGGTTACAGCTGTTCCGCGCCACCGTTAACGACGAGCGCCCGGATGAAACCCTGCGCTGGCGTGAGGAGCGCGGCCAGATCCGGCCTGCGGGCGCGCCGCGCGTCAACGCGCCGTCGCTGCCCGCCGAACTCTGGAGTGATATCTGCGCGCTGGAGGCGATTCCGCCTCAGGCGGGCATCGGCGCCCGGCTTGGGACGCAGCGCATCGCGCTGTTCCGCTTTGACGACCGGGTTTACGCCCTTGACGACCGCGAGCCGGAGAGCGACGCCAGCGTGATGTCGCGCGGGCTGTTGGGCGATGTGGCGGGCGAGGCGATCGTCATTTCGCCGCTCTATAAACAACGCTTCCGCCTGCGCGACGGCATGGCGCTCGACAGAGATGATTTACAACTGCGCTGTTGGCCGGTGCGCATCGTCGGCGGGCGGGTGCTGGTCGCCAGCGCGCCGCTGGCGGTGGAAGACCTGCGCGTGGCGGAGGCGTCATGAAAACCACCTGTCCTTACTGCGGCGTCGGCTGCGGCGTGGAGGCGAAGCGGGAGGGCGAAAGCTGGCGCGTCAGCGGCGACGGCGACCATCCGGCCAACGCGGGCCGCCTCTGCGTGAAAGGCGCGGCGCTGGCGGAGACGCTGACGCCGTCGGGGCGGCTGCTCTGGCCGCTGGTCGCCGGACGGCGCGTCCCCTGGGAAAGGGCGCTGGATGAGGTCGCTCAGCGGCTGCGCGCCATTATTGCGCAGCATGGCCCGGATGCCGTCGCCTTTTACGCCTCCGGTCAGCTGCTGACCGAGGATTACTACGTCGCCAATAAGCTGATGAAAGGCTTTATCGGCAGCGGCAATATCGACACCAACTCCCGGCTCTGCATGGCCTCGGCAGTCAGCGGCTACAAACGCGCGCTGGGCGCCGATGCGGTGCCTTGCTGCTATGACGACTTCGATCGCGCCGATCTTATCGTGCTGATGGGTTCGAATGCCGCCTGGACGCATCCGGTGGCGTTTCAGCGGCTGGTTCAGGCGAAACGGCTTAATCCGGCGCTGCGCGTGGTGGTCATCGATCCGCGCCGCAGCGCCAGCTGCGATCTGGCCGACCTGCATCTGCCGCTTACGCCCGGCAGCGACGGCGCGCTGTGTAACGGTCTGCTGCGCTGGCTGGAGGTGCACGGCGGCGGCGACAAATCCATGTTGCCGCATCTTGCCCAGGTGGAGGAGACGCTGGCCGCCGCCGCGCCCTGGACGCCGGAGCGGGTGGCCGCCGCCTGTCAGCTGCCGCTGGCGCAGGTCGAGCAGTTTTACCGTCTCTTCGCTGACAGCGAACGGACGCTGACGCTCTGGTGCATGGGCATCAATCAATCCGCCAGCGGCAGCGACAAGTGCAACGCCATTCTTAACGCGCATCTCTACAGTGGCAAAATCGGTAAGCCGGGCTGCGGGCCCTTTTCACTGACCGGCCAGCCCAACGCCATGGGCGGACGCGAGGTGGGCGGCCTGGCGAACCAGCTGGCGGCGCATATGGATTTCACCCCGGAAAATGTCGATCGTCTGCGGCGTTTCTGGCGCAGCGATCGCGTGGCGACCGCGCCGGGGCTGAAGGCGGTCGATCTGTTTCAGGCCATCGGCCGCGGCGAGGTGAAGGCGGTCTGGATCATGGGCACCAATCCGGCGGTGTCGCTGCCCGACGGTCACGCCGTGGCGCAGGCGCTGCGGCGCTGCGAGCTGGTGATTGTCTCCGACGTGATGCGCAGCACCGATACCGGCGAATTTGCCGATATCCTGCTGCCGGCGCAGGCGTGGGGCGAGAAGAACGGCACCGTCACTAACTCGGAGCGGTGCCTCTCGCGCCAGCGCAGCTTCCTGCCGCCGCAGGGCGAGGCGCGGCCCGACTGGTGGATGCTGGCGCAGGTGGCGCAGCGGCTTGGCTACGGCGACGCCTTCGCCTGGCGTCATCCGGCAGCGATTTTCCGTGAACATGCCGCGCTTTCCGGTTTTGAAAATCACGGCAGGCGCGCCTTCGATATCAGCGGGCTGGCGCAGTTGAGCGATGAACAGTGGGATCGGCTGACGCCGGTCCAGTGGCCGGTGAACGCCGATTACCCGACCGGCTGCGCTCGTCTGTTCAGCGCGCGCCGCTTTTATCATCCCGACGGCAAGGCGCGTCTGCTGCCGATGACTCCCGTCGGGCCGCGTCAGGCTGTAAGCGAGAGATGGCCGCTGACGATGAATACCGGCCGCATTCGCGATCAGTGGCACACCATGACGCGCACCGGACTGGTGCCGCGCCTGATGCAGCACGACGCCGAACCGTTTGTTGCGCTGCATCCCGACGACGCGGCGCGCTACGGCATTCAGGCCGATGCGCTGGCGCGTATCCAGTCGCGTCACGGCTGGATGCTGGCGCGGGCCATTCTGACGGAGGATCAGACGTCCGGCTCGCTGTTCGTGCCGATGCACTGGAACCAGCGCTACTGCGCGGAGGGCAACGTGGGGCGCCTGGTAGCGCCGTGGCGCTGCGCCATTTCCGGCCAGCCGGAAAGCAAGCAGACGCCGGTGCGCATCCATCCCTGGCGCTGCGGCTGGCAGGGAATATTATTTGTTAGTGACAACGTCACGCTGCCGCCTGTGCAGTGGTGGTGCCGTATTCCGATGCCGGAGGGGGTCACGCGCTTTAGCCTGGCGAACGATGGGGACCCGCGCCGCTGGCTTCAGGCGCTGCTGCGCCCTGACTGGATTGTGCAGCAGGCGGAGGACGGCCAGGCGTTTCACCATCTGATCGCCTGGCGCGAAGGTAAGGTGATGCTGGCGTTTTACAGCGCCGCACGGCGACCTCAGACCGACGATGCGCTCATCGCCGCCGCCTTTCGGCAGCCGCCCGATACGCCGGAGGCGCGTTTCGCGCTGCTTGCCGGGCGCGCGGCGCAGGGCGAGGCGCGCGGCAAAACCATTTGCAGCTGCTTTGGCGTCGGGGAACGGCAGATCGCCGCCGCCGTGCGCCAGGGAGCGCTGACCTGCGCTGCGTTGGGTCAGCGGTTGCAGTGCGGCACCAACTGCGGCTCCTGCATACCGGAGCTGAAAAAACTGATTGAGCATTACGCGCCTCAGCAGGCTGAGGCGGCAGAGGAGAGAGGATCATGACGCAGCGGCTACCTTTACTGAACCAACTGTTAAACGGCCCGGAAGAACGGGCGCCATCAGCGCAGGGCTGCGTCTGGCTTGTCGGCGCCGGACCGGGCGACCCGGAGCTGTTGACGTTAAAGGCGCTGCGCCTGATTGGCGAGGCGGATGTGGTGGTCTACGATCGGCTGGTCAGCGAGGAAATTTTGGCGCTGATCCCGCCGACGACGCTGGCGCTCGATGTGGGCAAGACGCCCGGCTTTCACGGCATGACGCAGCAGCAGATTAGCCAGCTGCTGATCGACCTGGCGCGCAGCGGACGACAGGTCGTGCGGCTGAAGGGCGGCGACCCGTTTATTTTCGGTCGCGGCGGCGAAGAGATGCAGCAGTTGCAGACGGCGGGCGTTCCCTGTCATATCGTGCCGGGCATCACCGCCGCCATCGGCTGCGCGGCGGCCTGCGGCATTCCCCTGACGCACCGCGACTACGCGCAATCGGTACGCTTCATCACCGGACACGGCAAAGCGGGCCGCCCGCAGCTGACGGGCGCAGGCTGGCAGGACGCCAGCCAGACGCTGGTGTTTTATATGGGGCTGACGTGGGGGCGGAGTTGAGCAGCCAGTTACGTCAGCATGGGCGCGCGGCGGACACGCCGGTGGCGATTGTCGAACGCGGCACGCGACGCGATCAGCGCGTGCTGATCGCCACGCTGGCGACGCTGGAAGAGACGCTGCACCGGGAGCAGCCACAGTCGCCCGCGCTGATAATCGTCGGCGAGGTGGTGTCGCTTTACCGGGCAGAGGCGGAACCGCGGATGGAAAGTATGGCGGTGCGAAACTGATCATCAATGCCGCGATTTATTATCAGAACAGCGCGTTTTTCGGAGCCACGCCGCGCCGGGATAATCATGATCCAGTTCACAATTATGCTAAGCTAAGGGCTTACTCAACGCTGGACGGCCACCCATCATGAGAGATTAAGCTAATCCTGACGCCGCTATGTTATTAACGCATCGACTGATAAAAACCACCTTCACACTGCTGCTGAGCAGCGCCGCCTGGCTGCCTGACGCCCTGGCGTTCCAGACCGAGACGCGGGTGCCCGACGCGCCGTTCGACGATCCGGCGCGCTTCAGCACCATGCAGCAGCAGCTGCCGACGCTGGGCGTGGCCGACGATTCTCACGCTTTCTCCACCCGCCTGGCGCAGATCGCCAAAAGCATCGGCGAGGCGAGCAAAGAGGCGAGCGATGTCTCGTTCGGCGAACAGGCGAGCGTCTGGGCCTTTAACCACTTTCGCGACGAGATCGCCGACCGGCTGGTGAATGAAGGGCAGTCGCTGCTCTCTCCCTACGGCACGGCGCAGCTCTCGTTACAGGTGGACAGGGAAGGCAACTTTAACGGCAGCGGCGGACAGCTGCTGACGCCCTGGCAGGACAACTATCAATATCTGACCTTTTCCCAGCTGGGCGTTACCCAGACCGATGACGGTCTGGTCGGCAATGCCGGACTGGGGCAGCGTTGGGCGGCGGGCAAATGGCTGCTGGGCTATAACGCGCTGGTGGATCGCCAGTTCGATTCCGGCCTGCAGCGCGCGTCGCTCGGCACCGAGGCCTGGAGCGATTTCCTGCGCCTGTCGGCTAATTACTACACGCCGCTCAGCGGGTGGCGCAACAGCAGCCTTACCCAGCAGAGCCGCATGGCGCGCGGTTACGACATCACCACTCAGGGCTATCTGCCGTTTTATCGTCAGCTCGGCGTATCGGTCACCTGGGAGCAGTATCTCGGCAATAATGTCGATCTGTTCAATAACGGCAGCCCGGAGAAAAATCCGGTGTCGGTGAAGGTCGGCGTCAATTATACCCCGGTGCCGCTGCTCACTTTTACCGCCTCGCATAAAGAGGGCGAAAGCGGTCAGTCGCAGGATCAGCTGGGAATGCGTATCAACTATCGTCCCGGCGTGGCGTTGAGCAAGCAGCTTTCCGCCGACAACGTGGCGCAGGCGCGCTCGCTGCGCGGCAGCCGTTACGATCTGGTTGAACGCAACACCACGCCGGTGCTGGAGTTCCGCCAGCGTAAAACGCTGTCGGTGTTCCTGGCGACGCCGCCCTGGCAATTAAGTCCCGGTGAAACGCTGCCGTTGAAATTACAGATCCGCGCCGCCAATCCCATTACCGCCGTCAGCTGGCAGGGCGACACGCAGGCGCTGAGCCTGACGCCGCCGCCCGATAACCGCAGCCCGCAGGGTTGGACGGTGATTATGCCCGCCTGGGACAGCACGCCGGGCGCCAGCAATCAGTATCGCCTGTCGGTTACGGTGGAGGATAATAAACAGCAGCGCGTCACCTCAAACTGGATCACGCTGCAGCTGACGCCGCCGATGGCGCTGGAGTCAGGGCACGATCGCTTCGACCTGATGGCGCCCGCGGCCGACGCCGCGCCATCGCTCTGAATGCGCTGCAATAGCAGACATAAGAGAAGGGCGATCGCCCTTAAAAAAGCGGGGCCGCTGTGAAACGGCCCCGTTGAGTTTAATGCACTTTTAGTCCCGCTGCGGTCATCAACAGACGGAACAGGCTGGCGACGACAAACAGCGCCAGCACGCTGCCCGCCCAGATCGCCGCCATCCACAGCAGCCGCCGCCAGAGCGGCTGCTTCGCGGTTTTACGCGTCATGCGTTGCATTTCCATCCTTTCCTCCTGTCAATGATAACCCTGCTCAGGATCGATCTTGCCGCGGAACACGTAATAGCTCCAGAAGGTGTAGACCAGGATTAACGGGATAATAAACAGCGCGCCCACCAGCATAAAGCCCTGGCTCTGCGGCGGCGATGAGGCGGCGCGGAAGGTGATATCCGGCGGGATCAGGTTCGGCCAGATACTGATGCCCAGCCCGCTGAAGCCGAGGAATACCAGCGCCAACGTCAGGATAAAGGGCGCATAGTGCGCATCCGGCAGCCAGGCGTTGCGCCACAGCGCCCACGACACCAGCAGCACCAGAATCGGCACCGGCAGGAAGAAGAACAGGTTCGGCGTTGTGAACCAACGATCGGCGATCGCCTGGTGCGTCAGCGGCGTCCAGACGCTGACGATGGCCATCACCACCAGCAGCGCCAGCAGCAGCGGACGCGCCAGCTTGCGCATGGTTTGCAGCAGATGCCCTTCGGTTTTGATAATCAGCCAGCTAGCGCCCAGCAGCGCATAGGCGACGACCAGTCCCAGACCGCAGAACAGGCTGAACGGACTGATCCAGTCAAACACGCCGCCCGCCCATTCGCGGCCCTCCACCGGGAAGCCGTTCAGGAAGGCGCCCAGCACCACGCCCTGCGCGAAGGTGGCGAGAAAGGAGCCGGCGATAAACGACTTATCCCAGAAGGCGCGGTGCGATTCGGTCGCCTTGAAGCGGAACTCAAAGGCGACGCCGCGGAAAATTAGCCCGATCAGCATAATCGTCAGCGGGATCGCCAGCGCGTCCAGAATCACCGAATAGGCGAGCGGGAAGGCGCCGAACAGTCCCGCGCCTCCCATCACCAGCCAGGTTTCGTTGCCGTCCCAGACCGGCGCGACGGTGTTCATCATCACGTCGCGGTCCTTGCTTTCGCGCACCATCGGATAAAGCAGCCCGATGCCGAGGTCAAAACCGTCCATCACCACGTACATCAGAATGCTGAACACGATGATGATGAACCAGATCAGCGGAAGATCGATACCCATTATTTAATTCCTCCCAGTTCATCTTTCTTACGCTCATCAAGCGATTCATCGGCGGCGGAGAGCGGGCGCGCAGGGGTGCGCGGCGTGCCTGGACCGCCTTTCGGCGGATGATCGACGAACGGCTGCGGGCCACGGCCAATCAGCTTCAGCAGATAGACGACGCCGACGCCGAACACCGAGGCGTAAACCAGAATAAAAGCCAGCAGGCTGAGCGACATATGCAGCGTGCCGTGATGGGAGACCGCGTCGCGGGTGCGCAACAGCCCGTAAACCACCCACGGTTGACGTCCCACTTCGGTGGTGAACCAACCCGCCAGGATGGCGATAAGGCCGGAAGGTCCCAGCAGCAGCGCGAAGCGGTGGAACAGGCGCTGGTCATACAGGCGACCGCGCAGACGCAGCACCAGACTCCAGACGCCCGCCAGAATCATCAGCAGGCCCATCGCCACCATAATGCGGAAGGACCAGAAAACGATAGTGGAGTTCGGACGATCTTCCGGCGGGAAGCTTTTCAGCGCCGGGATCTGCTTAGTCAGGCTATGGGTCAAAATCAGGCTGCCCAGCACCGGGACTTCGACAGCGTATTTCGTTTCTTCCGCTTCCATATCAGGCAGGCCGAACAGGATCAGCGGCGTCGCTTCGCCCGGCGGGTTTTCCCAGTGGCCTTCAATCGCGGCGATTTTCGCCGGCTGGTGCTCCAGGGTATTCAGGCCATGGGCGTCGCCGATGCCCGCCTGAATCGGCGCGACGATCAACGCCATCCACATCGCCATCGAGAACATACGCTTAATGGCCGGGCTTTTATTGCCGCGCAGCAAATGCCATGCGCCCGATGCGCCGACGAAGAAGGCGGTGGTAAGGAAAGAAGCGGTCGCCATATGCAGCAGACGGTAAGGGAAAGAGGGGTTAAAGACCACTTTAAACCAGTCTGCCGGAATCAGCTGACCGTTAACCACTTCATAACCCTGCGGCGTGTGCATAAAGCTGTTGGAGGCAAGGATCCAGAAGGTCGACATCAGGGTGCCCAGCGCCACCATACAGGTAGAGAAGAAGTGCAGCCCTGGCCCGACGCGATTCCAGCCGAACATCATCACCCCAAGGAAGCCAGCTTCCAGGAAGAAGGCGGTCAGCACCTCATAAGTCAGCAGCGGGCCGGTGATACTGCCCGCAAAGGCGGAGAATCCGCTCCAGTTGGTGCCGAACTGATAGGCCATCACCAGACCGGATACCACCCCCATACCAAAGTTCACAGCGAAAATCTTCAACCAGAAATGATACAGATCGCGCCAGGTTTCATTACGGGTTTTTAGCCACAACGCTTCCAGCACCATCAGAAAACTGGCGAGGCCAATGGTGATTGCCGGAAAGATAATGTGAAAAGAGACCGTGAACGCGAATTGTATCCTTGCCAGTTCGAACGCGTCTAAACCGAACATAGCCACCTCGAAATGTTCATTATTTAACTTCCAAAAAAGGATGAGTCCTTGCCATAACACAACAAGTGTAGAAGAGGGTTCAGTAAAACACAGAAATGATAGGTATAACAGACACAGAAAATAACGAATCAGCTATAACAGTAATCGGTGGCGTTGCACCATAGCGAGGCATCACGCCTTTTTATCGCGCCTGTTTTGCCCTGTTTTAACAGCAAATGTTATTCAGGATCACAAAAGCAATATTTTATTTTCTCTCTGCATAATTCCGCTCTCGGATCTCCCGCCAATGCCGACGCCTCAGATAATTATTCACTATTTATGCATTAAGAGTGAATATCGCTGGGTTGTAAGTGATTGATTTTAGGTGTGGCGGATCGGTTTATGCATTTATAACGCTGGCTGGCATGAAGCGTGCAATCTAGAGTAGAGCTGCAATGAATCATTTCATTAACATAATTTAAACTTTTGATTCACCCTTGGGGTGATGCTATGAGGCCGCTATGCAACAGTCAGTTTCTCGTCAGGATTTTGATCGCTGGATGGTTCCCGCTTATTCTCCTGCCAGCTTTGTGCCCGATCGCGCTGAAGGTTCGCGTCTGTGGGATCAGAACGGCAAGGAATATATCGATTTTGCCGGCGGCATCGCCGTGAACGCGCTGGGACATGCGCACCCGGAACTTCAGCAGGCGTTGCAGCAGCAGGCGGCCAAACTTTGGCATACCGGCAACGGCTTTACCAATGCGCCGATTCTGCGCCTGGCGAAACAGCTGATTGACGCCACCTTCGCCGATCGCGTCTTTTTTTGTAACTCCGGCGCGGAAGCGAATGAAGCGGCGCTGAAGCTGGCGCGTAAATATGCCCATGACCATTTCGGCCCGGAGAAAAGCAATATCGTCGCGTTTAAAAACGCTTTTCATGGCCGCACGCTGTTTACCGTTACCGCTGGCGGCCAACCCGCCTATTCAAAAGATTTCGCGCCGCTGCCGGGCGGCATCGATCATGCGGTGTTCAACGATCTCGATTCGGCGGCGCAGCTGATCAATGCGCAGACTGCCGCGGTGATCGTCGAGCCGATTCAGGGCGAAGGCGGCGTGCTGCCGGCGGAACCCGCTTTCCTGCGCGGCCTGCGCGAGCTCTGCGATCGTCACAACGCGCTGCTGATTTTTGATGAAGTGCAGAGCGGCGTCGGCCGCACCGGGTCGCTCTACGCCTATATGCACTACGGCGTGACGCCGGACGTACTGAGCACCGCCAAGGCGCTTGGCGGCGGTTTCCCCATTGGCGCGATGCTGACCACGGAAAAGCTGGCGTCGGCGCTGAATGTCGGCAGCCACGGCACCACCTACGGCGGCAACCCGTTGGCGGGCGCGGTGGGCGGCAAGGTGCTGGAACTGATCAACCGCCCGGAGGTGCTGGAGGGGGTGCAGTTGCGCCACCGCTGGTTTACCGAGGGGCTGAACGCCATCAACCAGCGCCTGCGCCTTTTTAAAGAGGTGCGCGGTCTCGGTCTGTTGATCGGCGGCGTGCTGAACGAAGATTTCAGCGGCAAAGCGAAGCAGATTAGCCTGGCGGCAGCCGAGGAGGGCGTGATGGTACTGATCGCCGGCGCCAACGTCGTCCGTTTCGCGCCTGCGCTGATTATCAGCGAAGAGGATGTGAAAGAGGGGCTGGCCCGTTTTGAGCGCGCCTGCGAAGCGATAGTAAAAGGAGGCGCCTGATGATGTATATCCGTCCCGTTGAGCGCGACGATCTGCCGCAGCTGATGGCGCTGGCGGGTAAAACCGGCGGCGGCCTGACCTCGCTGCCAGCCGACAGCAAAACGCTGGCGGCGCGCATCGAGCGCTCGATTCAGACCTGGCAGGATACGCTGCCGCGCGCCGAGCAGGGCTATGTCTTTGTGCTGGCGGACAGCGAAACCCACCTGGCGTGCGGTATCTGCGCCATTGAGGTGGCGGTCGGTCTGCAGGACCCCTGGTACAACTTTCGCGTCGGCACCCAGGTGCACGCCTCGAAAGAGCTGGATGTTTATAACAACCTGGCGACGCTGTCGCTGTGCAACGATCATACCGGCAGCAGCGAACTCTGCACGCTGTTCCTTGACCCGTCGCGGCGCGACGGCAAAAACGGCTATCTGCTGTCGAAATCGCGCTTTCTTTTTATGGCCGCCTTCCGCGATCGCTTTATGACCAAAGTGGTGGCGGAGATGCGCGGGGTAAGCGATGAGCAGGGGCGTTCACCGTTCTGGGAAAGCGTGGGCAGCCACTTCTTCTCGATGGACTTTACCCAGGCCGATTTTCTCAGCGGCACCGGACAAAAGGCGTTTATCGCCGAGCTGATGCCGAAGCATCCGCTCTATGTGCATTACCTTTCGCCGGAGGCGCAGGCGGTAATCGGCCAGGTGCATCCGCAAACCGCGCCCGCGCGCGCGGTGCTGGAGGCGGAAGGTTTCCGTTATCAGAACTACGTCGATATTTTCGACGGCGGTCCGACGCTGGAGTGCGATATTGACCGCATCCGCGCGGTGCGCAAAAGCCGCCTGATGACCATGGAGGAAGGCGAGGCGAGCGGGGACGATCTGCCGCTCTGCCTGGTCAGCAACGACAACTATCACCACTTCCGCGTGCTGCTGCTGCGCGCCGATACGCAGCAGAACAGGCTGCGCGTGCCGGCGGACGCCGCGGAAATTTTACGCTGTCAGCCCGGCGACGCGCTGCGGGTTGTACCACTGTGTGGCGAGGAGAAAAAAGCATGACGCATTGTATTAATGGACAATGGATCGCGGGCGGCGGCGAGAGCTTCAGCAAAGCCGATCCGGTGGACGGCGCCCCGCTGTGGCGCGGCAACGCCGCCGACGCGCAACAGGTGGCCGCCGCCTGCGACGCCGCGCGCGCCGCTTTTCCCGCCTGGGCGCGGCTGCCGTTTTCGGCGCGTCAGACCCTGGTAGAAGCCTTTGCCGCGCAGCTGGAGCAGCATAAAGGCGAACTGAGCGAGACCATCGCACGCGAAACCGGCAAGCCACGCTGGGAGGCGCAGACGGAAGTGCAGGCGATGATCAACAAGATCGCCATTTCCGTGAAGGCGTACCACACGCGCACCGGCACCCATCAGGAGGCGGAAAGCGCGCTGCGCCATCGGCCGCACGGCGTACTGGCGGTGTTCGGCCCTTATAACTTCCCCGGCCATCTGCCCAACGGTCATATCGTTCCGGCGCTGCTGGCGGGCAACTGCGTAGTATTTAAACCCAGCGAGCTGACGCCGCTGACCGCGGAAAAAACCGTGCGTCTCTGGCTGGAGGCGGGCCTGCCTGCGGGCGTGCTGAATCTGGTGCAGGGCGGCCGCGAGACCGGACAGGCGCTGGCGCAGCAGCCGCAGATTGACGGCGTGCTGTTTACCGGCAGCGCCAACACCGGCTATCAGCTGCATCGCCAGTTCGCTGGCCAGCCGGAGAAGATGCTGGCGCTGGAGATGGGCGGCAACAACGCGCTGATTGTCGAGGATGCGCCTGATACCGACGCGGCGGTCTGGATCGCCGTGCAGTCCGCCTTTATTACCGCCGGTCAGCGTTGCACCTGCGCGCGTCGGCTGCTGGTAAAGCGCGGCGCGGAGGGGGACGCCTTCCTGCAGCGGCTGGTTGAGGTGACGCAGCAGCTGCGCATCGGTCGCTGGAACGATGAGCCGCAGCCTTTTATGGGCAGCGTAATTTCACCGCAGGCGGCGGAGCATATTTATCAGGAGTGGCAAAAACGCATCGCCCTCGGCGGCAAGGTGCTGTTGAAGATGCGCTGGCCGGCGCGCGACAGCGCGCTGCTGACGCCGGGGATTATCGATCTCACCGGCGTGAAGCAGGTGGCGGACGAAGAGGTGTTCGGGCCGCTGCTCGCCGTGGTGCGCTACGACAGTTTTGACGAGGCGATTCGGCTGGCGAACGCCACGCGTTACGGTCTGGCGTGCGGGCTGATCTCGCCGCAGCGCGAGAAATTCGACCAGCTGCTGATTGAGGCGCGCGCGGGCATTGTCAACTGGAACAAGCCGTTGACCGGCGCCGCCAGCACCGCGCCTTTCGGCGGCATTGGCGCCTCCGGCAACCACCGTGCCAGCGCCTGGTACGCGGCGGACTACTGCGCCTGGCCGATGGCCTCGCTGGAAACCCCGGAACTGACCCTGCCCACCACGCTGGCGCCGGGCGTTGATTTCAGCCATCGCCAGGAGACGCGCTGATGAAAGCCAAAGAAGTCAACTTTGACGGGCTGGTGGGGCTGACGCACCACTACGCCGGACTGTCGTTCGGCAATGAAGCCTCCACGCGTCATCAGCATCAGCTCTCTAATCCCCGCCTGGCGGCGAAGCAGGGCCTGCTGAAAATGAAGGCGCTGGCGGACGCCGGTTTCGCGCAGGGGGTGATCCCACCGCATGAGCGGCCGAATCTGCCGGTGCTGCGCCAGCTCGGTTTCAGCGGCACGGACGCGCAGGTACTGGAAAAGGCGGCGCGTCAGGCGCCTCAGCTGCTCTCCGCCGTCAGCTCCGCCTCGGCAATGTGGGTGGCGAACGCCGCTACCGTATCGCCTTCCGCCGACAGCGCCGACGGCAAAACGCACTTTACCGTCGCCAACCTGAACAACAAATTCCACCGGGCGATCGAAGCGCCGACCACCGGCGCGCTGCTGCGTGCGATTTTCCGCGACGATCGCTATTTCGCTCATCATCATGCTCTGCCGCAGGTGGCGCTGTTCGGCGACGAAGGCGCGGCGAACCATAACCGCTTCGGCGGCGATTACGGCGAGCCGGGCGTGCAGCTGTTCGTTTATGGCCGTGAAGAGGGGCACAGTGGACTGGTGCCGGCGCGCTATCCCGCACGTCAGACCCGCGAAGCGAGCGAGGCGGTGGCCCGACTGCATCAGCTCGATCCGGCGCGCACGATCTTTACCCAGCAGAATCCGGCGGTGATCGACCAGGGCGTGTTCCATAATGACGTTATCGCCGTCAGCAACCGTCATGTGCTGTTTTGTCATCAGCTGGCGTTTCTGCATCAGGAACGCCTGCTGGCGGAGCTGAGCGAAAAAGTGCCCGGTTTTACGCCGGTGATCGTCCCCGATGAGCGCGTATCGGTCGCCGACGCGGTTTCTACCTACCTGTTCAACAGTCAGCTGCTGAGCCGCGACAACGGCGATATGCTGCTGGTGCTGCCGCAGGAAGCGCGTCAGCATAACGGCGTCTGGCGTTATCTTTCCGAACTGGTAGAGAACGGTGGGCCGATTCGTGAGATGATGGTGTTCGATTTACGCGAAAGCATGTGCAACGGCGGCGGGCCAGCCTGTCTTCGCCTGCGCGTGGCGCTGAACGCCGTTGAGCAGCAGGCGGTGAACCCGGCAGTGATGATGAACGATCGTCTGTTCGACACGCTGAACCAGTGGGTCGACCGTTATTATCGCGATCGGCTCTCTCAGGCTGACCTGGCCGACCCGCAACTGCTGACCGAAGGACGTGAAGCGCTGGACGCGCTGACGCGTTTGCTAGACTTAGGAAGTGTTTATTCATTCCAGCAGGAATAAAATCGATGCGGCGGCGTCTGGCCCGACGCCGCCGGCTTCCGCGTCACAGGAGATGTCATGCAGGATCTGTTACAACAAACGCTCTCCGGCCATGCGCCGGCCGTTACCAGCGGGACGCTGCCGCATCTGCGCTGGCAGTGGCTGGATGAAGGCATTCTTGAACTGACCCCCCTGACGCCAACGCAGCACGCGGTGGCGATTTCCGCTGGCATTCACGGCAATGAAACCGCGCCGGTGGAGATAGTTAATCAGCTTATTACGCAGCTGCTGCAGGGCGAGACGCCGCTGGCGGTGCGGCTGCTGGTGCTGCTGGGCAATCCGCCTGCGCTGCGCGCCAACAAGCGCTATCTACGCTGCGATCTGAACCGGCTGTTCGGCGGCCGCTGGCAGCAGTTTGAAGAGTGTCCCGAAGCGCAGCGCGCCTGGCGTCTGGAGCAGGCGCTGGAAACCTTCTGGCAGGCGGGCGCGCATCAGGAAGTGCGCTGGCATCTCGATCTGCATACCGCGATTCGCGGCTCTTACCATACGCGCTTCGGCGTAATGCCCCACAGCCAGCGCCCGTGGCCCGACGATTTTATGCACTGGCTGGCGGCGGCAGGCATGGAGGCGCTGGTGTTTCATCGCGCGCCGGGCGGCACCTTTACCCATTACAGCTGTGAACATTTTCAGGCCGCCAGCTCTACGCTGGAGCTGGGCAAAGCGCTTCCCTTCGGGCAGAACGATCTGACCCAGTTCGCGGCGGCGCAGCAGGCGCTGGCCGCGCTGCTGTTCGGCGACGCGCTGCCGGATGGCGCCGCGCCGCCGCGCCGCTATCGCGTATCGCAGCAGATTACGCGCAACAGCGAACGTTTCGCTCTCCATATGGGACCGGAAACGCTGAACTTTACCGCCTTTCCGCAGGGAACCCTGCTGGCGGAGGATGGCGAAACGCGCTATTTCGTGCAGCAGGCGCGGGAATATGTGCTGTTTCCCAATCCCAACGTGGCGACAGGGCTGCGCGCCGGACTGATGCTGGTGGAAGATAACGCCCACAACGCCTTGCTTAGCGGCGAAAGCCTGAAATAACCACGCCGCCGGACAGGGCGACGCTGTCAGCCGGGCGGCAGGCTCGCCGCCGAAAAACGGGCGCTGCCTTTCTACTCAGCGCGCGTTAACTTTTTCTTTCCTCAATTCTGTCCCAGGGGTTACACTTCTCCACAATTCCCGCCAAATTCCGCACAGTGTCATATTTTTTTGCAATTCCTCACCTTAATCTTCTTATTCTCTCCAGGATTGCTGCATTTTTATCTTCTATGCTTTCAGGGCTTTACTCATGAACTGAGTACTTGACGTTAGGTGTCGTAAACTCATTTCCGTAGCAGCGACACAGCCTGTCGTCATAAAACTGATAAGTAAGGATATTATTATGCGTAAACTGACATCTCTTTTTGTAGCGACTTCCCTGGCTTTCGGCGCAGCAAGCATTGTTCATGCAGCGGATACGCTGACGCCGGCGCCGGCAGGCAGCGAAAAACCGATGCATCATAAAGGCCCAATGCAGCATGGTCCGATGGGGCTGTTTAAGAATCTCAATCTGACCGATGCGCAGAAGCAGCAGATGCGCGATATCATGAAAGCGTCGCACAAAGAGATTAAGCGTCCTTCTCTGGAGGAGCGCCGCGCTAATCACCAGATTATCGCCGCCGACAGCTTTGACCGCACCAAAGCGGAAGCGCAGGCTGAGAAGATGACCGCCAATGCGAAAGAAAACGCCGTGGCGATGATGGAGGTGCAGAACAAGATGTATAATGTGCTGACGCCGGAGCAGAAAAAACAGTACAACGCTAATTTTGAGAAACGTCTGACTGCAAAAGAGAACCATGACGGTAAGATGACGCCTCCGCCAGCAGATGAATAATCGCCGCGCGGCATAGATATTGAGACCGCCGACGTTGCCCACAACCATTTGGCCGTGGGCAGCGTCGGCGGTTTTGTTATATCAGAAGGTACCGGTGCCGCCGTCGGAGCACCAGACCTGGCCGGAAGTGAAGCTGGTTTCCGCCGAAGCCAGCGTGACGTAGAGCGGGGCGATCTCCGCCGGCTGACCCGGACGGCCAAACGGCGCTTCTTCGCCAAACTTCATCACTTTTTCCATCGGCTGACCGCCGCTGGACTGCAACGGCGTCCAGTAAGGCCCCGGCGCGACCGCATTCACCCGAATCCCTTTTTCCGCCACCTGTTTCGCCAGCCCTTTGGTAAAGGCGACGATCGCCGCTTTGGTCTGCGCATAGTCAAGCAGAATCGCGCTCGGTTTGCCCGCCTGTACCGACGAGGTGTTGACAATGGCCGCGCCCGGTTTCAGATGGGCCATCGCCGCCCTGGTGATCCAAAACATGGCGTAGACGTTGGTTTTAAAAGTCTTGTCGAATGACTCGGTGGTGAGATCGGTGATCGATTCCACATACTGCTGGCGACCGGCGTTGTTGACCAGAATATCCAGCCCGCCCAGCTGCGCGGCGGCGTCGTTGACCAGTTTCTCGCAGAAGGCTTCGTCGGTAATATCGCCCGGAATCGCTACCGCCTTACGGCCCGCCGCTTTGATCAGCGCGATCACCTCTTTGGCATCCGATTCCTCTTCCGGCAGGTAGTTGATCGCCACGTCGGCGCCTTCACGCGCGTAGGCGATGGCAACGGCGCGGCCGATGCCGGAGTCGCCGCCGGTGATGAGCGCCTTGCGTCCGTTAAGTCGGCCGCTGCCGCGATAGCTCTCTTCGCCATGATCAGGACGCGGCACCATTTTGCTGGCCAGTCCCGGCGGGTCCTGCGGCTGACGTTCGAAAGGGGGTTTTGGGTAGAGCTCGCGCGGGTCTTTGCCGGTTTGAGGCGGGGCGCTGCTTTGCGACGCACCGCCGTTTTCTGCGGCGCTGGCGCTGCCCGACATCGCCATGCCGGTAACCGCCATGCTGCCCATCAGTCCGCCAACCACCTGGCGACGAGAAAATCCACTGTGATCGTGTTGAGACATGCGTTCTCCTTTTCATCAGTAAAAGTGCCCAACAAACGGCGACACAACTGATTAAAAGGTAGACGCGGATCACCTATGGCGCGAAGCGAAGCGGCAGGGCGCTTACAGCGGAATCACGGGATATTTGCCGCTCAGCAGCGGACGGCAGAGATATTTGTAGCCGTCGTTATCAAACCCTTTCGGCGGGCTGGTCAGGTTTTTCGCCTCGTCGAGATGACTGACGGAGCCGAGATAAAACCAGTTATGAATAATATGCATCTGCGTCTCTTTCGGACCTTCCTCTACCAGCGCCACGGCGCCAGGCCACGGCCAGCAGACGACGCGCACTTTCTCCAGCGCCTCCAGCAGACGGCCATGATGGTCGCCGATCGGCTCTTTGCCGCAGCAGGCGCCGGCGCAGCGGCCCAGGCTGGCGCGGAAGCAGGCGCGGTTTTTACTGTGGCTCTCCAGCCCCAGCAGGCTGTAGCAGAGCTGACGTTCGTCAGCGATCTTCTTCAGCGTCTCCAGCGCGGCGCGGCGACTGGAATAAAGCCCGAACAGATCCGGCGAAGCGGAGAAATCGAGATCGCGCGCGTAGACCACATCCGGTCGTCCCACGCCGTCCCACTGTAAGGAGCAGAGCTGCCGGTTACGTCGCAGACGCTTGTTAAACAGCGGCTGCTGGTTTTTGATCATCTGCGCTTCCAGCAGCAGGGCGCCCAGCTCGCCAGCGGTGGTGATCCAGCTGATGCGGCGCGTCAGGCGCAGCATTTTCGCTTCATCCGGCGTGCGGAAGTGGGACATAACGCGCGTGCGCAGGCTGATGCTTTTGCCGATATAGAGCGGCATCACGTCGCTGTCGCCGTGAAAAATATAGACGCCGGGCAGATTGGGAATATCGGCCAGGAAAGAACGCAGATGTTCGGGATATTCATAAATAGCCGCTGGTTCAAATTCCAGGCGGTGACTGGCAGCACGTCTTACCACAGGTGACTCCGTTTTACTGGTTGCATATCCAGTTTATCAGCCGGAATGGAAATTGAACAGTGCGAAAAATCGGCGCTGAGGCGCAGTGAAAACCGCTGGAGCGGCGGGCTGACGCGATAAGTTCACAGTGCGCCCCGTTAAGCGGCGGCGTAATTCATTCCCTTGGGACATCAGAAAAAAATGATGCCCGCAGGCGGAAGACGGGTCTGCGCAGACAAGCAACAGGGCGGGAAAAGAGAGGAGCGCAACAGAATTCTGCGTAACGTTAAAGCGGAAATAAACGGGGCGGACGGGCGATAAAAGAGCGGACCGACGGTCCGCTCGCGCAAAATTTATTTCTTCCAGTAGTCGTCAAATACGGTCACCGGCAGGCGGCGCTTATGCTCGGTTTTCTGATACCAGCCTTCAATGGTTTTAGCGGCGGACTCCTCGATCTGCTGCCCTTCCAGATAGGCGTCGATCTGACCGTAGCTGACGCCCAGCGCCACTTCATCCAGCAGGCCCGGACGATCGTCTTCCAGATCGGCGGTTGGGTGTTTCAGCCAGAGATGCTGCGGGCAGCCCAGCTCTTTCAGCAACATTTTGCCCTGGCCTTTATTCAGGCGATGAATCGGGTTGATGTCGCTGCCGCCGTCGCCGTACTTGGTAAAGAAGCCGGTCACCGCTTCCGCGGCGTGATCGGTGCCAACCACCAGCCCTTTGGTCATCCCGGCGATGCTGTACTGCGCCTTCATACGCTCGCGCGCTTTCTCATTGCCGCGCACAAAATCGGAGAGTTCAATGCCTGCCGCTTTCAGCGCGCGCTCGCTCGCCTGCACCGCCTCTTTGATATTCACCACCAGCACGCGATCGGGCTGAATGAAATCGAGCGCGTCCTGACAATCTTTCTCGTCGGCCTGCACGCCGTAGGGCAGACGCACCGCGATAAACTGATATTCCTGGTCGCCGGTCTCTTCACGCAGTTCGCTCATCGCCAGCTGGCTCAGCTTGCCGCACAGGGTGGAATCCTGACCGCCGCTGATGCCCAGCACCAGCGTTTTAATAAAAGGGTGGGCTTTCAGATAGGATTTCAGAAACTCAACGCTGGTACGGATCTCTTGTTTGGCATCGATGGTGGGTTTGACGCCCAGCGCCTCAATGATTTCCTGCTGCAGTGACATAAACCTCTCCTTGAATCAGTAGCCTGTTGGCTCGTTGCGAATGCATATTCTGTTAAAACTAACGCGCATCCGGCAAAACGACAAGCCGGTTTGCGCCTGAGCCGGCTCAGGCGCGGCGATTTCAGACAGTCTGCGGTTTTTTCGCCAGCAGCAGAAACATCGTGATGGCCAGCAGGTAGCAGCCGAAGATGGTCAGCGTCATGGTCAGCACCGAGGTGCCGCCAATGCCGGTGACCGGCACGCTGATGGCGCCCAGCGTGAACATGGTAACGCCAATCACCGCCGACGCGCTGCCGGCGCGTTGGCCCTGGCTCTGCATCGCCAGCGACGCTGCGGTCACCGAAATTACGCCGTTGCTGGCGACGCTGAAGAACAGCGCCGTCAGCACCAGCGGCAGGGCGGCGCCGGACAGACCGGCCAGCACCAGCGTGCCGGAAGCGATAAACGCCAGCGTCAGGCCGCCCTTCAGCACGCGATATTCGCCCCACAGCGGGCAGAGGCGCGCGCTGGTCTGCGAAGCGATCACCAGCCCCAGCCCGTTAAGGGCGAAGCAGAAGCTGAACGCCTGCGGCGACAGGCCGTAGATCTGCTGCAGCACGAACGGCGAGGCGCCGATATAGGCGAACATGCCGGACATCATAAAGCCCTGCGTCAGACAGAAGCCCATAAACGGACGATGGGTGACGACCTTGCCCAGCGCCGCCCAGGCGGAAAGCAGCGATCCCTGGCTGCGACGTTCCTCCGGTAGCGTTTCATGCAGCTTCAGGCGCGCCAGCGCCAGCAACAGCAGGGCGATCAGCGCCAGCGCCATAAACAGGCCGCGCCAGTCGAGAAACGTCATCAGCGCGCCGCCCATTACCGGCGCGGCGATCGGCGCCAGGCCGTTAACCAGCATCAGCATGGCGAAAAAGCGGGTTAAGTCATGGCCGCTGTACATATCGCGGGCAATGGCGCGCGACAATACCGCGCCGCCCGCGCCCGCCAGGCCTTCAAACAGCCGCGCCAGCAGCAGTTGGTTGATATTCTGCGCCAGGGCGCAGCCGACCGAGGCGATAAACAGCAGGATCAGCGAAAGCGTCAGCGGGCGCAGACGGCCGGTTTTATCGCTGAGCGGCCCAAAAATCAGCTGACCCGCGCCCAGCCCCAGCAGGCCGGCTGTCAGGCTGAGCTGGGCGGTCGCCGTCGGCGTTTGCAGGTCGGCGGCCAGCGCCGGCAGCGCCGGCAGGTAAAGATCGATGCAGAGCGGCCCCAGCGCCGCCAGTAAACCCAGGCTGATGGCATAACCAATACGGTTAGGATGAATAGAGGTCATGGTGTTGTTTGTCTCCCTGTCAGGAATGGTGAGGCTCTGTTGCGCGCGGATTTCTTAAGATCCGCGTCAGGCTGTGATGTCGGGCGGCCGAATTATACGAAGAAGCGCCGCCTCGCCCTACGGTTTTCCGCCGCGACAATCGCTGCGGGCAATCACCGCTGCGGCGGAAGCGCGCGTAAAAGACCGAATAAAGAAAAATGCACGCCATAAATTTGATAAATCAGCAATTATGTTCCACGCTTATGCCTACATGGACAATAAATGAGGAACAACAAGATGAAAAAATTCACAGGATTAGTTGGTGCTGCTGTGGCTCTGGCCGTGTTATCTGGCTGTAGCGCTTACGATCGTGCTGAAAGCTATGTGACTCAGCCGGTTGTTAAGGATGTGAAAAAAGGTATGACCCGCGAGCAGGTACGTCAGATCGCGGGCCCGGCGTCGACGGAAATCACCATGGTGCACGCGCGCGGCACCTGTCAGACCTATGTGCTGGGTGAGCGTGACGGCAAACCGCAGACCTATTTCGTCAGCTACAGCGATACCGGTCGTGTAATGAACTACGGCTTCCAGAGCTGTAAAGAGTACGACACCGATCCGCAGGCCAACCAGTAAGGCCGGATAGCACATTAATGGGGGCGGTCTGCAAAGGCCGCCCCCGTTGTTTTACGCCTCGTCCGTTTACAGTCCCGGCGGTCGCGGCACCTCAAGATATTCTCCATCGATATTGCGTTCATAGTAGTGCCCATCCTGCACATAGTAACGACGCCCGTTGTAATCCAGCGCGCGCATCGCATCGCCCATCGTCATCCGCTCCGTTGGCGGCTGCACCATGACATAAGTCTCGCCCTGACGCTGATAGACATTGCCGTTCAGCAGATAGTAAGTCAGCCCGCCAATCAATACCGCCGTTGCCGCCTCAGGCAGAAAGCGGAAGGGCGCAGGACGTCCCCAGCCGTGTCCGCCCCATTCGCCGCCGTGACGCCAGCCGGGGCCAGGAGCGGGACCATAAGGGTGCGCGACGGCCACGGCGGGCGCCGTCAGGGTCAGAGCCAGTAGCGATGCGATAACCTTTTTCATGGTGATTCTCCTGCATTAACTGCTGGCAGGATTGACGCGGTAGCGGAAAAAAACAAGCGTAATCAGGCCGTTTTTGCGGCTGCTTACCACGCTTAACGCTTCCTTAACGCTTGGGGGAAATTGTGAAGAGAAAAGGCGGGCCGGGCGGCCCGCCTGAGCATCATCAGGCTGGCACGCTCAGTGCTTTCTGACTACGCGACCAGATGCGGTGCGCGCCGAGAAAAGCGATAAATTCGCTCATCAAGACGCCTTCCGCTTTTACATCTTCGATCACGCCTTCTTCAGGCTCATCGTCGCCAAGACCGAACTGCGCCTTAAAGCGACGCGCGTCGCCGCTCAGGGCAATCACTTTCAAGTGCTTATAGGCTTCAAGCAGATAGTAGCGGGCGTCGCCGCTCAGCAGCAGCGCATCGATATTGCCATCCGGCACGATAACCGCATCGACCGTTACCGACGGCAGGCCGCTGAAGGTGCCGTCAATGGGCAGGGTAGAGCCGTCGTCAGCGCGTACCTGGCCCATATGCGCCGCCAGCAGCTTAGCGTGCACGCCGTGCGCCTTCAGCTCTTGCAGGATCGCCAATACGTCGGCGGCCTTAACGCCGTCGCTCAGCAGCAGGGCCACCTGGCGGCCTTTAATGTTGCCGCTCGGCACCGCGTAGAGGCTCAGGCTGGCGTCTTTGCGCAGGCCATTGACATCTTTCGGCGGCGCCGTGTGCAGTTTATCGTCCGACAGCGCGATACCGAGGTTCTGCGCCACGCCGTGCGCCAGCGACACGTCGATATGCAAAAGGTGATCGACCACGCGCTCGCGGATGTAGGCGCGCGCCACTTTACCCAGCTCAAACGAAAAAGCGTCGATAATATGCTGCTGCTCTACCGGCGTCTGGCTCAACCAGAACAGGCGCGGCTGCGAATAATACTCGCCGAAAGAAGGGCTGCGCTCGCGCACCTTATGGCCTTCGATTCGCTCCTGATAGCTTTCAAAGCCGCCGCGACGTGGCTGCGGAGGCGTTTCTCGCGGCCAGTTATCGTTAATCGAGTTTGGCTCATAATTTGCCGGGTTGGTGTCGATATCCATGCGATGCATGCCCTGACGCTGAAAATTATGGTAAGGGCAAACCGGACGGTTAATCGGGATCTCATGGAAGTTAGGGCCACCGAGACGGCTGATTTGCGTATCGGTGTAAGAGAACAGGCGTCCCTGTAGCAGCGGATCGTTGGTGAAGTCGAGTCCCGGCACGATATGGCCCGGATGGAACGCCACCTGTTCGGTTTCGGCGAAGAAGTTGTCTGGATTGCGGTTCAGCACCATTTTGCCGATCAGCTCTACCGGCACCAGCTCTTCCGGGATGAGTTTGGTGGCGTCAAGCAGATCGAAATCGAATTTAAACTCGTCCTCTTCCGGGATCAGCTGTACGCCCAGCTCATATTCCGGGTAGTCGCCCGCCTCGATCGCTTCCCAGAGATCGCGGCGATGGAAATCGGGATCGCGTCCGGTCAGCTTCTGCGCTTCATCCCACAGCAGAGACGCTTTGCCCGCCACCGGCTTCCAGTGGAAGCGCACAAAGGTCGCTTTGCCCTGCGCGTTGATCATGCGGAA
This sequence comes from Mixta calida, assembly GCF_002953215.1. NCBI lineage: Bacteria > Pseudomonadati > Pseudomonadota > Gammaproteobacteria > Enterobacterales > Erwiniaceae > Mixta > Mixta calida. Next base: position 2,040,338 of record NZ_CP026378.1, read on the forward strand.
GGTGTGAATGCCGAACCCTTCCATGGTGCGGTAGCTGCGCGGAATGCCGCGATCGGACATTGCCCACATCACATTGTGCAGCGTTTCCGGCTGGAGCGAAACATAGTCCCAGAAGGTATCGTGCGCGCTTTGTCCCTGCGGGATCTCGTTATGCGGTTCAGGTTTTACCGCATGGACAAAGTCAGGAAATTTATGCGCGTCCTGAATAAAAAATACCGGCGTGTTGTTGCCCACCAGGTCAAAAACCCCTTCCTGGGTATAAAATTTAGTGGCGAAGCCGCGAATATCGCGCACGGTGTCCGCTGAGCCAGCGCCGCCCTGAACAGTGGAAAAGCGGACGAATACCGGCGTGATCTGATCGGGATCGCGCAGAAAATCCGCTTTCGTCACCTCGCTCATGGAGCGATAGGGCTGAAAGTAGCCGTGGGCCGCCGAACCGCGCGCGTGTACGATGCGTTCCGGGATGCGCTCATGGTCAAAATGCGTGATTTTTTCACGCATAATAAAATCTTCCAGCAGCGTCGGGCCGCGCGTGCCGGCTTTCAGGGAGTTTTGATCGTTGGCGATGCGCGTACCCTGATTAGTGGTCAGCGGGAAATTCTCGCCCCCTTTACGGTGCGCATCCAGCTGATCGAGCTTGGCGTTGCGCGTATCAGGCGACTTCAGGCTGCCAGGGGCGGTAGGCTGTTTGCCCGGCGGCGTCGGTTCGGCAGAAGGCTTATGGGAACCATCCTCAGGGGCCAGGGAATCAAGGCCAGGCTTGGCGGATTCAGGACCTGTAGCCGGCGCGCTGTGGCTCAGTTCCTTATTATCAGTTTCTTTCGACATTAGCATTGCTCCTGTTGATGTCGTTCAAGGCTTCATTAACTATAGAACAGCACGCAAGGTACGCCTGGAGTTTCCGGGGATTTGTGTTATATCAGGCAGCCTTTCGGAATCGCGGAAAAGACGAAAAGGGAAGGCGGAGACGAAAAAAAAGGGCCGGATTATCCGGCCCTTAGCGTGTTGATGCGGATTTCGCTGGCGTTAGCGATGCACCAGCTCGCGATGCTCATCACTGTTGAGCAGCGCGTTGTCAGTCTGCTTCATCCAGCGGCTGGTCAGAGAACCTGCGGTCATTGAACCGTTCACGTTCAGCGCGGTGCGGCCCATATCGATAAGCGGCTCGATAGAGATCAGCAGGGCGACCAGCGTCACCGGCAGGCCCATCGCCGGCAGCACAATCAGCGCGGCAAAGGTTGCGCCGCCGCCCACGCCCGCCACGCCGGCAGAGCTGAGCGTCACGATACCGACCAGCGTCGCAATCCAGACCGGATCGAGCGGGTTGATGCCCATCGTGGGCGCAACCATCACCGCCAGCATTGTCGGATAGAGACCGGCGCAGCCGTTCTGACCGATGGTGGCGCCGAACGAGGCGGAGAAACTGGCGATCGATTCCGGCACGCCCAGACGCTGCGTCTGCGCCTCCACGTTCAGCGGAATGCTGGCGGCGCTGGAGCGGCTGGTAAAGGCGAAGGTAATGACCGGCCACACTTTGCGGAAGAAGCGTAGCGGGTTGATGCCGTTGACCGAGAGCAGCAGGGCGTGCACCGCAAACATCATCGCCAGACCGAGGTAAGAGGCAACGACAAAGCTGCCGAGCTTGATAATATCCTGCAGGTTGGAGCCAGCCACCACTTTGGTCATCAGGGCCATCACGCCGTACGGCGTCAGCTTCATGATCAGACGCACCAGCTTCATCACCCACAGTTGCAGGGTGTCGATCGCTTTCAGTACGCGTTCGCCTTTTTCCCGATCGTCCTTCAGCAACTGCAGCGCCGCCACGCCGAGAAACGCGGCGAAAATCACGACGCTAATGATGGAGGTCGGGTTAGCGCCCGCCAGATCGGCAAACGGATTTTTCGGAATAAACGACAGCAGCATCTGTGGCGCGCTCAGATCGGCCACTTTGCCTGCGTAGTTTGACTGGATAGCGGAGAGACGCGCCGTTTCCTGCGCGCCCTGCACCAGACCTTCGGCGCTCAGGCCAAACAACGTGGTGACGAAAACGCCGACCAGCGCGGAAATCGCGGTGGTGAACAGCAGCACGCCGATGGTCAGCACGCTGATTTTACCCAGCGAGGAGGCGTTATGCAGACGGGCCACGGCGCTAAGGATAGAAGCGAAGACCAGCGGCATGACGATCATCTGCAATAGCTGCACATAACCGTTCCCTACCACGTTGAACCACGCGATCGATTCTTTCAGCACCGGCGCGCTGTCGCCGTAGATCAGCTGAAGCGCCAGACCAAACAGCACGCCGATCACCAGGCCGACCAGTACTTTCTTCGACAAACTCCAGCCGTTGCGGCCCAGCCTGGAGAGCACCACCAGTAAGGCGATAAACGCCAGGACATTAAGAATAAGCGGAACAGTCATCCTGTTTTCTCCATAAATATGCCCCACAGCGGGGCGGTAACGCCGCTGTGAGGCAGGGTGAAGATATTTTTATCCACGCATTAAGTGGCGTAACTGACGGAATGGTAACAGCCCGGAACGAAACAGGATTAGATCCGAATGGAATGGGTTATAACTTTTTGCATTGATTCGTCTAAAAATCAGCCTGCCCGCAGGCTAATTAACCGATCGATGCCCGACTGAACGTTATTCATTAATTTGGCGGGCCAGTCCTCCGCGCCGAAATGAGGCATGCCGGGCGGAAACCACAAGGCGCCCATCACCAGCGCCAGGCAAAAAATGCGCTCCAGCTGGTTTCCCGCTTTGGTGGTCAAGAGCGGCAGACGAAAACGCCAGCGGCAGGGCCAGAGCAGCGGCACGCCGGCGGGCGTCAGCATATCGGCGGCGATATGGCTCAGATAGCCCAATACCATGCCGTGCATGGCGTCGGTCGGCACCGGCCAGCCGTGCGGTAGATTCATCCGCAACAGCGTGACGCCGCCCAGCACCGCCAGCAGGCTATGGGTAAAGCCGCGATGGCCGAAGGCGCGCGCAATGGGCTGCGATATCCAGCGAAAGCGCTGGCCCAGCGTCGAACGAGGATGATCGATATCAGGCAGCAGGCAGGTCAGCAACACCGCCGGAATAATATGCCACCAGTCGCCGTTGGCCAGCTCTGGCGTTAACTCTGCACGTTTGGCAAATATCGCGCTGGCAATGGCGAAAATAACGTGGCCTTCGGCCGTCATGAGGATAACCTGAATACATAACTGTCAATGTATCCAGTATAGGGGATTTATACAGTAGATGGGAAGTTGTGACGCTGTAACCAAAAGTGAATATCGGACGGAGCCAGGCCCCGTCCGGTAAGGTTTAGCGCGCCAGCCAGCCGCCATCGACCGCCAGCGTATAGCCGTTTACGTAATCAGAAGCGGATGAGGCGAGGAACACCACCGGCCCCATCATATCGTCCGGCTTGCCCCAGCGCCCGGCCGGAATGCGACCGAGAATTTCCTGGCTGCGGCCTTCATCGTTGCGCAGCTGTTCCGTGTTGTTGGTCGCCATATAGCCCGGCGCGATGGCGTTCACATTGATATTATGCGCCGCCCACTCGTTAGCCATCAGGCGCGTCAGGCCCATCACCGCGCTTTTCGATGCGGTGTAAGAAGGCACGCGGATGCCGCCCTGGAAAGAGAGCATCGAGGCGATATTGATAATCTTGCCGCCGTTGCCCTGCTTAATAAACTGACGCGCCACCGCCTGCGACATAAAGAATACCGTTTTGCTGTTGATATTCATCACGTCGTCCCAGTCTTTTTCGCTGAACTCAATCGCGTCCTGACGACGGATGATGCCAGCGTTGTTCACCAGAATGTCGATGCGGCCAAAAGCCGCCACCGCCTGTTCCACCACCTGCGGAATGCAGCTGCTGTCCATCAGATCGGCATTAATGTTGACGAAGCGGCGGCCGGTCGCTTCAACCAGACCCGGCGTGTCGTCGGCGCCGGAGTGGTTCACGCCGACAATATCGCAGCCCGCCTGCGCCAGCCCGACGGCCATGCCCTGGCCCAGACCGGTGTTGCAGCCGGTGATCAGCGCGACTTTGCCTTCCAGATTAAATGCATTGAGAATCATGAGTTCGCTTCCTTCTGTCACCATTAACGCAGTTCACTGACTTTGACGTGATCCATATCGTCAAACACCTGGTTTTCACCCACCATACCCCAGATAAAGGTATAGCGTTTGGTGCCGACGCCGGCGTGAATCGACCAGCTGGGAGAGATCACCGCCTGTTCGTTATGCACCAGCAGGTGACGCGTCTCCTGCGGCTGGCCCATCATATGAAACACCGCCGTTTCATCATCCATATCGAAGTAAAAATAGACTTCCATACGGCGTTCGTGGGTATGGCAGGGCATGGTGTTCCACAGACTGCCTTCATCCAGTTTGGTGAGGCCCATGGTCAGCTGACAGGTGGGCAGCACGTCCGGCACGATAAATTTGTTGATGGTGCGGCGGTTGCTGGTGGCGGCGTCGCCCAGCGTCGTGGGAGAGGCTTCCTCCAGCGTGATTTTCTTGTCGGGATAACGCGTATGCGCCGGCGCGCTGTTGTAATAGAACTTCGCGGGACGGCTGGCGTCGATGCTTTTAAACACCACGGACTGCGCGCCCATGCCGACATAGAGCGCCTGCTCGTTGCCGATCTCCCAAGCTTTGCCGTCAACCTCGATCAGGCCCGGCCCGCCGATATTGATTACGCCCAGTTCGCGACGCTCCAGGAAGTAGCTGACGCCGAGCTGCTTGCCCACTTCGCTGCCGATGGCGACGCTGTTGCTGACCGGCATCACGCCGCCGACGATAATGCGGTCGATGTGGCTGTAGGTCATGGTGTAATTATCGGCATCGAAAATCTTTTCGATGAGGAATTCACGCCGCAGGCCAGCTGTATCAAGCTGACGGGCATGGTCGCTGTGAATGCTTTGACGGACTTGCATGTCGATGCCTCTCTGACGTTACAAACGTGTAAAGGTGATGTGTAACCTGTGTCGTGAGCAGCATGATAGGCCCGACGGGAACGCAATTCAATAAAAATGAAATGCTGTTTTATTTATTTTGTATGCTGGATCATATTTGCGAGAAAAAGTCCCGGCGGCTTATCTGAAAACGGGGCAGAGCGGAGGAGAGGCTGATTACCGGCTGCGCTGAAAAGAAAATCCCGCCTGTCTTGCGGCAGACGGGAACAGAAAGACGATTAATAACCTTTGATATGCTGCGGGGTTAACGCAACAAGCGAATCGAGTTTGACATCGGCCAACGCCCAGCGCGGATCATCGCGGTACTCTTCCGCAGGCACCACGATAGATCGCATACGCGCCGCTTTGGTAGCGATCATGCCGTTAAAGGAATCCTCCAGCGTCACGCAGTTTAACGGATCCACGCCCAGCTGGGCGGCAGCGTCGAGATAGACCTGCGGATGCGGTTTGCTCCAGGGCAGCGATTCCGCCGAAGCCAGCGTGTCGAAATAGTCGCGCAGATTAAACAGCGTTAGTACTTTCTCCAACATATGCAGCGGCGAAGCTGAGGCCAGACCTACTTTCAGCCCCTGCGCCCGGCAGAGCTGCAGCGCCTGCTCTACGCCCGGCAACAGCGGTTTTTTCTCTTCTACCAGATTGATGGCGCGCGCAATGATGCGATCGGTGACTTCCTGTTGGCTCGGCCCGCTCCACGGCAGCGTTTCATACCACATGCGCACCACCTGATCGATACGCAGCCCCAGCGTATCGGGCAGTTCGCTCCGGCGCGACAGATCCACATTCAGGGTGGCAAATACGTCCAGTTCGGCCTGATCCCACAGCGGTTCAGAATCGATCAGCAGGCCATCCATATCAAATATTGCAGCCAGTACAGGTCGGGTATAGGTCATACAAAGCTCCGGTTGACAGTTTAATTCACCATAGCATGAAGACCATCAGCAGGCATGCCTGTCGAAGCAGGATAAAAGTGTTTGTCGGCGTTTTTTTCAGGCACATTTCACTGACAGCAGGTAGACTTACTGCCAGACAACAGGTGCAAGGAGAAACCATGACTTATCAACAGGCTGGCCGTGTCGCCATTATCAAACGCATGGTCGGCTGGATTATTTTTATTCCGGCTTTTATTTCCACGCTGGTATCACTGCTGAATTTCATGTTCAGACACAGCGAAAAGCGTCCCGGCATCGATGCGGTGCTGATGGATTTTATTCACGTGATGATCGATATGATCCGCTTTAACACGCCTTTTCTTGGCTTTTTCTGGCGCAATTCGCCGGTGCCCGATTTCAACGCTGGCAGTAATATCGCCTTCTGGCTGATCTATATTCTGATTTTTGTCGGCCTGGCGCTGCAGGCGTCCGGCGCGCGCATGTGGCGTCAGTCGCGGCATCTGAAAGAGGGCGTTGAGGATATGCTGATTCTGGAGCAGGCGCGGGCAGCGAAGGCCGCACCCGCCAGCAGCTGGAAGAGAAGATAGTCGTGCCGCGACATACTATCTTCCTGCAAATTTTCCCGCTCTATATCCTGCCGGTGATTATCGCCGTCGCAGGCTACTTTGTGCTGTCGCTGCTCGGCTTTGTCTGAGCGCGCCGCCGGGCCTCAGGCCCGGCTTTTTTCCCGCTCATCCCGTTCCAGCAGCGCGCCGACCGCGCGTTGCGCCTCCTCAAGCCAGCTGCCGCCAAACACGTTCGCGCGGTTAAGCAGATAGTAAAGCTGATAAACCGGCTGACGCTGTGGGTAATCTGACGGTAGCGGCCAGACCGACTGATAACCTTCCAGCACCTTTTCCGCCAGCGCGGGCGCATGGGAAAGCATCGCCAGTTCGCATTCACGATCGCCCCAGTAGCAGGCGGGATCGTAAATCCACGGGCCGCTGTCACTGCCGGCGCAGTTGGCGGGCCACAGATCGCCATGCAGCAGCGAAGGCTGCGGATGATGCGTCGCCAGCGCGCGCTGAACGCAGTCGATAATCAGCTCGATATTGCCGTACTGAATCCCTTTTTCTGCCGCCAGCTGCAGCTGCCAGCCGATGCGCTGCTCTGAGAAAAAGCGCGACCAGCGTCGCTGCCAGCCATTAGGCTGCGGCATGCTGGTGATGTTGTTATCGAAATCGAGGCCGAAGTGAGGCTGTTCGCTCCACTGATGCAGGCGGGCAAGCTGCTGGCCGAGCAACAGAGCGCTCTCCGGTTGCAGCGGCCGTACCGGAATATATTCCAGCAGCAAAAAGCTGTAGTCGCGATCGCTGCCGATGCCGTAGACCTTCGGCACCCGCACTGTCCGGCTGCGCGCCAGCAGCGCCAGCTGATCCGCCTCGGAGGTAAAGGCGGGCAGCATCTCCTGGTCATTGCATTTTACAAATACCCACTGTTCGCCATAGCGAATGCGCCAGGCGGCATGGACTTCGCCAGCCGGCAACTCTACACGATGGCTGATTTCAGCGTTCCCTAACTGCTCACTCAACAGACGACTTATGGCTGACCACATGGGGTTATCCTCATTTTCGCTGCGTAATGATCATTTTAACGGGTAAAGGTTGCGTAAACCTGGCGCAAACGCACAGGCCGAACGTTATGACTTAAAACGGTTCTGCTGACGATATTCGTCGAAAGTTTGCACCTCGACTTCCGGCGTCGTCTCCAGCGTAGCTTCGCCCACGCCCAACGCCTGAGCGCGGATCTCCGCAGCGCTTTTCGCGCTGATGATGCCGTAGCTGTTGGTGCCCAGCTCGTGCGCATGGCCCTCATCGTCGTGCAGCGTGGTGGAAAAACCGGCGCCGGTCATGGCGCTGTTCAGTGCGAGACCGGCCGCCAGACCGGTATCCTGGTAACGAAAGGTAACAACATAACGGGTTACGCCTGAAGGAGCCATATTCACCTCATTGTTCCCGAAAGAATTTTCAGCTTAGACCACCTCTGTCAAAGGGGCGAGTCGATAATAAAAGCGGTTTGATAATGCAATTAATTATCATTACTATTATGGCGCTAACCTTATGAATAATAATCCAACAGGCGACGCCTGTAACAAGGAGAACGATGTGCATCGCGCGATTAAAGTTTCTGTTTCCGTTTTGATGCTGGCCGCTTCCGCCTCGGCCGTTGCGACAACTTATCCAATCACGCTGACGGATTTCGACGGACAGAAAATCACCCTGAAGAAGGAGCCTGAGCGCATTGTGGTGCAGGATGGCCGTGACATTCTGGCGTTGGCGCTGCTGGATCGGGCGAATCCTTTTCAACGCATCGTCGCCTGGAATAACCTGTTAAAGAAAAGCGATGGCGAAACCTGGCGGCTGATGCTGAACAAATGGCCGCAGGCGGCGCGCATTACCGATATGGGCTTCAGCGATAAAGGCGAAGTGAATCTGGAAAGCGTGATCGCGCAGCAGCCGGATCTGATGATTGCGCAGCTGCGATCCAAACCCTCCCTGACGCAGACCGGCGTGTTGGAAAAGCTGCGGCAGCTGGGCATTCCGGTGATGTTTATCGATACCTTTAACAATCCCGTTAAAGATGCGCCCGCCAGCATCACGCTAATGGGTGAAGCGCTTAACCGCGAGCAGGAAGCGCAGCAGTACACGCAATTCTACCAACAGCACTATCAGGCGATTCAGGAGAAAGTGCGCGCCGTTTCACCGAAGCCGCGCGTCTTTATCGAAGCCAAGGCGGGGCTGGGCGGCCTGGAGTCCTGCTGCTTTACGCATGGTCATGTTGGCTGGGGGGCGATGGTGGAAGCGGTCGGCGCCGCCAATATTGGTTCAGAGCTGTTGCCGGGCGCCACCGGCGACGTGTCGCTGGAGAAAGTGATCGCCATGAAGCCGGACGCTTATATCGTTTCAGGCTCCCAGTGGGCAAGTAAAAATAATGCGGCGGTGCCGTTTGGCTACGGCGTGACCCAACAGCAGGTGGACCGCGCTTTTGATCGTATGAAGCAGCGTCCGGGCTTTGCCGAGTTGCAGCCGGTGAAAGAAGGGCGCTTCTACGGCGTATATCACAACTTCTACAACCATCCGTGGAATATCGTCGGCATCGAATATCTGGCGAAATTCATCTATCCGCAGCAGTTTGCGCAGCTTGATCCCGCAAACAGCTGGCATGAGATCGTCACCCGTTTTACCACCATTCCTGAAGGAAAGGGCGTATTAGGCGCGCAGGCGCCGCGATCCTGATAAAGAAGCACGCCGCTCGGCGTGCTTCTTATTGATAATTCATAGAAAATTCTATTTATTCCTGCCCTGATGCGCTTCGCCTGAATACCCTTTATAATGCGCGCCGTTAATAAGAAAATTCCCATTCGTAGTCCTTTCTCATCAGGATGTTTAGGAATTCGGGCTGTTTAACGCTTGTTTACAAAGTTTACGGTAAATGACGTTGATCGCCGCGTAAAACGCTTCAGACTCTCCCTTTTTTAAAACTGTCGTACGGATCACACATAATGAAAGTGTTTAATAAGCTCTCTGTTGCGCTGCTGCTTTCTGCGGGCGCGTTTGGTCACCAGGCCATGGCTGATAACAATGTCTTTACCGTCATGGACGATCCTTCTACCGCCAAAAAAACCTTCGAAGGCAACGCGGCAGCAGGCTACCTGGCGCAGACCGGCAACACCACCAGCTCTTCGCTGACCGCGCAAACCAATATGACGTGGTATCAGCCGAACACGGCGTACAGTCTGTGGGGCAACGCCGCCAACACCTCCTCAAATGATGAACGCTCATCAGAGACCTATCAGATTGGCGGACGCACCCGTTACAATATGACCGATAACGACTATCTGTTCGGTCAGGCGAGCTGGCTAAGCGATCGATTCAACGGCTACGATTCCCGTGATGTGCTGGCTGCCGGTTATGGTCGTCAGGTATTGAACGGACCGGTACATTCGCTGCGCGTCGAATTTGGTCCGGGCGTGCGCTATGACGATTTCCACGACGGCGGCCATGAAACCCAGGGGCTGGGCTACGGCGCACTGAGCTATCAGTGGCAGATGACCGATACCACTAAATTTATTCAGGGCGTTTCCGTGCTGAGCAGCTTTAACGACAACACTACCGTTAACTCTGAGACCGGCCTGCAGGTTGCTATCAATGCGCACTTCGCGCTGAAGCTGGCTTACAATGTGACCTGGAACAACAATCCGCCGGAATCGGCATCAGAACACACCGACACCAAAACGCAGATTTTGCTCTCCTACGCGATGTAATGTTCCATACTGCAATAAAAACGGGCCGCCTGTCGCGGCCCGTTTTTTTGTCCTGTTGTCCTGCGCCGCTTCAGCGCACGCGCGCGCGAAATACCCAAAAGGCCCAGCTGTTATAGGCCAGCGTTACCGGCAGGACCACGGCGTAGCCGCTTAGCAGAAAAATTTGCGTCGCTGGCGCGGCGGCCGCCTGTTGAATAGTCAGTTTGCCCGGCAGCAGCCAGGGCCAGAGACCGGCGATCAACAATCCCCAGCAAAGCGTTACCAGACTGAGCGCCAGCATCAGCGACAGCATGGGACGGCGATAGCGCATTGCCGCCAGTAGCGCGACGAAGGCCAGCAGCAGCATCAGCAGCAGGATCTTGCCCGGCACACGCTGCCACGCCTGCAAAAAGGGGCGGCTGTCCAGCAGGTTGATGCCGATCAACAACGCCAGACTCAGCACCAGAAACAGCCAGGCAAGATGATGCGCCAGCACGATCTCCGGGCCTTTAACCCGCCACTGGATCCAGCAGCAGCCGCAAAGCAGACAGGCGGCGATCAGGCCAAAGCCGCACAAAACGGGATAGAGAGTAAGCCAGCTGAACGCGCCTTCCTGGAAACGCCCGCCGATCACCACGCCCGCCAGCGCGCCCTGAGTAAAGGTGGCGATAAGCGAGCTGAGGATATGGGTGATATCCAGCGTGCGGTGCCAGCGCGCATCAACATGGCCGCGATATTCCACCGCCACGGCGCGCATCACCAGCGCCATCAGCATAATAAACAGCGGCAGATAAACGGCGCTGAACAGCACGCTCCAGGCGACGGGAAAAAGCGCCAGCAGTCCGCCCGCCAGCAGCACCAGCCAGGTTTCGTTCGCGTCCCAGATCGGCAGAATAGTCGCGGTCAGCCTGCGGCGCGCTTCGCCGCCGCGGAAGAAAAACAGCAGCATCCCGACGCCGAGATCGGTGCCGTCCAGCAACAGATACATCAGCAGCGAAAACGCCAGCGTGGCAGCGGAAATATCGGCCAGCGTCATTGCTTACCTCCGGGCGCCATCTCCGGCGCCGGGCCCGGCTCGCCGACGCGCGTTTCACGGTTGGCGTAGCGCAACAGATAGCGCAGCCCGATATAGAACACCGTACCGTAGATAAGCAGAATGGCGCAGCCTGACGCGATAACCAGCCGGAAAGAGAGGGGAGAAACGCTGTCGGCAGTGCGCAGCAGGCCATAGACCGTCCAGGGCTGACGCCCCACTTCCGTCACCACCCAGCCCGCCAGCAGAGCGATAAAGCCCGCCGGCCCCATCAGCACGATGGATTTCAGCAGCCAGCGCGATTGCCACAGACGGCCGCGCAGCCGCTGCGTCAGCGCCGTCAGGCTAACGGCTATCATCAGCAGACCCAGCCCGACCATCACGCGAAAGGCGAAAAACAGCGGCGCCACCGGCGGAATATCCTGCGGCGGAAACTCACTGAGGCTTTTGATCTGCCCGGTCAGATTATGGCGCAGATAGAGCGAGCCAATAGCGGGTATTGCCACCTCCCAGCGATTGCGCTGTTGCTGCGCATCGGGCAGGGCGAACAGCCGCAGCGGCTCTCCCTGGCCTGGCGGCGGTCGATGCCAGTCGCCTTCCACGGCGGCGATTTTCTGCGGCTGATGCCGCAGCGTATTCTCGCCGTGCAGATCGCCGACGACCGCCTGCAACGGCGTCAGGATCACCAGCAGCCACAGGGGGATTGAGACCATCAGCCGCGCCCGCGGGTTTGCGACGTCGCGCAAAAGCTGCCAGGCGCCGACCGCCGCCACCATAAAGGCGGTGCCAATCAGCATGGCCAGCGTCATATGCGCCAGCCGCCAGGGAAAAGAGGGGGTAAAGATAATATCCAGCCACGACTGCGGCTGAAACCGCTGCTGTTCATCCAGTACAAACCCGGCGGGCGTCTGCATCCAGGCGTTCGCTGCCAGTATCCAGAAGGCGCTGATCAGCGCGCCGACCGCCACCAATACCGTGACCATAAAGTGCAGGCGCGGACCGATGCGCTCCATGCCGAACATCATCACGCCGACCATGCCCGCTTCGAGAAAAAAGGCGACCAGCACCTCATAGAACATCAGCGGGCCGATCAGCCCGCCGACCCGCTCAATAAAAGGCGCCCAGTTGGCGCCGAACTGAAACTCCATCACCACGCCGGAAACCACGCCAACCGCCACGTTCAGGGCGAAAATCTTGAGCCAGAAATGATAGACGTCGAGATAGCGCTGCTCCCGGCGCCAGAGCCAGACGCCCTCCAGCAATACCAGCCACAGCGACAGGCCAAAACTGAAGCCGGCAAGGATAATATGCAGGCCGATAGTCACCGCGAACTGCGCGCGGGAGAGCAGCAGCGTCAGTTCCGCATCAGGCATTACTGTCTTTACCGGTATAGGCGCTGATCGGTTTATCCGGCGTCGGCTGCTCCATCGCGCTGGCAAACGCTTTCAGGCCAGCCACCAGCGGCATCACCGCATGCCAAAGATCTTCATCATGCAACAGCTTCCAGGTGCCGCTGACGCCCGGCGCCACTTCATGATGCTGCTGCGCCTCCGCATGTAAATTAACGGCGTTGATCGCCGACTTCACGGCGAATACCGTTTTATGAAACTGTCCCGGCGGCATATCGCCCAGCGCCATCATCAGCGACGCCAGGTTTTGCATCGCGTTTTGCGAGCCGGGCTTATTCAGTCCGTCCACCAACACTTTGGCGATCTGCGTATTGGCTGAAACCACATCGTTGGCCAGGCGTAAAAAACCGTGGTGATGCAGGCTGTGCAGCAGCTCCTGCAAGGCATCCTGCGCGTCAGGGGCGGTTTTCGTGGGCGGCACTTCATAGTTCATACGTTCAGCCATTAAAATTTCTCCGGGTGTTGAGTATGTTCAGGCGGCAGGGTATAGCCCTCCTGACGCCATTTTTCTTCTATCGGCAGATGCGCCAGCGGGGTGCGCTTGCCATAACGGAAGTTCTGCGGCGGCAAGGCATCGGTCTGCGGCGGCCGCGCCAGCTTTTGCAGCCTGACGGCAATCTCTTTGTAGGCGGGCGTATTGACGTCAGGATCGTGATGCTCGCCGGTCAGGCCGTTTACGCCCGGCTTGCCGTGGTGAATAGGAATAAACAGCTGGTTGCCTGCGACGCGCTCGGTGATCACGACCGGTACCTGAAGCTCCCCGCGGCGCGACGCGATGCTGACCCAGTCGCCTGGACTGAGCTGACGCTCGGCGGCCAGCTGCGGGCTGACCTCCACGAACCCGTTCGGCGACAGCGACAGCATGCGGCCGCCGCGTCCGGTCTGGTTGGTGGACTGAAAATGTTCCAGCATGCGGCCGTTATTCAGCAGCAGGTCATACTCGGCGTCAGGCGCCTCAAGCGGTGGCTGCCATTCAATGGGCGTCAGCACCGCTTTGCCGTCCGGGAATTTAAAGCCGTCGGTATAAAGCAGCGGGGTGCTGCTGCCGTCCGGCTTCACCGGCCACAGCTGCGACTGCCAGCCGCTGAGGCGCAGGTAGTCGACGCCGGCGAAGATATCAGCGATGCCGGCCGCCTCGGCCATAATTTCTGCCGGGTGAGAGTAGTTCCAGGGATGGCCCAGACGCGCGGCGAGATCGGTCAGGATGCGCCAGTCGGGGCGGCTGTCGCCCAGCGGCGGCATCACTTCGTAAAAGCGCTGAATACGCCGCTCGGTATTTACGTAGGTGCCCTCTTTTTCCACGCTGGGGCAACCAGGCAGCACCACGTCGGCGAATTCGGCGGTGCGGCTCATAAAGATATCCTGCACCACCATAAACTCCAGACCGCTGAACGCCTCATGCACTTTGGTGGAGTCGGCGTCGGAGAAGGCGGTCTCTTCGCCGATGATATACATCGCCTTCAGCGTGCCTTCATGCGCGTGCTGCACCATCATAAAGTTATCGGAGCCAGCCTTGTCGGAGAGCGCCTGCGCCTCCACGCCCCAGGCGCGCGCCCATTTTTCGCGCACGGCGGGGTCGGTGACTTTCTCATAGCCAGGATAGACATTGCTCAGGCAGCCGAAGTCGCTGGCGCCCTGCACGTTATTATGACCGCGCATCGGGTAGCCGCCGGTACCGGGGCGACCGTAGTTGCCAGTGACCAACAGCAGATTAGAAAGCGCAGTGCTGGTATCGGCGCCGTGGCTGTGCTGGGTGATGCCCATCGCCCACAGCAGGCAGACGCGCTGCGCCTGGCCGATGGTTTCCGCCGCTTCGATCAGCTGCTCGACGCTCAGCCCGGTATGTTCGCTGGCGTAGTGCAGAGTAAACGGGTCCAGCGAGGCGCGATACGCTTCAACCTGATTGACTTTTTCGGCCAGGAACGCCTCGTCGGCGTAGCCATGTTCGAACATATAACGCGACATCGCCGAAGCCCACAGGCTGTCGCTGCCGGGCTTGATGCGCAGCCAGATATCGGCGCGCTCCGCCATTTCATTCATGCGCGGATCGACCACCAGGATTTTCTGTCCATGATGCTTTTGCGCCGCCTTGATGCGTGAAGCGATCACCGGGTGGTTCTCCGCCAGATTGCTGCCGACGATAATCACCAGATCGGCCTGTTGCAGATCCTCCAGCGTGCCGGCGTCGCCGCCGTAGCCGACGGTGCGGAACAGCCCTTCGGTCGCCGGGTTCTGACAGTAGCGTGAGGAGTTATCGACATTATTGGTGCCAAAAATCAGGCGGGCTATTTTTTGCGTCAGGTAGGCTTCTTCGTTGCTGCCTTTGCTGGAGCCGATAAAGCCGATACTGTCGCCGCCGTGCTGCGCGGCGATCTCTTTCATTCGTTGCGCCACCCGATCCAGCGCCTCGTCCCAGCTGGCGGGACGGAAGCGGCCGTTCTCCCTGATCAGCGGCGTGGTTAAACGCTGCGGACTGTTGACGAAGTCCCAGCCGAATTTGCCCTTAAGGCAGGTTGAGATACCGTTGACCGGCGCGTGAGCCACCGGCTGCACCTTCAGGATATGGCGGTCGCGCGTCCACATTTCAAAACTACAGCCGACGCCGCAGTAGGTGCAGACCGTTTTGGTTTTTTTGATCTCTTTCTGCCGCATCGCCATATCCATCATCGATATGCCGGTGATGGGCGGCGCGCCGATGGTATTCTCCAGCGTCTTGACCAGGTCGATCATCGGGCGCTTAAGATCTTCAGGCATGGCGGTGAATGGCCCCGCATTGGGCTGCATAGTCTTTTCCAACAGGGCGTTGCAGGGGCAGACGGTGACGCAGTGACCGCAGCTAACGCAGCTGGAGCCAGCGATCTGGGTGCCGCCGTCCCACAGCACGCGCGGATGGTCGGCCGTGTAGTCGATGGAGAGCGTTTCGTTGACCTCGACGTTCTGGCAGGCTTCTACGCAACGGCCGCACAAAATGCACTGATCCGGGTCATAGGTGTAGAACGGGTTGCTCTCATCCTTTTGATAAGGTTTGCGCTGCCAGGGATAGTACTGAATCGGAATATGCATATCGGCGACGGTGTTATGCAGCGTGCAGTCGCCGGTGTTGTGTTCGCAGAGCGTGCAATAAAGTTCGTGGCGCGCCAGCAGGCGATCCATGCCTTCCTCCTGCGCCGCCTGTGCAGCAGGCTGGCGGCTGGAGATCTCCAGCCCCTCGTGCGTGCGCAGCGTACAGCCGCGCACCAGTTCGCCCTGATACTCCACCCAGCAGACATCACAGGATTGCAACGGCGGCAGAGCAGGATGATAGCAGACGTGCGGCAGGATTTTCCCCTGCGCCTGTAAAAAATCGATTAGCGGTACGTCGACATCGCCGCTCAACAGCTCGCCGTTATAGCGGATGGTACAGGTGTTTTGGCTCATCAGATGTTCTCACAATGACATTGCGCGTTGTCCACTTCCTGTGGTTGTTCCCTGTTTTCGTAAAGTTATGTCATTGAAGGTAGACCGTAACGCCAGTCCCGGCAAAGCGAAGCGGCAAAAAGCCCGACTTATCAATCCTGAATAAAAAACAGCGCCGTACTTGCACGCCTCTGACGGCGGCCTACGCTTAAAAGAAAAGCCTGAGCGGAGGGCGTGGCCATGAATGAAATAATGTCGTTACTGTCCGGGGCTGGAGCTGGGTGCTGGGAGGACTGGCGATTATCGTCGGGCTTGCTGGTTCTTACTTCGGTGGAAAAAAAATTGGCAAAACGCAGGAGAAGGCCAGGGCGGATGTTGCGGCGGCGCAGCAGCAAACCCGACAGGCTGAAGCGATAACCAGAAAACAGGCGGATAATATAAAGGTGGCCAAAAATGTGGAAACGTCTAACGCTAATCTTAATGACGCTGCTGCTCGCGACAAGCTGCGCCAGTCGAAATACAACCTCGATGATTGATCGCGCCAGCGTGGACTCGTCCTGCACGCTGTTTCAGCCGATTTACACGCACGGCAACGATGCGCAGGTGATGGACGCGCGTACGGTGCGCGCCATTAATACCCATAACGAACTATGGGATCGGCTGTGCAGCGATAAAAAGCAGTAGGCGATCCTTTACTGAATATTCTGGCGGCCCGCAACAGCGGGCCGTTTTTTTATTATTTTGCTATTTAAATACGAAGACTTCCCTGGCGAGCGGGGCGATGTTATCGGTATCGCCATAGATCGCCACGGTGATGCAGTTCAGTCACTCGTGATAAGAAGGATGACCTCCTCTCGCCTCGTCCTGAGCAATTAAGCGTCAATACCGACCCATCCAGCGCCAAAGTATGAGCCCAGGCGCAAAGCGTAAATCCTAAAAATACGCTTTCCATGATAAGGCAGCGCCTTGTTTAACACTCGGTCTCAGGCTGAATATTGCACCGTGTCATGCTGTAAGTTTGAGTAATGGTGATTTATATGGTTAAGGAGGCGGAGCGTAGAGGATCGGGAGCCGATAATATGGCCGCCGAATCCCGGTCAGGCCATAAAGAGTGTTAAAAAGATCACAAAGCAGATATTCGGAAGAGATCTCTTTCTCGCCAATGAGGCATCAAGAGAAATATTACTCCACGGTTACAATGATTTTTCCTGTCTGTCCATTTGCTTCCATGTAGCGATGCGCTTCTGCAATCTCTTCGAACCTGAAGGTTTTATCGATTACCGGTTTCAGTTTGCCAGAACGCAGGCCTTCTGTGACGAAGGACTTCGCACGCGCCATTTTTTCCACGTCGGTGGTAATTTCGAACAGCTCATAGCCGCGTAGCGTGAGGTGTTTACCGAGAATGTCGAATACCGGCACAAGCATGTCTCGGCTGTCGAGCGCACCATACTGGAAGAATATGCCTTGCGGCGCCATGGTTTGAGTCAACTTCGCCACGTCCGGGCCACCAACAGGATCAAAAACAATGTGGGCACCTTCGCCATTCGTTGCCCGGTTGATTTCAGCCACCATATCCTGTTCCGCAGTAGCAATAACGTGAGCAGCCCCTGCCTTCAGCAGCATGTCGCGTTTTTCGCTGGTACGGGTCAGGGCAACAGGTTTAGCACCCAGCATGTTTGCGATCTGAATGGCGGCCAGGCCAACGCTGCTTGATGCTGCGCGGATAACCACATTCTGACCAGCCTGCAGGTTACCGTACTCAACCAGCGCGCCATAAGCCGTTACGTACATCATCCAGCTTGCGGCGGCTTCTTCAAAAGACAAATTGTCAGGGTGTTTCACCACCGCGTGCACCGGGGCGTTAACCAACTCACCGTACATGGCGTATTCGTTAAACATGAATGAAGGGATCACGCTGACCAGGTCCCCTTTGGCAAAATTTTCGCTATTCTCACCGACAGCTTCAACCACGCCAGCAGCTTCATAACCCAGGCGCGCCGGGAATTCAGGTTCAATCACATACTGGCCATTGCGATACATAATTTCTGCGCGATTAAGACCTATTGCATGTACGCGGATTTGAACTTCTCCAGCAGCCGGTGCCGGCACTTGCACATCAATAATTTCCAGAACCTCCGGGCCACCGGTGCGGTTAAAAGTAACAATTTTAGACATATTTAGACCTCGTCAGTTAGCGGTATACCTTACGATAGCGTAGAAGGTTTACTCGATTCGTCTGCGAATAAACTACGTCGTTGTGACCTGAGTAAAAACAGGCGCAGAGGAACTTCAGTGTTATTCATTTGATAACAATCAGTCGGTTTCAGCCGATTTGCTGGCAAAAATTTCACTGAACCAGTCGATAAAGACGCGTACCTGGGGGGGAAGATAGCGCCTGTCCGGGTACATCACAGAGACGGGTTTGGAAACGGAAGGATACTGCGTCAGGATTTCTTCGAGCTTACCGGAAGCAATATGCGGGGCAAGGGCATGACAGGAGGCCTGAATAATACCCAAACCGGCCAGACCGCAGGACAACAGAACATCTGAGTTATCTACCAGCATGCTGCTGGCAGGGCGTAGGGAAACCACCACACCCTCTTCGATAAACTTCCATTCCATCACATCACGACTGTGATCGCTGAAAAAGTTAACTGCCCGGTGCCGCTCCAGGTCTGCCAGCGTCTCTGGTCGTCCGTACCGTTGAAGATAGGAAGGTGCAGCGCAGGTGACCATTCTGATTTCGCCAAGACGTCTGGAAATAAAGCTTGATTCCTGCAACTCGCCCAGACGCACCACGCAGTCCACACCTTCAGTGATCAGATCGCTTTTTTTATCCGATGAAACCAGCACGACTTCAATATCGGGATAGAGCGACTGGAACTGTGCCAGATGGGGAATAATGATGGCATGAGCCAGCGAAAGCGGAACATCAAGCCGGAGCTGCCCACGCGGTGGTAGAGTCAGTGAAAAGTTGGCCATCATGCCATCAACTTCAGCCAGAACCTGTTTGGCTCGCTGGTAAAATTCGTCACTTTTAGCCGTAATGCTTAGCTTGCGGGTAGTACGGTGAAGGAGTTTTACTCCGAGGTCGTCCTCGAGTTGCTGTATCGCTTTACTCACAGCAGGGCGGTGCAACTGCAGGATATCAGCGGCTTTAGTAAAGCTGCCTTGATCAACAACCTGTATAAAAATATTTATATATTCAATCATGTTAGAACGCATAACACCACCTGATTCCCTAATCTGCCTGCCGCGCGCCGGTCCGTTTTATCATACGGATTTATTTATCACGTGAGTTAGCGACCTTTACGCGATGCCCTGCAGCAGCCAATTTACGCGCCAGATGCGCCGATGTTTCCTGTGCCGATGATGCCAGTCTTTATAATAAACATCTCGCTTATAGGGTATGACACACCGCTTATTCAGGCGCGGGGTGGGAAAGCGCAGTGAGCAACAGATTATTACGGTTGAGGAAGAGGCAACAGAAGGCGATGCGCTAAGCGAAGTAAATATGACCGGGGAAATGACAGGCGTTTACGCTAATGATGCCTTTGTCAGGTATCCGCCTGTTTTACATCCATCTTTAAGCGTGTAAGATGTTCACTCTTCAACAGTTACCCGGCTCGGTCACTTTTGAACAGGTGTACCATGGCGTGTACCAAATTAGCAATTGTGGGTTAGTTTGGTCGGGTAAGCTACTGAAAACTCTCTTAAACCAATGTTTGCATGTAATCTTTCGTGTGGGTTACCACTGCATTTAAGGATATGAAATGCCTGTAATTACTCTTCCTGACGGCAGTCAACGCAGCTACGATCGCGCCATTAGCGTAATGGAGATCGCGCAGGATATCGGTCCGGGTCTGGCGAAAGCCTGCATCGCGGGTCGCGTTAACGGCGAGCTGGTGGACGCGGTCGATCCGATCGCGGAAGATGCGTCCGTCGCGATCATTACCGCTAAAGATGAAGCCGGTCTGGAAATTATTCGCCACTCCTGCGCGCATCTTCTCGGCCATGCGATGAAACAGCTTTGGCCGAACGCCAAAATGGCGATTGGTCCGGTTATCGATAACGGCTTCTATTACGACGTCGACCTCGATCACACCCTGACGCAGGAAGATCTCGATCGCCTGGAAAAGCGTATGCATGAGCTGGCCGAAACCAACTATGACGTCGTCAAGAAAAAGGTCAGCTGGCAGGAAGCGCGCGATGTGTTCGCCGAGCGCGGCGAAAACTACAAAACCACCATTCTGGATGAGAACATCAGCCACGACGATCGTCCCGGCCTCTATCATCATGAAGAATATGTGGATATGTGCCGCGGCCCGCACGTGCCGAACATGCGTTTCTGCCACCATTTTAAGCTGCAGAAAATCGCGGGCGCCTACTGGCGCGGCGACAGCAGCAACAAAATGCTGCAGCGCATCTACGGCACCGCCTGGGCGGACAAAAAGCAGCTGAACGCCTATCTGCAGCGTCTGGAAGAGGCCGCCAAGCGCGACCACCGCAAGATCGGCAAGCAGCTCGATCTTTACCACATGCAGGAAGAAGCGCCAGGTATGGTGTTCTGGCATAACGACGGCTGGACCATCTTCCGCGAGCTGGAAACCTTCGTCCGCAGCAAGCTGAAAGAGTATCAGTACCAGGAAGTGAAAGGTCCGTTCATGATGGACCGCGTGCTGTGGGAAAAAACCGGCCACTGGGAAAACTACAAAGAGGCGATGTTCACCACCGCTTCCGAAAACCGTGAATACTGCATCAAGCCGATGAACTGTCCCGGCCACGTGCAGATTTTCAATCAGGGACTAAAATCATACCGCGACCTGCCGTTACGCATGGCGGAGTTCGGCAGCTGCCACCGTAACGAGCCGTCAGGCGCGTTGCACGGTCTGATGCGCGTACGCGGCTTTACTCAGGACGACGCTCACATCTTCTGTACGGAAGAGCAGGTGCGCGCTGAAGTCAACAGCTGCATCAAAATGGTGTACGACATGTACAGCACCTTCGGTTTCGAGAAAATCGTGGTGAAACTGTCTACCCGTCCTGAAAAACGCATCGGCAGCGATGAGCTATGGGATCGCGCTGAGGCGGATCTCGCCGCCGCGCTGGCGGAGAACGACATTCCGTTCGAGTACCAGCCGGGCGAGGGCGCGTTCTACGGTCCGAAAATTGAGTTTACCCTGCATGACTGCCTGGATCGTCCGTGGCAGTGCGGCACCGTTCAGCTCGACTTCTCTTTGCCGAGCCGTCTGAGCGCTTCGTATGTGGGTGAAAATAACGAACGTCAGGTGCCGGTGATGATTCACCGTGCTATTCTGGGTTCAATGGAACGCTTTATCGGTATTCTCACTGAAGAATACGCCGGTTTTTATCCAACCTGGCTGGCGCCGGTACAAGCGGTGGTGATGAATATCACCGACGGGCAGTCTGATTATGTCAACGAATTAACGCGAAAATTACAGAATGCGGGCATTCGTGTAAAAGCAGACTTGAGAAACGAGAAGATTGGCTTTAAAATTCGCGAGCACACATTGCGTCGCGTCCCTTATATGCTGGTCTGCGGTGATAAAGAGGTAGAAGCCGGTAAAGTGGCTGTACGTACCCGCCGCGGTAAAGACCTCGGGTCCATGGACGTAGATGTGCTGATCGAGAAGCTGCAGCAAGAAATACGCAGCCGCAATCTTCATCAATTGGAGGAATAAGGTATTAAAGGCGGAAAACGAGTTCAACCGACGCGTCCCAACCGTATTAACGGTGAAATCCGTGCTACCGAGGTGCGTCTGACTGGCGTCGAAGGCGAGCAGCTTGGTATTGTTAGTTTACGCGAAGCTATTGAAAAAGCTGAAGAAGCAGGTGTTGATTTAGTTGAAATCAGCCCTAACGCCGAACCGCCGGTTTGTCGTATAATGGATTACGGCAAGTTCCTCTATGAAAAGAGCAAGTCTTCTAAAGAACAGAAGAAGAAGCAGAAAGTTATCCAGGTGAAGGAAATTAAATTCCGCCCTGGTACCGATGAAGGCGACTATCAGGTCAAACTACGCAACCTGATTCGTTTTCTGGAAGAAGGCGATAAAGCCAAAATCACGCTGCGTTTCCGCGGTCGTGAAATGGCGCACCAACAGATCGGTATGGAAGTGCTTAACCGCGTGAAAGAAGATCTGAGTGAACTGGCAGTGGTCGAATCCTTCCCTTCGAAGATCGAAGGCCGCCAGATGATCATGGTGCTCGCACCCAAGAAGAAACAGTAGGCTTTCAAGTAATAGCGTCGCGCAGCGTTCGCGCTGTGCGGCTGTTATTCGCCTGTCTGGTTCATTTTATTAACAATGCGAAGTGGATATTTTATAAATGCCTAAGATTAAAACTGTCCGTGGCGCGGCTAAACGCTTTAAAAAAACCGGTAAAGGTGGATTTAAGCACAAGCACGCTAACCTGCGTCATATCCTGACCAAAAAATCAACCAAGCGTAAACGTCACCTGCGCCCGAAAGCCATGGTGTCTAAAGGCGATCTGGGTCTGGTCATTGCCTGCCTGCCGTACGCATAAGTTATTTTTTTAAATCAGAATATAGAACAGGAGAGCTAACATGGCTCGTGTAAAACGTGGTGTCATTGCTCGCGCACGTCACAAAAAAATCTTAAAACAAGCTAAAGGCTACTACGGTGCGCGTTCACGCGTTTACCGCGTTGCCTTCCAGGCTGTTATCAAAGCTGGTCAGTATGCTTACCGCGACCGTCGTCAGCGTAAGCGTCAGTTCCGTCAGCTGTGGATTGCGCGTATCAACGCAGCAGCGCGTCAGAACGGCATTTCTTACAGCCGTTTCATCAATGGCCTGAAAAAAGCGTCCATTGAAATTGACCGTAAAATCCTGGCTGACATCGCCGTATTCGACAAAGTGGCATTCTCTGCACTGGTTGAAAAAGCGAAATCAGCTCTGGCGTAAGTCAGATGGAAGAGGGAGCTTGCTCCCTCTTTTATTATCTGTAACCACAGCAAAAGATTGACTTTTCCGCCTGCTGGCATTTCAATAGAGCCGTCTGACGCAAGCGACAAGGTAAACCAAGCATGTACGCTATTTTCCGTTTCTTTTTTTACTTTAGCACCTGAATTCCGGGGGCTTGTGCGCAAAGAAAAGAAACGACAAATCGCGCTGAAAGCCTCCCTCGTGGAGGCTTTTTTGTTTTAAGCCGAACTGATATGGACTTCTGGTCCCCACCTGAAACAGCCCGGCCTTAGGCTGGAAGAAGAGGAAACAATGTCCCATCTCGCAGAGCTGGTTGCCAACGCCAGGGCAGCCATTGAACATGCGCAGGACGTTGCGGCGTTAGACAACGTCCGCGTGGAATACCTGGGCAAAAAAGGGCATCTGACCCTGCAGATGACAACCCTGCGCGAACTGCCGGCGGAAGAACGCCCGGCGGCTGGCGCGGTAATCAATGAAGCCAAACAGCAGGTGCAGGAAGCGTTGAACGCGCGTAAGCACGCGCTGGAGTCGGCGGCGCTGAACGCGCGTCTGGCGGCGGAAACCATCGACGTTTCCCTGCCGGGACGCCGCGTGGAAAACGGCGGCCTGCATCCGGTCACCCGCACCATCGACCGTATCGAAGCTTTCTTTGGCGAGCTGGGCTTTGCCGTTGTGACCGGGCCGGAAATTGAAGATGACTATCACAACTTCGACGCGCTGAATATTCCGGGACACCACCCGGCGCGCGCCGATCACGACACCTTCTGGTTCGACGCGACGCGCCTGCTGCGCACGCAGACCTCTGGCGTGCAGATCCGCACCATGAAAAATCAGCAGCCGCCGATTCGCATTATCGCGCCGGGCCGCGTCTACCGTAACGATTACGATCAGACCCACACCCCGATGTTCCATCAGATGGAAGGGCTGATTGTCGATAAGAACATCAGCTTTACCAACCTGAAAGGCACGCTGCACGATTTCCTGCGCAACTTCTTTGAAGAAGATCTGCAGATCCGCTTCCGTCCCTCCTATTTTCCGTTCACCGAGCCGTCCGCGGAAGTGGACGTGATGGGCAAAAACGGCAAATGGCTGGAAGTACTGGGTTGCGGCATGGTGCATCCGAACGTACTGCGCAACGTCGGCATTGATCCAGAAGTCTACTCCGGCTTCGCCTTTGGTATGGGCATGGAGCGTCTGACCATGCTGCGTTACGGCGTGACCGATCTGCGCGCTTTCTTCGAAAACGATCTTCGTTTCCTCAAACAGTTTAAATAAGGGCAGGTTATCCAATGAAATTCAGTGAACTCTGGTTACGCGAATGGGTAAACCCGGCTCTTGACAGCGCGGCCCTGGCGGAACAAATCACCATGGCGGGCCTGGAAGTCGACGGCATCGAGCCTGTCGCAGGCGCGTTCCACGGCGTAGTGGTAGGCGAAGTAGTGGAATGCGGCCAGCATCCTAACGCTGACAAGCTGCGCGTAACCAAAGTCAACGTCGGCGGCGATCGCCTGCTGGATATCGTTTGCGGCGCGCCAAACTGCCGTCAGGGGCTGAAAGTGGCGGTCGCCACCGTCGGCGCGGTGCTGCCGGGCGATTTTAAAATCAAAGCGGCTAAGCTGCGCGGCGAGCCGTCGGAAGGGATGCTTTGCTCCTTCTCTGAACTGGCCATCAGCGACGATCACGACGGCATTATCGAGCTGCCGGCAGATGCGCCGATCGGCGCCGATATCCGTGAATACCTGAAGCTCGACGATAACAGCATTGAAATCAGCATCACGCCGAACCGCGCCGATTGTTTTGGCATTATCGGCGTGGCGCGTGACGTTGCAGTGCTGAACGGCCTGCCGCTCACCGCGCCGGAAATCGCGGCGGTGCCGGCCACTATCAACGATACGCTGCCGGTGCGTGTAGACGCCACCGACGCCTGTCCGCGCTATCTGAGCCGCGTTGTAAAGGGCATCAACGTCAAGGCTGCGACGCCGCTGTGGATGAAAGAGAAGCTGCGTCGCTGCGGCATTCGCTCTATCGATCCGGTGGTTGACGTGACCAACTACGTGCTGCTGGAGCTGGGGCAGCCGATGCACGCCTTCGATCTCGATCGCATCGACGGCGGTATCGTGGTGCGCATGGCGCAGCAGGATGAAACCCTGACGCTGCTGGACGGCAATGAAGTGAAACTTGGCGACGACACGCTGGTGATCGCCGACCATCATAAAGCGCTGGCGATGGGCGGCATTTTCGGCGGCGAGCATTCCGGCGTCAACGAAGAGACCCGCAACGTGCTGCTGGAGTGCGCCTGGTTCGCGCCGCTGGCGATTACCGGTCGTGCCCGTCGTCACGGCCTGCATACCGATGCGTCGCACCGCTACGAGCGCGGCGTCGACCCGGCGCTGCAGCAACTGGCCATGGAGCGCGCGACGCGCCTGCTGCTGGATATTTGCGGCGGCGAAGCGGGCCCGGTAGTGGACAACAGCGTGCAGGAAAAACTGCCGGCGCAGGCGACCATTACGCTGCGTCGTGAAAAGCTGGATCGTCTGATCGGCCACCATATCGACGACCGTCAGGTAACCGACATCTTGCAGCGTCTGGGTTGCGATGTCAGCGTTGGCGAAGGCGAGTGGCGCGCGGTTGCGCCGAGCTGGCGTTTCGATATGGCCATCGAAGAAGATTTGATTGAAGAAGTGGCGCGCGTTTACGGCTACAACAACATTCCTGACGTGCCGGTGAAAGCCGACCTGGTGATGACGCAGCATCGCGAAGCGGATCTCTCCCTGAAGCGCGTAAAGGCGATGCTGGTGGATAAAGGCTATCAGGAAGCGATCACCTACAGCTTTGTCGACCCGAAAGTACAGGCGCTGCTGCATCCGGGCGAAGAGGCGCTGATCCTGCCAAGCCCGATCTCCAGCGATATGTCCGCCATGCGTCTGTCGCTGTGGACCGGCCTGCTCTCTGCGGTGGTCTACAACCAGAACCGTCAGCAGGGCCGTGTGCGCCTGTTTGAAAGCGGCCTGCGCTTTGTGCCGGATACGCAAGCAGATTTGGGCATCCGACAGGATGTTATGCTGGCAGGCGTACTGAGCGGCAACCGCTACGAAGAGCACTGGGACCTGGCGCGTCAGACGGTCGACTTCTATGATTTAAAAGGTGATTTAGAAGCGGTGCTGGAGTTGACCGGCAAGCTGGACGCAATCGAGTTCCGCGCAGAAGCGAATCCAGCTCTGCATCCAGGCCAGAGCGCAGCGATTTATTTACAGGGCGAGCGCATCGGTTACATCGGCGTGGTGCATCCGGAACTGGAGCGCAAGCTGGATCTCAATGGCCGCACCTTAGTATTTGAACTGCTTTGGAATAAGGTCGCAAACCGCGTCCTGCCTGACGCGCGCGAAATTTCTCGCTTCCCGGCGAACCGCCGCGACATCGCCGTTGTGGTGGCTGAAACGGTTCCTGCAGCAGATATCATTGCGGAGTGTAAGAAAGTTGGCGCAAATCAGATAGTTGGCGTAAACTTGTTTGACGTGTACCGCGGTAAGGGTGTAAACGAAGGGTTTAAGAGCCTTGCGATTAGCCTGATTTTGCAAGATACCAGCCGGACACTCGAAGAAGACGAGATTGCTGCAACCGTCGCCAACTGCGTTGCGGCATTAAAAGAGCGATTCCAGGCAACCTTGAGGGATTGAACCTATGGCGCTTACAAAAGCTGATATGTCGGAATACCTGTTTGAAAAGCTGGGGCTGAGTAAACGGGATGCCAAAGAGCTGGTTGAACTGTTTTTCGAAGAGGTGAGAAGGGCTTTGGAAAACGGCGAGCAGGTCAAACTGTCTGGATTTGGCAACTTTGATCTTCGCGATAAAAATCAACGTCCGGGACGCAACCCAAAAACTGGCGAAGATATTCCCATCACTGCACGCCGTGTCGTGACGTTTCGCCCAGGACAAAAGCTGAAAAGCCGCGTCGAAAATGCTTCCCCAAAAAACAGCTGACTTGTCAGCCTGACAAAAGGCCGCCTCTGGCGGCCTTTTTTATTGCCTCTTTTTAGCCACGCTTTTCACGATGGCTTCATAATGTAAGGAAAGCGTAAGTAAGCATGAAATAAGCCGAAAATCGTCCCTGGCTGATAGTGACACCCCGACGGGGGCGGTATAAAAACCGGGTGAGACAATATGAGGTCATCCGATGAAAATAAAAAACGTTGTTCCCGGCATTATCCTGATTCTGTTCTCCGCGCTGCCCGTTGCCGCCAGCGCGGGCATGTCGCTTGATATTACGCCCGCAGGGGTCACCGTTCATATCGGCGATCGCGATCATCGAGGTTACTACTGGGACGGCTATGACTGGCGCGCGCCAAAATGGTGGCGGGAGCATCACGGACGTCATCTGGGAGAGAAAGGGCCGCGCGGCTACTGGAACGGCAACGGCTGGCAGCCACATCCGCCGGCGCATCGCGCCCAGCCGCCTCATCATGAGCCTGCGCATGACCGTCCACTGGCGCAGCGTAACGCGCATCAACACGATCGACCTGCGGCAGAACCGCATGGCAACGCTCGGCTGACCGCTGAGCGCCACGATAACGGCGCGCCTGGCCATCGCCCAGATTTTCAGCCGCACGGCTAATTTTTTGCCGGGCGTCACTGCCGCGTCCGGCCGATCGCTTACCTTAACGCTTTCTTTTTTCCTTTCAGCCACTACAATCAAATCACTGTTTTTCTTATAAAACCACCTTATGTCGCTGTTAAACGAACTCTCACGCCAGGCAGATCGCCGCGCCTGTCGCTGGCTACTGTGGCTGAGCCTGCTGGTGTTGGCGATGACGCTGCTAAGCCTCTGTGCTGGCGAACAGTGGATCTTGCCGACGCGCTGGCTCAGCCCGGAGGGCGAGCTGTTTATCTGGCAGCTGCGCCTGCCGCGCACGTTGAGCGTTCTGCTGGTGGGCGCGTCGCTGGCGATGGCGGGCTGCGTCATGCAGGCGCTGTTTGAAAATCCGCTGGCGGAGCCGGGCCTGCTGGGCGTATCAAACGGCGCGGGCGTCGGGCTGGTGCTGTGCGTCCTGCTGGGCAACGGTGATTTCTGGGCTTTCAGCATGGCGGCCATCGCCGGCGCGCTGCTGGTTACGCTGATCCTGCTGCGCTTTGCGCGGCGGCATCTCTCCAACAGCCGCCTGCTGCTGGCAGGCGTCGCGCTGGGCATTATTTGCAGCGCGGTAATGACCTGGGTGGTCTATTTCAGCAGCAATCTCGATCTGCGCCAGCTAATGTACTGGATGATGGGCGGCTTTAGCGGCATCGACTGGCGCTATCGCTGGCTGATGTTGGCGCTGCTGCCTGCGCTGTGCTGGTTAGGCTCGCAGGCGAAAATTCTGAATTTACTGGCGTTGGGTGAAACCAGCGCGCGCCAGCTGGGGCTGTCTGTTTTTCTGTGGCGCAACCTGCTGGTGGTGGCGATCGGCTGGCTGGTAGGCGTCAGCGTGGCGCTGGCTGGCGCGATCGGCTTTATCGGCCTGGTGGTGCCGCATCTGCTGCGGCTGAAAGGATTGACCGATCACCGGGCGCTGCTGCCTGCCAGCGCGCTGGCGGGGGCCGCCGTCTTGCTGGCGGCGGATATCATTGCCAGACTGGTACTCAGCGCAGCGGAATTACCCATCGGCGTCGTGACCGCCACGCTGGGTTCGCCGCTGTTTATTTGGCTATTACTGACGCAGCGCCGTTAACGGCGCTGTTCCACACACCGAGACAGGAAACGCGCATGAGCATTTACGAAACTGAGCTGGTTATGCTGGATGGCACACGTACCACGCTGGGCCAATGGAAAGGGGATGTGCTGTTGATTGTTAACGTCGCCTCAGAGTGCGGCCTGACGCCGCAGTATGAAGAACTGGAAAACCTGCAGCGCGCCTGGAACAAATCCGGCTTTAACGTGCTGGGCTTTCCCTGCAACGCGTTTCTTGGCCAGGAGCCGGGCAGCAACGAAGAGATCCAGCAGTTTTGCAGCACCCGTTACGGCGTGACCTTTCCGATGTTCAGCAAAATCGAAGTCAACGGCCCCAACCGGCATCCGCTTTACCAGCAGCTGATCGCGGCGCGCCCGGAAGCGGTGGAGCCGGAAAACAGCGGCTTCTATGAGCGCATGATAAGCAAAGGTCGGGGGCCGAAAGAGAAGGGCGACATCCTGTGGAATTTCGAGAAGTTCCTTGTCGGTCGTGACGGCGAAGTGGTGCAGCGCTTTGCGCCGGATATGACGCCGGAAGATCCGATCGTGATGGAAAGCATTAAGCTCGCTCTGGCGAAATAGTGCTGCTCTCAATCGAACAGGCGGCCATCGCCGGCCGCCTGCAACCTTTTAGCGCGCAGGTCGACGGCGGCGAACTGATTCATCTGCTTGGGCCTAACGGCGCGGGTAAGAGCACGCTGCTGGCCTTGATTGCCGGGCTGCTGGCGGGCAGGGGCGAAGTGCGTATCGACGGCAGGCCGCTTGCGACATGGTCGCCAAAGACGCTGGCGCGCCGTCGCGCCTGGCTGCCGCAGCAACAGCCTCAGCCGGGGCAGATGGCTGTGTATCACTATCTGCGTCAGCATGCGGATGCACAGGAGCCGGAAACGCTGCTGCCGCAGCTTCTGCGCGCTTTTCAGCTGGAGGATAAGCTGACGCGGCCGCTGACCTGGCTTTCCGGCGGTGAATGGCAGCGCGTCAGGCTGACAGCGGTGCTGCTGCAGGTCTGGCCGCAGCCCGAGCGGCCGCCCACGCTGCTGCTGCTGGATGAACCTTATAGCGGACTGGATGTGGCGCAGCAGCGCGCGCTGGACGCCCAGCTGGATGCTTTCTGCAAGGCGGGCGGCGCGGTTATCGCCAGCGGACACGATCTCAATCACAGCCTGCGCCACGCGCAGAGCGTCTGGCTGATGCGTCAGGGAAAGGTGGTCAGGCAAGGCAGCGTCGCCGCGGTGATGGAGCCCGCTCTGCTCAGCGAAGTGTATGGCGTGCTTTTTCGTCAATTACAGGCCGGAGAAGAAAGCTGGCTCATTTCTGAAGAGATGCGCTGAGGAGATTGCCAGCGCCTGGCATTTACCGTTACATTTAGCCCCGTTGCGCTCATATCAGGAAGGACTCAGATTATGCGAATCGGCGTGTTGCTTTTACTCAGTGTGTTACTGGCCGGCTGTAGTCATCATGCGCCGCCGCCGGATGCGCGTCTTTCCGACTCGATTACCGTTATCGCCGAGCTTAACGATCAGCTAAACAACTGGCATGGCACGCCTTATCGCTATGGCGGTATGAGCCGCAGCGGCGTCGACTGTTCCGGCTTTGTTTACCTTACCTTCCGCGATCGCTTTAACCTGCAGCTTCCCCGCACGACGCGCGCTCAAACCGATATCGGCACGCGTATCAATAAAGATCAACTGTTGCCCGGCGACCTGGTCTTTTTTAAAACCGGACGCGGCGATAACGGCCTGCACGTGGGCATTTACGACACCGATAACCAATTCATTCATGCCTCCACCAGCCAGGGAGTTATTCGTTCCTCGCTGGATAACAGCTACTGGCAAAAAGTATTCTGGCAGGCGCGGAGAATCTGACGGCAACGCTTTGAAAAATCAGGGCTCGAATCAGATTTTGCTCATTTAACCGGCGTTTAAAATATGAAATGATATCTGCCAATGAAACGCCGGGTAAGAATAAAAAATCCGCTTTACTTAAGCAGTTTTTTTTATTTTACCTTAAGTCAGATGGCCCTGAAGAATCACGAAGAATTATCATGACGCTTTACTGTTTAATGAGATCTTTGTCGCAAAAATATTAGCAGTAATAATGATGATTTTGAGTTATATGCCGTGCGATCAGTGAGTTAACCTGCTGCGCCAAAGAATAGTTATTGTCGCGTAATATTACTGAATCTATTGATTGTATTAATTCCTTAGTATAGGATGCGCAAATTGCCACTTTTTTATGGCTAAAAAATGACAACTCTAAATTTTGCTGATTATTCTATTCACACAGCCTTTAATCCTGTTTATGCATTAAATGGCCGGCTCCTTGCTGTGGATTTACTGTCCAGCTTTATTCATTCTTCTCATAATGTATCGGTGCCGCAAGATATTTTACTGGCGCAGCTTGATGACGATCAGCGCCTGCTGACGCTGCAGAAGCAGATCACGCTTATCGAGCAATACCATGACTTTTTTATTCAGAATAATATTGCGGTGATATTGAGTCTCGATGAAACGATGGCCCGGACCATTTTATCGAGCGAGTTCCTGTTACGTAAATTACGCCCGCTCTCTGCGCTGGAATTAGCGCTTAGTGAAACTTTCCCTGATTTTAAATTGGGCAGGGATAACCCTGTATTAAGCACACTAAGCGATAATTTCACATTAACGCTGAATAATTTCGGCGCCGGCAAAGCGCCGGCAAAAGCGGTATATGATAATCTCTTTACGCGCATTAAGCTGGACCGGCATTTTCTGCAACAGACACTGAAGCGCGCCTCTTTTAGCGCTATTTTAAAAGCGGTAACGCATCAGATTGGCGATCACTGTCGACAGTTTATTGTACAGGGCGTTGATGACCTCACTACGCTGGAAAAAGTGGCGCCTTTTCCTTTTTCCGGTCTTCAGGGCGCGCTGTTTCCACCGGTGCCGGAAAATCAGCTGACGACATTAACCGAGCCGCCGAACGGTTTTTCCGGCGGCCAGTGCTGAGAAAGCCACCCGTTTTCCCTGCCTCCCGCGCCACTTAGGGTTACACTTAAACCTTAATGCGGTAAACGGAGGCAGCATGGAGTTCAATAACACCTGGCATAACGAATTAAGCGGATTTTATACCGCGCTGAATCCCACTCCGCTCGCTAATGCGCGCCTGCTTTATCATAGCGAGGCGCTGGCGCGTGAACTGGAGCTGGACGACAGCTGGTTCACGCCGGAGAAGCAGGGCGTCTGGAGCGGCGAAACGCTGCTGCCCGGCATGCAGCCGCTGGCGCAGGTCTACAGCGGACATCAGTTCGGCGTCTGGGCCGGACAGTTGGGCGACGGGCGCGGCATTCTGTTGGGCGAACAGCAGCTCAGCGACGGACGGAAATTTGACTGGCATCTGAAGGGCGCAGGCCTGACGCCTTATTCACGCATGGGCGACGGACGCGCCGTGCTGCGCTCGACCATCCGCGAGTTTCTCGCTTCCGAGGCGCTGCACTATCTTGGCATTCCCACCAGCCGGGCGTTGACTATCGTCGTCAGCGATGAGCCTGTTTATCGTGAAACCAAAGAGCGCGGCGCGATGCTGCTGCGCGTGGCGGAAAGCCATGCGCGCTTCGGCCATTTTGAACACTTTTTCTATAACGGCCAGCCGGAAAAAGTGCGTCAGCTGGCGGATTACATGATTCGTCATCACTGGCCCGCGCTGGAGCAAGAAGCGGACCGCTATCTTCTCTGGTTTACCGATGTGGTGGAGCGCACTGCGCGGCTTATCGCCGCCTGGCAAAGCGTCGGCTTCGCGCATGGCGTTATGAATACCGATAATATGTCGGTGCTGGGCATGACGCTCGATTACGGCCCCTACGGCTTTCTCGATGAATATCAGCCGGGCTATATCTGCAACCACTCCGATTATCAGGGGCGTTACGCCTTCGACAATCAGCCGATGATCGGCCTGTGGAACCTTAACCGCCTGGCGCATGCGTTATCCGATCTATTAACTACCGAACAGCTTAAGCAGGCGTTAGGCCATTACGAGCCCGCGCTGATGGCGGCCTGGGGCGAGAAGATGCGCGCTAAACTGGGCTTCCTGACGCCGCAGCAGGAGGATAACGAACTTCTGACCGGCCTGCTGGCGTTAATGAGTCAGGAGGGCAGCGACTATACCCACACCTTCCGCATGCTCAGCGAGGTACAGCAGCGGGAGAGCCGTTCGCCGCTGCGCGACGAATTTATCGATCGTGACGCGTTTGACGCCTGGTTCCAGCGCTATCAGCAGCGCCTGCTGAAAGATGAAAGCAGCGACGAGACGCGCCAGCGGCAGATGAAGGCTGCGAATCCAGCGGTGATTTTGCGTAACTACCTGGCGCAGCAGGCGATTGAAGGCGCGGAGCAGGGCGATATCAGCATGCTGAAGCATCTGCATCAGGCGCTTTCAAATCCCTTCAGCGATGCGCCTGAATTTGCCGACTTCACGAAGCGTCCGCCGGACTGGAGTAAAAAAATCTCGGTGAGCTGCTCTAGCTAAGCCGCGCTTCTGCGCAGCGTAAGGCACGAGCGTGACGCAAAAAAGCCGGTCAGCGACCGGCTTTTTTATTCTGCGCGTTACGCGGCATCCGACAAGGATTCGCCTTTTACAGGACGCGCGTCCACAGCAAACGGCGGCTCGCCGTCAGAAACGGCTGTCGACCGCGTCAGCCAGCAGTGCCAGCACGGCTTCGCTGTCTTCCCAGCCGAGGCAGGGATCGGTAATCGACTGACCATAGTTCAGCGGTTGTCCGCTGACTACCGGCTGGTTGCCTTCCTGCAAAAAGCTTTCAATCATCACGCCGCCGATAGCGCGCGATCCGTCGCGGATCTGCTGCGCCACTGACGTCGCTACGTCGCGCTGGCGGCGGTGCTGCTTCAGGCAGTTGCCGTGGCTGAAATCGACTACCAGCTGTTCAGGCAGACCGAATTCGCGCAGGCTGGCCACCG
This sequence comes from Mixta calida, assembly GCF_002953215.1. Lineage (NCBI taxonomy): Bacteria > Pseudomonadati > Pseudomonadota > Gammaproteobacteria > Enterobacterales > Erwiniaceae > Mixta > Mixta calida. The sequence continues at coordinate 2,073,935 of NZ_CP026378.1, forward strand.
CCGCGGCGATATCCTGCGGATGGTAGTTCGGTGTTTTGCCGCCGCGCATAATAATGTGGCCGGACGGGTTGCCGCTGGTCTGATAGATGGTCATCTGCCCGTTTTTATCCGGCGACAGGAACATATGGCTGACCCTGGCGGCGCGGATCGCGTCGACAGCGATGCGCGTATTGCCGTCGGTGCCGTTTTTGAACCCGACCGGACAGGAGAGCGCCGAGGCCATTTCACGGTGGATCTGACTTTCAGTGGTGCGGGCGCCGATTGCGCCCCAGCTGATTAAATCGGCAATAAACTGGCCGATCACCATATCGAGAAACTCCGTCGCCGTCGGCAGGCCGAGCGCGTTAATATCGAGCAGCAGCTTGCGCGCAATGCCCAGGCCGTCATTAACGCGGAATGAACCATCGAGGCCGGGATCGGAAATCAGTCCCTTCCAGCCCACTACGGTGCGCGGTTTTTCGAAATAGGTGCGCATGACGATTTCCAGCCGGGAGTGATATTTGTCATGCAGAGCTTTGAGTCGGGCGGCGTAATCGAGCGCGGCGCGCGGGTCATGCAGCGAGCAGGGGCCGATTATCACCAGCAAACGCGGATCGTCGCCAGCCAGAATGCGCGCGATGCGCTGGCGGGCAGCGGTAACGTTTTCAACGATGCTATTTGTAATTGGGTATTGCTGCGCCAGCGCGGCAGGCGTCACCAGGCTATCGATGCGCGCGGTGCGCAGTTCGTCAGTTTTGTTCATTGCTGTCTCGGAAATTTGTCTTCGCAGCGGCTGAAGTGCCGGGAAGTGATGACGATCACAATAAACCAATCAGCCGTAAATTCAACCGCCTGTAAGAGGTAAAAGGCGCCGCGCCCCTGGGTTATCGCAACGGCGAAGGCAGCTGAACGCGCGTAGCCAGCGCTCCGATCGCCTTCGCCGCCCGCGCAGGGGTTAATACATGCGACGGGTGAGCCCCATAATGTCGAGAATCTTGGTGGCGATCTCCTCAACCGAATAGTTAGTGCTGTTGAGATAGCGGATCTGATGGGAGCGAAACAGCGCCTCTACTTCACCCACTTCCAGCCGACACTGGCGCATGGAGGCGTAGCGACTATTTTCCGCGCGCTCCTGGCGAATCGCCGCCAGCCGTTCAGGATCGATGGTTAAGCCAAACAGCTTGTGCTGATGAGGTTTAAGCGCTGGCGGCAGCTTCAGGTTATCCATATCATCGGCGATAAAAGGGTAGTTAGCGGCGCGTATGCCGAACTGCATCGCCAGATAGAGGCTGGTGGGCGTTTTACCGCAGCGGGAGACGCCCAGTAAAATCACCTGCGCCTCATCCAGGCCGCGCAGAGAAATGCCGTCATCGTGCGCCAGGGTGTAATCGATCGCTGCGATGCGCGCGTCATATTTGCCGAGATTGCTGGCGGTGAGACCGTGGGTGCGGTGAGCGACCGGCGCAGGCGCCATGCCCAACTCCTGCTGCAAAGGCGCGACCAGCGCCTGAACGATATCCTGACAAAAGCCGTCGCTTTGTAAAATCACTTCGCGCACTTCCGGTTGCACGATAGAAAAAAAGACCAGCGGCCGTACTCCGCTTTGTTGATAAATAGCATTGATTTGCGCTTTTACCGCCTGGGCGCGCTGCACATTTTCCACAAAGGGCAGGGTAAAACTGTTGGTGGCGACCGGAAACTGCGACAGCACCGCATGGCCCAGCACCTCGGCCGTAATAGCGGTTCCATCGGAAATACAAAAAACGCTGCGTTCTGCCGTCATGTTTATTCTCTCTTATGCAGGATGCGTTGAGCCTGGCGGATAACGCCAAAGAAGGCAATCGGCAATCTCCTGACCTGATAAAATTAAAGTTTCATTAATAATTAATTTGAATGTTATGTTTTCAGAAAACTCCGCTGCTGTTAAAACTGAATAAATAAATGAAATGGCGTTTCTGATTTAATTTATTTTCTTCTTTTTACGTCATTGAAAAAAGTAAAAATAGCAGCGATTCGTTGCGCAACAAAATAAACCAGGTAAAACGCTTACATTAATTTAATCTCATGATTTTAAATGAATTTAATAAAATTATTTTTGTTGCGCAAAAGCCGATAAGCGGACGGAGTTTTCTTAAAATAGTTTTTTTCACCTGCTTGAACGATTCAACACTTTCGCTTTTGCGGTGCGCTGTGCCAGGCTGAATAGGCGTTATAAGCGCATTTTTTTGTTCCTTGTGCCCCCTAAATCACGATAAAAGGATTGCCTCAATGTCCGATAAAGAAATGCCGCTAGTGCTCTGGTACAGCCAGTTAGGCATGAACGATGTTGATCGCGTGGGAGGAAAGAACGCCTCTCTCGGTGAAATGATTACTAACCTGTCGTCGCTCGGCGTATCCGTTCCTGACGGTTTTGCGACAACCGCTGATGCATTCAATCTATTTCTCGATCAAAGCGGCGTTAACCAGCGTATCTATACCTTGCTGGATCAGACCGATATTGATGATGTGGACGCGCTGGCGAAAGCGGGCAAACAGATCCGGGAGTGGATTGTCGAAACGCCTTTTCAGCCTGAGCTGGAAGAGGCGATCCGCGAGGCGTATGAGCAGCTGTCGGCGGATGACGCTGACGCTTCTTTCGCCGTGCGCTCGTCGGCCACGGCGGAAGATATGCCTGACGCCTCCTTCGCGGGTCAGCAGGAGACCTTCCTTAACGTACAGGGCTTTGATGCGGTGCTGGTGGCGTTGAAGCATGTTTACGCCTCACTGTTTAACGACCGCGCTATCTCCTATCGCGTGCATCAGGGTTATGACCATCGCGGCGTGGCGCTTTCCGCTGGCGTACAGCGTATGGTGCGCTCCGATCAGGCCTCCTCCGGCGTGATGTTCACTATCGATACCGAATCGGGATTCGATCAGGTGGTATTTATTACCGCCGCCTGGGGACTGGGTGAAATGGTGGTGCAGGGGGCGGTCAACCCTGACGAGTTTTATGTACACAAGCCGACATTGCAGGCAAACCGTCCGGCTATTGTGCGCCGCAATATGGGTTCCAAGAAGATCCGCATGGTTTATGCCGATTCGCAGGCGCACGGCGAACAGGTAAAAATCGAAGATGTGCCGACGGAAGATCGCGATCGCTTCTGCCTCAGCGATGAAGAAGTGCAGGCGCTGGCGCGGCAGGCGGTGCAAATCGAACAGCATTACAAGCGCCCGATGGATATCGAGTGGGCGAAAGATGGACATACCGGCAAACTCTATATCGTTCAGGCGCGTCCCGAAACCGTCCGCTCTAACGGTCAGGTGATGGAGCGTTACACGTTGCAGGGCAAGGGCAGCGTCGTAGTGGAAGGCCGCGCCATCGGTCACCGTATCGGCGCGGGCGAAGTAAAAGTCATCCACGACATCAGCGAAATGAATCGCATCCAGAAAGGGGACGTGTTGGTCACCGATATGACCGATCCGGACTGGGAGCCGATCATGAAGAAAGCGGCGGCGATCGTTACCAACCGCGGCGGACGTACCTGCCATGCGGCGATCATCGCCCGCGAGCTGGGGATCCCGGCAGTGGTTGGCTGCGGCGACGCGACCGATCGCCTGCAGGATGGGCATAAAGTCACGGTCTCCTGCGCTGAAGGGGACACCGGCTATGTCTATGACGACCTGCTCGATTTCGATATAAAAAGCTCGCAGGTTGATGAAATGCCGGCGCTGCCGCTGAAGATTATGATGAACGTCGGCAACCCGGACCGCGCTTTTGATTTCGCCTGTCTGCCGAATGAAGGGGTGGGCCTTGCGCGGCTGGAGTTTATTATCAACCGTATGATCGGCGTGCATCCCAAAGCGCTGCTGGAATTCGATCAGCAGACGCCGGAACTGCAACAGCAGATCCGCGAGCTGATGAAAGGCTTTGACGATCCGGTGGAGTTCTATATCGGCCGCCTGACGGAAGGGATTGCGACGCTGGGTGCGGCGTTTGCGCCGAAGCGCGTGATTGTGCGCCTCTCCGACTTCAAATCCAACGAATATGCCAACCTGGTGGGCGGTGAACGCTACGAGCCGGAAGAGGAGAACCCGATGCTCGGCTTCCGCGGCGCCGGTCGCTACGTAGCGGATCGCTTCCGCGACTGTTTCGCGCTGGAGTGCGAAGCGGTGAAGCGCGTGCGTAATGAGATGGGGCTGACCAACGTCGAAATCATGATTCCGTTTGTGCGCACCGTAGCGCAGGCGGAGGCAGTGATCGAGGAGCTGGCGCGTCAGGGTCTGAAGCGTGGCGAGGATGGCCTGAAAATCATTATGATGTGCGAAATCCCGTCCAATGCGCTGCTGGCGGAGCAGTTCCTTGAACACTTTGACGGCTTCTCTATCGGTTCGAATGATATGACTCAGCTGGCGCTGGGGCTGGACCGCGACTCCGGCGTGGTGTCTGAACTCTTTGACGAACGTAACGAGGCGGTCAAAGCGCTGCTGTCCATGGCGATTCGCGCCGCTAAAAAGCAGGGCAAATATGTCGGCATCTGCGGTCAGGGTCCATCCGATCATCAGGACTTCGCCGCCTGGTTGATGGAGGAGGGCATTGACAGCCTGTCGCTTAACCCGGACACCGTTGTTCAAACCTGGCTGAGCCTGGCAGAGATAAAGTAAAACATCCCTTACTAATGTAACTTAATGATAAAGGCCGGAATTTCCGGCCTTTTTGTTGGGCGTCAGACAAAAAAAAAGCCCATCACATGGGATGGGCAAAGACTACACACAGCAATTCTTCACTTTACTCAGGGGAAAAAGGTTGTTTAAAAATCAGAGGTTTGATCCTAAACATGGCACTCATAGTATTCAGCAAAGGGTTAGCCGTCTTTAAGAATCCTCTTATTAGTTAACGACTCATAATATTTTGTGAGGCTTAAGCCGCTCTTTCAGCGAAAAAACTGTGGCGTATGTAATCAATTTCGCGCTGGCACTACCTAAAAAGATACAGGTAGCAAAGGAAAGTTAAATATCTTTAATAAGAAATTTTATGGCGGCAAGAGGGAAAAAGGCCGAACGGCGAGCGCCGTCCGGCAGCAGGATTGATTAATGCTCGGAGTTGGTTTGCGTTACTTCTTCTTCATGCTCGGCTAATTCCTCCACCACATCTTCAGGATCTTCATCGGGCATTGGCGCCTCATGCATCCAGACTGAGACCAGACGATAGGAGACCGCCAGCACGACCGGGCCGATAAACAGACCAATCATGCCGAAGGCGACCAGCCCGCCGATAACGCCGGAGAGAATCAGGATCATCGGCAAATCGGCGCCCATACGGATCAGCACCGGGCGCAACACGTTATCCAGCGTGCCGACTACGCAGCTCCAGACCAGCAGCACGGTGCCCCAGGTGGTGTCGCCGCTCCAGTAGAGCCAGATCACCGCCGGAATCAACACCGGCAGCGGCCCCGCCTGCACCAGGCAGAACAGGATCATCAGCACCGTCAGCAGCGTAGCGTAAGGAATGCCCGAAATGGCCAGGCCAATGCCGCCCAACACGCCCTGCACCAGCGCGGTGACTACCACGCCCAGCGCCACCGCGCGGATCGCCTGGCTGGCCAGCAGCACCGCCGCGTCGCCGCGACGCGACGCGAGACGAAAAGCGAAGTGGCGAATGCCGTTGCCTACCTGCTCGCCACGCCAGAAAAGCAGGATGCTGAACAGCAGCATCAGGCCCAGATGCAGCAGAAAACGACCGAAATGGCCCGCCTGCGCCACGAAAAAGCCGGTGGTGCGGCCGACATAAGGCTGTACTTTGGCCATCAGCGCGCTGCCGCCGCCATCCAGCAGTAGATGATAGCTGGTGTAAAGCTTGCTGCCGACCAGCGGGATCTGATGCAGCCAGTTGAGCTGCGGCGGATGCAAATTGCCGGAGGTTGCCCAGGCGACGAGCGGCCCCACGTTATCAATCAGGCTGTTAACCAGCAGCGCGACCGGAATAATAAACAGCAGCAGCAGGATTAACGTCATGGCGATGATCGCCAGCGTACGTCGCCCCCAGAGCAGCGCCTGCAGCTTCAGCATCAGCGGCCAAGTGGCGATCACCACCATGCTCGCCCACGCGAATCCGAGGATAAAAGGTTGTACCACCCAGAAACAGGCGACAATCATCAGCAGGATGAACATCAGTGAGAAAAGAATTTGAGTTAAATCCATTTCCTGTTGCAGTTTTCTCATACGAAAAAAAGATCCTTAATTTATGCCTTGCCATCGTCAGCGGCCCATTGCCGCCTGGCCTTTAATAATGCGGGATTTCCTCACGTTGCGACAGTGGCGCACGGCGGAAGTTGTTACGTTTCCTGAAAAAACAGCACCCCATAAAAAAATGTGATACAACGAGAATCAGCAACAAAAACAGCAAGCGCAAACGATACACAACATTTGGTCACCCGATAATGATCCCACAGATTTCTCAGGCGCCGGGCCTCGTGCAGCTGGTGCTTTCATTTCTGGACGCGCTGAAACAGCGTGGTTTCACCGGTGATACGGCCACCAGCTACGCTGACCGTCTTACCATGTCCACAGATAACAGTATTTACCAGCTTTTGCCGGACGCGGTGCTTTTTCCGCGATCCACCGCCGACGTGGCGCTGATCGCCAGCGTCGCCGCCAGCCCGCCGTTCTCCAGCCTGACCTTCACCCCGCGCGGCGGCGGCACCGGCACTAACGGCCAGGCGCTGAATCAGGGCATCGTGGTGGATATGTCGCGCTATATGAACCGCATTCTGGACGTTAACCTGGAGCAAGGCTGGGTGCGCGTCGAGGCGGGCGTGATAAAAGATCAGCTTAATGCGTATCTTAAGCCGCTGGGCTACTTCTTTTCGCCGGAACTTTCCACCAGCAACCGCGCCACGCTGGGCGGCATGATCAATACCGACGCCTCCGGGCAGGGTTCGCTGGTCTACGGCAAAACCTCCGATCACGTGCTGGGGCTGCGCGCGGTGCTGCTGGGCGGCGACATTCTCGACACCCGCCCCATGCCGGTAGAATTGGCGGAACAGCTGGCGCAGGAGCAGACGCCGGAAGGACGCATCTATCACACCGTCCTTTCCCGCTGCCGCGAACAGCGCGAACTGATTACCGAGAAGTTCCCGCCCCTTAACCGCTTTCTCACCGGCTACGATCTGCGCCATGTGCTGAGCGACGATCTGCAAACGTTCGACTTAACCCGCATTCTTTGCGGTGCTGAAGGCACGCTGGCCTTTATCAGCGAAGCGCGCCTGAATATTACACCGCTGCCTGCGGTGCGCAGGCTGGTCAATATTAAATATGATTCGTTCGATTCGGCGCTGCGCAACGCGCCGCTGATGGTGGAAGCGAAAGCGCTGTCGGTCGAGACGGTCGATTCAAAAGTGTTGAACCTGGCGCGCGAAGATATCGTCTGGCATTCGGTGCGTGAACTGATCACCGACGTGCCGGACAAAGAGATGCTCGGCATCAATATCGTCGAGTTCGCCGGTGACGATCGTCAGCTGATCGATGCGCGGGTCGCCGCACTCTGCGAACGTCTTGATGCGCTGATGGCGCAGCAGCAGGGCGGCATTATTGGCTATCAGCTCTGTAACGATATCGGCGCTATTGAGCGCATCTATAACATGCGTAAAAAGGCGGTAGGTCTGCTGGGCAACGCCAAAGGGCGCGCCAAACCGATTCCCTTTGTCGAAGATACGGCGGTGCCGCCGGAGCGGCTGGCGGACTATATCGTCGAGTTCCGCGCGCTGCTTGACGGGCATGGACTGAACTACGGCATGTTCGGCCACGTCGACGCCGGGGTGCTGCATGTGCGTCCAGCGCTGGATATGTGCGATCCGCAGCAGGAGATGCTGATGAAGCAGATTTCCGATGAGGTGGTGGCGCTGACGGCGCGCTACGGCGGCCTGCTATGGGGTGAGCATGGCAAAGGCTTCCGCGCCCAGTACAGCCCGGCCTTTTTCGGCGAGGCGCTCTATCAGGAGCTGCGTCGCATTAAGGCCGCTTTCGATCCTGACAACCGGCTGAATCCCGGCAAAATATGTACGCCGCTCGGCGTTGACGACCCGATGATGCAAATAGACAGCGTGACGCGCGGCTACTATGACCGCCAGATCCCACTCGACGTGCGTAACGAGTGGCGCGGCGCGCTGGAATGCAACGGCAACGGCCTCTGCTTTAACTTCGACGCGCGCAGTCCGATGTGTCCGTCGATGAAAATTACCCGCAACCGCATCCATTCGCCGAAAGGGCGCGCCACGCTGACGCGTGAATGGCTGCGCCTGCTGGCGGAGAAGGGCATCGATCCGCTGGCGCTGGAGCGGCAGATCCCGGAATCGGCCATCAGCCTGCGCGGGCTGATCGCGCGCACCCGCAACAGCTGGTATGCGCGCAAAGGGGAATATGACTTCTCCCATGAGGTGAAAGAGGCGATGTCCGGCTGCCTGGCTTGTAAAGCCTGTTCGACGCAGTGCCCGATTAAAATCGACGTGCCGGCGTTTCGCTCGCGTTTCCTGCAGCTCTACCATACCCGCTATCTGCGTCCGGTCAGCGATCATCTGGTGGCGGCGGTGGAAAGCTACGCGCCGGTGATGGCGCGCGCGCCGCGCGCGTTTAACTTCTTTCTGAAGCAGCCCTGGGTGCGCAATCTCAGCCAGCGTCATATCGGCATGGTCGATCTGCCGCTGCTCTCCACGCCGACGCTGAAACAGCAGCTGGCAGGCCATCCGGCGTCGGCGACCACGCTGGAACAGCTGGAGCGCCTCGACGCTGCGCAGCGCGAAAAAACGGTGCTGGTGGTGCAGGATCCTTTTACCAGCTACTACGAAGCGCAGCTGGTGGCGGACTTTGTGCGTCTGATTGAAAAGCTGGGCTACCGGCCGGTGCTGCTGCCGTTTTCCCCCAACGGCAAGGCACAGCATATTAAAGGCTTCCTGAAGCGGTTCGCCCGCACCGCGCAAAAAACGGCGGATTTCCTTAACCGGCTGGCGCAGCTGGGGATGCCGATGGTCGGCGTCGATCCGGCGCTGGTGCTCTGCTACCGCGATGAGTATAAGCAGACGCTGGGCGATCGGCGCGGCGACTTCCACGTTCAGCTGGTGCACGAGTGGCTGCATCAGGCGCTGGCGACGCGCGAGATCAAGCAGCCGGCCGGCGAATCCTGGTATCTGTTCGCGCACTGCACCGAGGTGACGGCGCTGCCCGCCACCCCTGAGCAATGGGCGGCGATCTTCGCCCGCTTCGGCGCGCGGCTGGAGAATATCAACGTCGGCTGCTGCGGCATGGCGGGCACCTACGGCCATGAGGTGAAAAATCTCGACAACTCGCTGGGGATCTATGAGCTTTCCTGGCATCCGCAGATGCAGAGGCTGCCGCGGCAGCGCTGTCTGGCGACCGGCTACTCCTGCCGCAGCCAGGTGAAGCGGATTGAGGGCAACGGCATGCGCCATCCGCTGCAGGCGCTGCTGGAGCTGATGCCATGAGCATCTGGAAGCGCCAGGCGACGCTGGCGGAGATCAACGCGCGCAGCGCTGATAATCTGGTTGGGCATTTAGGCATCCGCTTTACCGCGCTGCTGGAGGATGGGCTGGAAGCGGTGATGCCGGTAGATGAACGCACGCGCCAGCCGTTTGGCCTGCTGCACGGCGGCGCGTCGGCTGTGCTGGCGGAGACGCTCGGTTCGATGGCGGGCTATCTCTGTACCGAAGGGGACGAGGCGCTGGTTGGGCTGGAGATCAACGCCAGCCATCTGCGCGCGGTGCGCGAAGGGGAAGTCCGCGGACGCTGCCGTCCTTTGCAGCTTGGCCGCACGCATCAGGTCTGGCAGATTGATATTTTCGACGGTCAGGATCGTCTCTGCTGCAGCGCGCGGCTTTCGACGGCGATCAGGCGGCCCGTCTCCTGATAAGGCGGACGCCGTCTGGAAAAGGCGTAAAAGCTACCAGATCCAGGCGGCGTGCTTGACGAAATCGCTCTGCAACGCGGTGGCTTTTTCCCAGTCGCCGCTCATCGCCAGCTGGTGGCAGAGCTTGCTCAAAGAGTGTCGCGCCAGCTGGCAGGCCTGCATGCGGAACAGCCGTTCGCGCTGTTTATTGTTGATCTCGTGCAGCAGTCGGTGGTGCAACTTGCCAAGCGCATGAAGATAACTTTGCTCATCGCCATTGAGCTGGCACAGTTCGGCCATATCTAAACAGGTGTCGTTAAAATTACGCAGCTGATCGAGCGAACAGTCGGGACGATTCAGCTTTGCCTGCGCCAGGTAAAAATCGACCGTGATATCGCGCACGGCAAACTTATATTCATCAATTTTGTACTGTAGCCAGGCATTGATGGAAACGTTCATGCTTCACCTGTGGCATGTTAATGATAATCATTATCATAATAAAAATGCGCCAGGTTGCAATGGTGTTGCGGGATAATTTATCCATTAATGCTGCCTGTCGATAAAATCGGCAATAACAATCCTCTTTATGACCAGGAAGCGTAAAATAACGACAGGGTTGATTTAGCGCATTAGGCGCTTTTTAACTTGTTGATTTTATACTATTATTCTCCGCCCCCGCGGGCATCGTCGCTGTAAAAGCAAACTGCTTCGCAGAGACTATCCTTAATAAAACGGCACGAAAAAAGGCGGTTTGCGCTTATCCCTGCAAAACAAGAGGTTGAAGCAATTACCATTATCACTACCATAGTGGACCAGGACCGCCAGGCATCGCATCGCGAGGTAATAAACTATGCAATCTGCAAATCCGGCATCTTTCTCTCCAGATGATTTCATCTGGAAGGGTTTGACCTTAACTGACAGCGCGGCGCAGCAAATTAAAACGCTTGCCGCCAACGATCCGCATGTAAAAGGGCTGCGACTGGGCATAAAACAGTCGGGCTGTGCGGGCTTCGGCTACACGATGGACCTGGTGAAAGAACCGGCGGAAGACGATCTGCTGTTTACTCATCAGGGCGCAACGCTTTACGTGCCGCTGCAGGCGATGCCGTTTATTGACGGCACGCAGGTTGATTTCGTGCGCGAAGGCCTGAATCAGGTATTTAAATTTAATAACCCTAAAGCTCAGCACGCCTGCGGTTGCGGCGAGAGCTTTGGCGTCGAGTAACATTGCTATGTCCCGAAACAGTGAAGCATCAGATGACGTACAAATCTGGGAAGGCGGCCGACAGAATTATAAGGAAGGCTTCTTTACCCAATTACAGACCGACGAGCTGGCGCACGGCATCAGCGAAGAGGTAGTGCGCGCCATTTCCGCCAAGCGCAACGAGCCTGAATGGATGCTCAACTTCCGCCTGAAGGCTTATGAAGCCTGGCTGCAAATGGAAGAGCCCCACTGGCTGAAAGCCCATTACGATAAGCTGGACTATCAGGATTACAGCTACTATTCAGCGCCTTCGTGCGGCAACTGCGACGACAGTTGCGCCTCAGAGCCGGGCGCGACGCAAACCTCCGGCGCGCAGGCGAGCAGCAGCTACCTGACGCAGGAAGTGGAAAAGGCGTTCGACCAGCTGGGCGTACCGGTGCGCGAAGGCAAAGAGGTGGCGGTGGACGCCATTTTCGATTCCGTTTCCGTCGCCACCACCTATCGTCACAAGCTGGCGGAGCAGGGGATTATTTTCTGTTCCTTCGGCGAAGCGATTCAGGAACATCCTGAGCTGGTGCAGAAGTATCTCGGCACCGTAGTGCCGCATAACGATAACTTCTTTGCCGCGCTTAATTCGGCGGTCGCGTCGGACGGCACCTTTGTCTATATCCCGAAAGGGGTGCGCTGCCCGATGGAGCTCTCTACCTATTTCCGCATCAACGCAGCGAAAACCGGTCAGTTTGAACGCACTATCCTGATCGCCGACGAAGACAGCTACGTCAGCTATATCGAAGGCTGCTCTGCGCCAGTGCGCGACAGCTATCAGCTGCACGCGGCGGTGGTGGAAGTGATCATCCATAAAAACGCCGAAGTGAAATATTCTACAGTGCAGAACTGGTTCCCCGGCGGAGAAGGCCAGGGCGGTATCCTGAACTTCGTGACCAAGCGCGCGCTGTGCGAAGGCGAAAACAGCAAAATGTCCTGGACGCAGTCGGAAACCGGTTCGGCCATCACCTGGAAATATCCCAGCGTGATCCTGCGCGGCGACAACTCCATCGGCGAGTTCTACTCCGTGGCGCTGACCAGCGGCCGCCAGCAGGCGGACACCGGCACCAAGATGATCCATATCGGTAAAAACACGAAGTCGACCATTATTTCGAAAGGGATTTCCGCCGGTAAAAGTCAGAACACCTATCGCGGCCTGGTGAAAATCATGCCGACGGCGACCAACGCCCGTAACTTTACCCAATGCGACTCTATGCTGATCGGCCCGGACTGCGGCGCGCATACTTTCCCGTACGTGGAGACGCGCAACAACACCGCGCAGCTGGAGCACGAAGCGACCACCTCGCGCATCGGCGAAGATCAGCTGTTCTATTGCCTGCAGCGTGGCATCAGCGAAGAGGACGCCATTTCGATGATCGTTAACGGTTTCTGTAAGGATGTCTTCTCTGAGTTGCCGCTGGAATTCGCCGTTGAGGCGCAAAAGCTGCTGGCCATCAGTCTGGAACACAGCGTCGGCTAACGTCGGCGTTATCTGCATCGTTGCCTGCGGGCAAGCGAAGGACAAAACATGTTAAGCATTAAAGATTTACAGGTAAGTATTGAAGATAAGGCCATTCTGCGCGGACTGGATTTAGAGATCAAGCCGGGCGAAGTGCACGCCATCATGGGACCGAATGGCTCCGGTAAAAGTACGCTTTCCGCCACGCTGGCGGGCCGCGAGGAGTATGAAGTCGTCGGCGGTTCGGTGGCGTTCAAAGGCAAAGATCTGCTGGAGCTGTCGCCTGAAGAGCGCGCCGGCGAAGGCATCTTCATGGCTTTCCAGTATCCGGTAGAAATCCCCGGCGTCAGCAACCAGTTTTTCCTGCAAACCGCGGTTAACGCGGTGCGTAAATATCGCGGACAGGGCGAGCTGGATCGTTTCGACTTCCAGGACTTTATCGAAGAGAAGATCGACATGCTGAAGATGCCGGAAGATTTGCTGACCCGTTCAGTGAACGTCGGCTTCTCCGGCGGCGAGAAAAAGCGTAACGACATTCTGCAAATGGCGGCGCTGGAGCCGGATCTCTGCATTCTCGATGAAACCGATTCCGGTCTCGATATCGACGCGCTGAAAATCGTCTCCCACGGCGTGAACTCGCTGCGCGACGGCAAGCGAGCCTTTATTATCGTGACGCACTATCAGCGCATCCTCGACTACATCAAACCTGATTATGTACACGTGCTGTATCAGGGCAAAATCGTGAAATCTGGCGACTTTACGCTGGTGAAACAGCTGGAGGAGCAAGGCTATGGCTGGCTTACCGACCAGGAGTGAGAACGCGCTGCAACAGTGGCATCATCTGTTTGAGTCGCGCGGCGACGATCGTTCGCTACAGGCGCAGCAGCACTGGCAGCAGCTGATGCGGCTGGGTCTGCCGACCCGCAAGCATGAAAACTGGAAATATACGCCGCTGGACGAACTGTTCAGCCACCGTTTCGTACTGCCTGCGGAAGCGGCGCTGACGGCGGAGCAGGTCGCCTCGCTGGCGCTGCCGCTGGATGCGGTGCGTCTGGTGTTTGTTGACGGGCACTTTAGCGCCAGCCTCAGCGACGCTGATTTCGATCAGTTTGAAGTGCAGGTCGCCAGCGCGGCGGAGCGCCGCAATCTGTCCGCGCCGGTTCAGCCGGAGGTGTTTCTGCACCTGACCGAAAGTCTGGCGGAACAGGCGACCACACTGCGCCTGGCGCGTGGCAAAGCGGCGGCGCGTCCGCTCTATCTGCTGCATATCAGCAGCGGCCGGAACGAAGAGGCGCTGAATACCGTTCATTATCGCCACCACATGCAGATTGAAGCGGGCGCGCAGGCGCAGGTTATCGAGCACTATGTCAGCCTGAACGACCAGCCGCACTTTACCGGCGCGCGCCTGACAATGGCGGTAGGCGACAATGCGCAGCTGACCCACACCAAACTCGCATTTGAAAACGTCGGCAGCTACCATTTCGCGCACAATGATATCGTCGTCGGTCGCGATGCGAACGTCAGCAGCCACAGCTTCCTGCTGGGGGCGGGCCTGAGCCGCCATAACACCAGCGCGCAGCTTAACGGCGAAAACAGCAACCTCTCCATCAACAGCCTGGTGCTGCCGGTGGATAAAGAGGTATGCGATACCCGCACCTTCCTGGAGCACAACAAAGGCTACTGCCAGAGCCGTCAGCTTCATAAGACCATCGTGCGCGATCGCGCGCGCGCCGTCTTCAACGGCATGATCAAGGTGGCGCCGCATGCGCTGAAAACCGACGGTCAGATGACTAACAACAACCTGTTGCTCGGTCGCCTGGCGGAAGTGGACACCAAACCGCAGCTCGAAATCTACGCCGATGATGTGAAATGCAGCCACGGCGCGACGGTTGGCCGTATCGACGAAGAACAGATGTTCTATCTGCGCGCGCGCGGCATCAGCGAAGAAGCGGCGCAGCGCATGATTGTCTACGCCTTCGCCGCTGAGCTGACCGAGGCCATCGACAATGAAACGCTGAAGGCGACGGTGCTGCAGCGTATCGAGCAGCGTTTCCCCGGAGGCATTCAATGAGTTTTGATCTCGCACGCGTCAGGGCTGACTTCCCGATCCTGTCGCGCGAGGTCAACGGCCAGCCGTTGGCCTACCTGGACAGCGCGGCCAGCGCGCAAAAACCGCTGGCGGTCATCAACGCGGAAAGCCACTTTTATCAGCACGGCTACGCCGCGGTACATCGCGGCATTCACTCGCTGAGCGCCGCCGCCACCACCGATATGGAAAACGTGCGCGCCCAGGCGGCGCGTTTTCTTAATGCCGCCTCGCCGGAAGAGATTGTTTTCGTTAAAGGCACCACCGAAGGCATTAACCTGGTGGCGAACAGCTGGGGCGGCACCCAGCTCCGTCAGGGCGATAACATCATTATCACCGAGATGGAGCATCACGCGAACATCGTGCCGTGGCAGATGGTGGCGGCGCGCACCGGCGCGACCCTCCGCGTGCTGCCGCTGACCGCTGAAGGCGAACTGGACGTCGGACGTCTGGCGTCGCTGATTGACGATCGCACCCGGCTGCTGGCGGTGACGCACGTTTCCAACGTGCTGGGCACCGTCAACCCGGTCAAAGCGCTGGTGGCGCAGGCGAAAGCGGCGGGGCTGGTGACGCTGGTGGACGGCGCGCAGGCGGTAATGCATCAGCGCGTCGACGTGCAGGATATCGGCTGTGATTTCTATGTCTTCTCCGGGCATAAGATCTACGGACCGACCGGCATTGGCGTGCTCTATGGCCGTCAGGCGCTGCTGGCGGATATGCCGCCCTGGGAAGGCGGCGGCTCGATGATCGAAACGGTCATGTTGCCGGAAGGCACCACCTACGCGAAAGCGCCGTGGAGCCTCGAAGCGGGTACGCCGAATACCGGCGGCATCATCGGCCTTGGCGCTGCGCTGGCCTACGTTGAGTCGCTTGGTCTGGACAACATTCAGGCCTGGGAGCACTCGCTGATGGGCTATGCGCTGGACAAGCTTGCTTCGGTGCCCGATCTGGCGATCTACGGACCGCAGACGCGCGCCGGCGTTATCGCCTTTAATCTCGGCAAGCATCACGCCTATGACGTCGGCAGTTTTCTGGATCAATACGGCATCGCCATCCGTACCGGCCACCACTGCGCCATGCCGCTGATGAAGCACTACGGCGTACCTGCCATGTGCCGCGCCTCTTTCGCCATGTATAATAGCGAGGAAGAGGCCGATCGGCTTGCTGCGGGGCTGACACGTATACACCGCCTGCTGGGAGGCTAACGCCGTCCGGCTGGCAAGGGAGGAAGGAATGGCGACACTGCCAGAAAAAGAGAAGCTGGTGCGTAACTTTAATCGCTGCGCCAACTGGGAAGAAAAGTATCTGTATGTGATTGAGCTGGGCGGAAAGCTGCCGGAATTGTCCGATTCCTTCCGCCAGGCGCAAAACAGTGTTTCCGGCTGTCAGAGCCAGGTCTGGATTGTGATGGATCAGGCTGAGGACGGCACCATTCAGTTACAGGGCGACAGCGACGCCGCTATCGTTAAAGGATTGATTGCAGTGGTATTTAGCCTCTATCAGGGGATGACGCCGCAGCAGATCGTCGAGTTTGACGTCCGTCCCTGGTTTGAACAGCTGGCGCTGACCCAGCACCTCACGCCGTCCCGTTCTCAGGGACTGGAAGCGATGATTCGCACTATTCGCGCCCGCGCCCAGGCGCTCTGCTAAGCTACACTTCTCTCACACCCCGCTACGGTTAGCGGGGTGCGTTTTACTGACGACGAGAGAAGCCTTCATGAAAGTATCATTTCCCTTCGCCCTTTTACTGACAGGCGCCGCGCTGCTGGCGCCGTTGCTGGTGAGCGCGACCGAATATCCGCTCCCTGCTGAAAACAGCCGGCTGATCGGCGAAAACAGCACGACGATTGTGCCTGCCGATAACCGGCCGCTGGAGGCTATCGCCGCACGCTACAAAATCGGCTTGCTGAATATGCTGGAAGCCAATCCCGGTACCGATCCCTGGTTGCCGAAGGCGGGTAGCGAATTGATTATTCCCCAGCAGATGCTGCTGCCCGATACCAAACGCGAGGGCATCGTGGTTAATCTGGCGGAGCTGCGCCTCTATTATTATCCGAAAGGGGAAAATAAGGTGATTGTCTATCCGGTTGGAATTGGCCAGCTGGGCGCAATGACGCCGTCAATGGTGACCAGTATCAGCCAGAAAATTCCTAACCCAACCTGGACGCCGACTGAGAATATTCGCAAGCGTTATGCTAAAGAAGGCGTCACGCTGCCGCCAATGGTGCCGGCCGGGCCGGATAATCCGATGGGGTTGTTTGCCATGCGCCTCGCGTATGGCAGCGGCCACTATTTGATCCACGGCACGAATGCTGATTTCGGCATCGGCATGCGCGTCAGTTCCGGCTGTATTCGTCTGCGGCCAGATGATATCGAAGCGCTGTTCAGCAGCGTGCCGAAGGGAACGCGCGTACAGATTATCAACCAGCCGGTGAAATATGCCGTCGAACCCGACGGTAAACGCTATATCGAAGTACACCAGCCGCTGTCGCGCAATGAGAAAGACGATCCGCAAACCATGCCGCTGCCGTTGACCGGCGCGCTGAAGCGCTTTATCAAAAGCAAAGAGAGCGACAGCGCATTAATCGAGGCGGCGCTAAAACGACGCTCCGGCATGCCGATTTTGGTTAACCTGGGCGAGGCGGTAAGCGGAGGCGAGACGCAAACCGCGGAAAAAGCGCCTCAGCGTGACGCAGCGCCTTCGGAGAAGCAAAAGGCTGGGGTGACTCAGGCGAAGCCGGAAAAAGCGTGAGAACGCTGAATGGCGCGTTTAGCGAGACGGTTGAAAAGGATTAAGAGAAGGGAAGAAGGTCTTAGCGGAAGAGATTAGCAGGAAAGAAAAATGAGCAAAAAAAATGGCGCCCGACAGGCGCCATTTTTATTACCAGAACTCTTACTTACGGTAAGAGTGAGCCTGGTTGTCCAGACGCTGGTTAGCACGAGCTGCGTCATCTTTAGCAGCCTGAACGTCAGAACGCATTGCGTTCACGTCGTTGCTCAGCTGGTCAACTTTAGCGTTCAGAGTCTGAACGTCGCTTGACAGCTGGTCGATTTTAGCGTTGCTGGAGCAACCAGCCAGCAGAGTTGAACCCAGAATTACCGCGCCCAGTACCAGTTTAGTACGATTCATTATTTATACCCTCTAGATTGAGTTAATCTCCATGTAGCGTTACAAGTATTACACAAAGTTTTTTGGTATGAGAATAAATTTTTGATGAGAACATGCTTAATTTTGCTCGTTCGCTCAAAGAAACATCTGTTGGGGCGTTTATTGGGAAAAAATAAATGAAAACAGGCAGATTTAATTGATTTTATCTTCGGTGAAAGGCAGATTTTATCGTTATTTTCAATTGGAATTTTTAGCGATTGCGTTTACCGCAAAATAAAAAAAAGCGCCCGTAGGCGCTTTTTCATCATGGCTGTAATTATTTACAGTACATGAACAGATGCGGTATTTGTCGTACCACTTGGCACCAGCGCGCCGGAAACCATTACTACGACGTCGCCTTTTTGCGCATAGCCGCTTTCCAGCGCGATTTCTTTACCAATACGGTAGAAATCGTCGGTAGAGGCGATTTCATTCACGACGCGCGCTTCAATGCCTTTGCTCAGCAGCAGCTGACGCGCGGTGATTTGATTGGTAGTCAGAGCCAGAATGGTGGCGTCCGGGAAATATTTACGTACGGACTTCGCCGATTTGCCGCCTTCGGTGGCGACGACGATCAGCGGCGCTTCCAGTTTCTCAGCGGTCTCTACCGCGCCGCGGCATACCGCTTCGGTGATCCGCAGCTTGCGGCTGTCGTTCAGCGAATCGATGCGGGATTTCATTACGCGATCGGTACGTTCGCAGATGGTCGCCATAATGGTGACCGACTCCAGCGGATATTTCCCTTTGGCGCTTTCGCCAGAGAGCATGACCGCATCGGTGCCGTCCAGAATGGCGTTCGCCACGTCGCCGGCTTCAGCGCGGGTAGGGCGGGGGTTTTGATCATAGAATCCAGCATCTGAGTGGCGGTAATCACCACCTTACGCGCTTTATTACATTTCTTGATCATCATCTTCTGCGCGAAAATCACTTCTTCTACCGGGATTTCCACGCCAAGGTCGCCGCGGGCGACCATGATGCCGTCAGAGGCGTCCAGGATCTCATCAAAGTTGTTGAGGCCTTCCTGGTTCTCGATTTTAGAGATGATCTGAATGTGTTCGCCGCCGTGCTTTTTCAGGTGCTCACGGATTTCCAGCACGTCAGAGCGTTTACGGATAAAGGAAGCGGCAACGAAGTCGACGCCTTGCTCGCAACCGAAAATCAGGTCGCGTTTGTCTTTTTCCGCCAGCGCCGGCAGCTGGATGGAAACGCCCGGCAGGTTAACGCCTTTGTTTTCGCCCAGGTCGCCGTTGTTCAGCACCTTACAGACAACGCTGTTTTCGGTGACTTCGGTCACTTCCATACCGATCAGGCCATCATCAACCAGTACGGTATTGCCGATTTTCAGGTCGGCGGCGAAGCCTGCGTAGGTTACCGCTACGCGCTCGCTGTTGCCGATCACTGACTGATCGGTGGTGAAGGTAAAAGTCTGACCCGCTTTCAGCGACACGTCATTGCCGCCTTCCAGTTTCATGGTGCGGATTTCAGGGCCTTTGGTATCCAGCAGAATCGCCGCCTGACGACCGGTTTTCTCCATAACCGCGCGGATATTGGCGATACGACGACCGTGTTCTTCGTAATCGCCGTGGGAAAAGTTAAGACGCATAACGTTCATGCCCGCTTCCAGCAGGTTGGTCAGCATCTCTTCGGATTCAGTTTTAGGGCCGATAGTACAAACGATCTTGGTCTTTTTCATGACAAGTTATCTGTAAGTTGTGATGGATGATAAAGGTTTGAGGTCGATGCCTGGCGCACCGGGGAAATATTCATGCTCAGCGAGCGGACTGCGATACAAACTAAGAATAGGTGACAGATATGAAGCGTGCAGAGGAAGTTGTGCGGTGATGTTCCATGGCCCGCGGGGGCGAGTTGCGCAACCTGTTGTGAGTGTAGGTAAGGGCACGTCAATTGGCTGAAACCATTCAAGTGAAACACCGGCCATAGTATAGACGCTAAGTATACGAAAACCAATCAAAAAGCATAAAGACAGGCGGGGCGAGATCAAGGAAAAGCCTGTTGCCGCAACCGCGTAGAGACGATGCAGGTTGGTGGGACCCTGACAGCGCGCACTTTATCAGCGGGGCGTCATTTGCCGTTGACGCGCGGCGAAACGCGGAAAAGGTGCGGCTGAGCCGGATGCGTATTTGTCTTAAAAGCGAGTGTCGACGTCGGCTGGCAAGTAATCGGGCCTCGGCATCGCCTGGCAGAAAAAAGCGTGGTAAGCGACGACACAAGAAACAAAAGGATTTAAAGGAGCGAAACGTAAGGAGATACAGAAGAGAGTGGTGCGTTCTAATGGACTCGAACCATCGACCCCCACCATGTCAAGGTGGTGCTCTAACCAACTGAGCTAAGAACGCATCGAAAAACTGTTTGGTGCGTCCGAGTGGACTCGAACCACCGACCCCCACCATGTCAAGGTGGTGCTCTAACCAACTGAGCTACGGACGCACTTTGGTGCGTTCTAATGGACTCGAACCATCGACCCCCACCATGTCAAGGTGGTGCTCTAACCAACTGAGCTAAGAACGCATCTGCCGTCTTGGGTGACAGCGGGGACGAATATTAGCGACACTGTTCACCGCTGGCAAGTGGAAACATGCAAATTTCTGCGCAACTGCCCAGCATCTGTGCGACCCGCCGTTTTTTTAAGCGCGGCGGGCCTTTAACTTCAGCGCGAGGCGTGTTGCAGAATCCGCTCAGCCGGCAATCTTTGCAATCGACGTATACGCCAGATCATCATTATGGCGGCGGAGGTCAGCCCCAGAATAAAACCGCACCAGAAACCGGCTGGCCCCATTGCCGGCACCAGCCAGTCGGTTAACGCCAGCAGATAGCCGCTCGGCAGGCCAATCACCCAGTAGGCGACCAGGGTAATGAAGAAAATCGAGCGGGTATCTTTATAGCCGCGCAGAATGCCGCTGCCGATCACCTGAATCGAATCGGAAAACTGATAAACCGCCGCCAGCAGCATCAGTTGCGCCGCCAGCGCGACCACCTGCGGGTTATCGTTGTAAAGCAGGGCGATCTGCTCGCGGAAGGTGACGGTAAACAGCGCAGTGCAGGCCGCCATCATAATCCCGACGCCCTGACCGGTCCAGGCGGCGACCTTCGCCGCCTCCACCGATCTCTGGCCGAGGCGAAAGCCGACCCGAATGGTGGTCGCCACGCCGAGCGACAGCGGCAGTACGAACATCAGCGAACTGAAGTTCAGCGCGATCTGGTGACCGGCGACGTCGACGATGCCCAGCGGCGACACCAGCAGGGCGACGACGGCGAACAGCGTCACTTCGAAAAAGAGCGCCAGCGCTACCGGCAGGCCGAGCAGCGTCAGGCGCTTAAGCACCGTCCAGTCGGGCGCGCTGAAGTAGCCCGGCAAGGTGATGTCGCGCATCGAACGCGCCCGTTTGATCCACAGGCGCATCACGATAAACATCACCCAGTAGACCGACGCTGTCGCCACGCCGCAGCCGACGCCGCCCAGCGCCGGCATGCCGAAATGGCCATAGATAAAGATGTAGTTAACCGGAATATTGACCAGCAGACCGATAAAGCCCATCACCATGCCGGGTTTGGTTTTTGACAGGCCTTCGCACTGATTGCGCGCCACCTGAAAAAAGAGATAGCCTGGCGCGCCCCATAACAGCGCGCGCAGATAGCCGACCGCTTTATCGGTCAGCGCCGGATCGATATTGTGCATGGCGCGGATCATATAGCCGGCGTTCCACAGCACCGCCATAATCAGCACCGCCACCAGCGCGGCAAGCCAGTAAGCCTGACGCACCTGCCGGGCGATGCGATCGCGCCGCCCGGAGCCGTTGAGCTGCGCCACCACCGGCGTCAGCGCCAGTATCAAACCGTGGCCGAATAAAATTGCGGGCAGCCACACCGAGGTGCCCACTGCGACGGCTGCCATATCCGTGGCGCTCACCGCGCCGGCCATAATGGTATCAACAAAGCCCATCGCCGTTTGCGCAACCTGCGCCAGGATAACGGGAATAGCCAGCGCTAAGAGCTGCCGCGCTTCTGTCAGATACTTCTGCACGTAAACACCTTTTTATGGTTATAAGAATGAATAAGCGTTCGCCCTGACGGGCAGGATAATAAAGAGTAGAAGAGACGCTTGTTGCTGGCGAAAGATCATAGCGGCAACGCGGCCGCAAAGAAACCGCATTTTATAGCTCCCCACCGCGGGCTCTTCATCTGTTAGCTTGCCTGGTCTGCAACGGAGAGTATGTTAATATCAGCAAAAACAGACTGAGGCTAACTTATGTTTACCGGAATTGTGCAGGGCACCGCAGAAGTGGTCGCCATTGAAGAGAAAACCAACTTTCGCACCCATATCGTTAAAATGCCGCCAGCGTTATTGCCGGGCCTGGAGCTGGGCGCATCGGTGGCGCATAACGGCTGCTGCCTGACCGTAACGGAAATTAACGGCGACCGCGTCAGTTTCGATCTGGTAAAAGAGACGCTGCGCATTACTAATCTTGGCGATTTGCAGCCGGGCGACGTGGTGAATATTGAACGCGCGGCGAAATTCAGCGATGAAATCGGCGGACATTTAATGTCCGGCCATATTATGACCACCGCGGAGATCTGTAAGATAATAAACGCGGAAAATAACCGTGAAATCTGGTTTAAGCCGCAGGACAGCTCGCTGTTGAAATATATCCTGCATAAAGGTTTTATCGGCATTGACGGCATCAGCCTGACCGTCGGCGACGTGACGAAAACCAAATTCTGCGTACATTTAATTCCCGAAACGCTGGCGCGCACTACGCTCGGCGCGAAAAAGCTGGGACATCGCGTCAATATTGAGATCGATCCGCATACCCAGGCGATTGTCGATACCGTTGAACGCGTACTGGCGCAGCGCGAAGCGGCCCAGGCTGCGAGTAGGGCTGACGACGCCACCGACGCGGACGCGTAACGCCAGACGAAAAAAAAAACAGGCAATCGGATTGCCTGTTTTTTTATGCATTGCGCAGAGGCTGGCAATTAGTGCGGCACGCGCAGGCCGCCTTCCACGCCACGGCTAAAGACCACCTGCCAGAGCTGAATATCGCGCGCGCGGAAGGCCCCGGCACAGGCGTTCAGATAATAGGTGAACATACGCTTAAAGCGCTCGCCATATTTCGCTTCCAGCTGCGGCCAGGCCTGTAGAAAACGCTCATACCACGCCATCAGCGTCGTATCGTAATCGGCGCCGAAATTGTGCCAGTCTTCCATAATAAAGTGAGGTTCGCTGGCTACGGCGATATGGCGCACCGACGGCAGGCAGCCGTTGGGGAAAATATATTTATCGATCCAGGGATCGACGTTCATATCGGTTTTTATCGCGCCGATGGTATGCAGCAGGAACAGGCCGTCAGGCTTGAGGTTGCGGTCGACCACGTCGAAATAGGTGGCGTAGTTTTTAGGGCCGACGTGCTCGAACATGCCTACCGAAACGATACGGTCATACTGATCGTTCAGGTCGCGGTAATCCTGCAACAAAATATTGACGTCCAGCCCTTCGCAGCGCTGCTGCGCCATTTTTTGCTGTTCCGCGGAGATGGTGACGCCATCCACCGTTACGCCGTAATGACGTGCGGCGAACTCCGCAAGGCCGCCCCAACCGCAGCCGATATCAAGCAGACGCATACCCGGCTTCAGCTGCAGCTTTTCGCAAATCATTTTTAGCTTAGCCTGTTGCGCGTCTTCCAGCGTGCCTGCTTCTTTCCAATAGGCGCAGGAATATTGCATGAAGGGATCAAGCATAAGCGAAAAAAGATCGTTGCCTAAATCGTAATGCTCTTTGCCTACCATCCAGGCGCGTTTTTTTGACTGCAGATTAGTCAGACGCGCGGCGGCGATGCGTAAAGTATCTTTGAAATGATGAGGGAGCTGTTGATCCAGTTTGTGCTTCAGCACGCGATGAAAAAACATATCAAGCCGGTCGCATTCCCACCAGCCATCCATGTAACTCTCGCCCAGACCGAGGGATCCCTCCTGTAAGACGCGTTTAAAAAAGTCAGGGTTTTTCACCTGAATATCCCAGGGGCGATTGCCATTGACTTCGATATCAGCCACTTCCAACATCTCATGGGCGATACGATACCAATGGTTTTCCTCCAGGTTCACTTCTTCTATGCACGATGAACTCATAGCTTCTCCATCACCTGTGTGATACGAACCTGAGAAACAGAATAGTCAATTTCTACAGGGTTGTGAGAAATCTCACGGAAAACCGTGTGCCAGATATCCGACGTTTAACAGAGGATTGAAACTGAATGAACAGGCCGGTCAGACGGGCCCGTAATAAAGCGGACCGACCCGACCGGAAAAACGCACTGGTTATTATAAGTAACTGCCTTGCAAGGAGTATATGCTCACGGCAGGGAATATACAACGGCTAACAGTTAGTGTGCTAACCAATCACTGCGCGCGGTGGCGCACAGGTGTATGCGTTCAGGCCGCGTTTTCTGATTCCGTCTGCGCCTCGCGCGTCAGCTGCAGAAAATAGCCCAGCACGGCAAGCAGTACGGTAAACAGCATCACTGCGCTGGTGGTCAGCAACGGATGGCTGAGCCAGCCGGAAACGGCCAGGCTGGCGAAAAAGCAGAGGCCCAGTTGCAGGCAGTTCTGCAGCGCGGCGGCCTTGCCGGTATCCTGCGGGAACGGCAGCAGCGCGTTCGCCACCACAATAGGGTAAATGGCGCCGTTGGCCAGCGCCATGCCGCAGAACGGCGCCAGCAGGCCCCACAGCGTCGCTTTTCCGCTCATCGCCACCATAAACAGCGACACGACGCTGATTGCATAGAAGATCAGCAGCGCAGGCAACAGCGTCCTGCCGCTGCGACGCTGCAACGCGGTGCGACAGCCGAATCCGCCCGCCAGAAAAGCGACGGTTTGCGGCATATAGCTCAGGCCAATATCCGCCGGACTTAAACCGAGATCGTGCAGGATAAAGGGTGAGCCGGTCAGCCAGGCGAAAAAGCTGGCGGAGCAGGCGGCATAGATCAGTACGTTGCCGCCGTAGACGCGCGAGGTCAGCATGGTGAAAAAGCCGGCGCGCGGACGCGAATCGTGCGCGGCCGCCGCCGGCGCTTTTTTCAGCCTGGCTGTAGCGAACAGTAGTGGCAGGGTCACCAGCAGCAGCGTCAGGAAAATAGCCCGCCATGAAAAGTGGCTCAGCACCCAGGCGCCCAGCAACGGCGCCAGCGCCGGAGAAAGCGCGACCAGCGGCATAATGGTGGCGAACACGCGGTTAGCCTGCGCGCCGCGATAGCGATCGACCACCAGCGCCTGCCAGCTTACCGTGGCGGAACAGACGCCCACCGCCTGGATAAAGCGCAAGGTCAACATCTGCCAGGTCTCATTCGCCCACAGCATGCCCGCACAGCCGAGGGCAAACAGCGCCAGGCCGAACAGCAGGACCGGCTTACGGCCGAAGCGGTCGGAAAGGGGGCCCCATATCAGCTGCGCGCAGGCGAAGCCGCCAAGAAATACCGTCAGGCTGGCGCTGATGACGCCTGCGGAGGTGTGGAAGCTTTCCTGCATGGCGGTGAACGCCGGCAGATACATATCAGTGGCGAGAAAACCCAGCGTACTGAGCAGCGCCAGATAAAGCATAAATCCTTTTGAACCAGACATCTCTTTCTCATTAATTAGCAGGTGAACAGACGGCGCGAGGGTAAAGGATGTTTTTCTGAATGTGAAACGCTAAAATTTGCCGGTTGATTTCAAAATTTTTGCAGGCAAAAAATGTGGTCAGAACATGCCCTTGAAGTGGTCGACGCCGTCGCCCGCACCGGCAGCTTTTCCGCTGCCGCCGCGGAGCTGCATCGCGTGCCTTCCGCCATCAGCTATACCGTGCGCCAGCTGGAGTCCTGGCTGGCGGTGCCGCTGTTTGAACGTCGTCATCGCGATGTGGTATTAACCGAGGCGGGCGAGCTTTTTATTCGTGAAGGCCGCGCTGTTATCAAAAAAATGCTCGCCACGCGTCGGCAGTGTCAGCAGGTGGCGAACGGCTGGCGCGGCCAGCTGAGCATCGCCGTCGATCGCATTGTAAAACCGCAGCGCACGCGTCAGCTGGTGCTCGATTTTTATCGCCATTTTCCCGATATGGAACTGTTAATCACCCCGGAGGTGTTTAACGGCGTCTGGGACGCGCTGGCGGACGGGCGTGTCGATGTGGCAATCGGCGCGACGCAGGCTATCCCCGTCGGCGGCCGCTTCGCCTTCCGTGATATGGGCGCGCTCAACTGGCGCTGCGTGGTTAACGCCAGCCATCCGCTGGCCGCAGCGACCGGCGGCCTGCAGGATGATGATATCCGTCCCTGGCCTTCACTGGTGCTGGAGGATACCTCGCGCGCGCTGCCGCGCCGCACCACCTGGACACTGGATAATCAGCGACGGCTGGTGGTGCCTGACTGGGAGAGCGCTTTCGACTGCCTGCGCGCCGGTCTCTGCGTTGGCATGGTGCCCGGCCATTTCGCCGCGCCGCTGCTGGCGACGCAGGAACTGACGGAGTTGCCGCTGCCGGTGCCTTTTCCCGACAGCCACTGCTGCGTCAGCTGGTCGGAACAGAGCGGTTCGCCGGCGCTGAGCTGGCTGCTGGATTATCTGGGCGATACGGAGACGCTGAATCGGGAGTGGCTGCGTGAGGAAGAGAGCACTCAGGATAGCGCATTATCCTGAGCGGCAAGGCAAAGGTCGCGGCAGGGATAAGCCGCGATGACGTAAAGCATTAACGACGATAGTCGCGGAACGGGCCGTCAGCCACCGAGCGGCGTTCAATAAGCGTCGGATGCACCTCAATCGTTTGCGATTCTTCGCGCTTATTGATAATGCGATCCAGCAGCATATCGAAGGCGGTTTCGCCTAGTTGCTCTTTCGGCTGATGAACGGTTGTCAGCGCTGGCGTAAAATAGCGCGCGTTGCGCACGTTATCATAACCGATCACCGAAATATCCTGCGGCACGCGCAGGCCCATCTCATCCGCCGCACAAATAGCGCCCATCGCCATAATGTCGCCGCCGCAGAAGACGGCGGTAGGGCGTTGCTTCTGCGCCAGGATCTGCTGCATGGCGCGGTAGCCCGACTCCGGCTCGAAATCGCCCTGCACGATCCACTCTTCGCGCACCGGTATATTCGCCTCGTTCAGCGCCTTCATAAAGCCGGCAAGACGGCCGCCGCCGGTGTTGCGCTCCATCTGTCCGGGAATCACGCCGATATCGCGATGGCCGCGTTCAATCAGATAGCGGCCTGCGATGTAGCCGCCTTCAAAAGCGTTATCCAGCACGGTATCGGTAAAGTCGCCGCGCGACTCGCCCCAGTCCATCACCACCATCGGGATATTGCGGTTCTCCTCAAGCATCTTCAGCAGCGCTTCAGGATATTCAGAACACATTACCAGCAGACCGTCGACGCGCTTTTGCGCCATCATCGACAGATATGCCTGCTGCTTTTGCAGATCGTTATGGGCGTTGCCCAGAATCAGGGTATAGCCGCGGGCGAAGCAGCGCGTTTCCACCGCTTCGATGATTTCCGCAAAATAGGGCGCTTCGCTGGAGGTCGCCAGCAGGCCGATCGACTTGGTGTGGTTCACCTTCAGGCTGCGCGCGACCGCGCTGGGCGAATAGTGTAGTTCTTTGATGGCCGCCCACACCGCCTCGCGCGTCTCTTCCGCGACAAAGCGGGTTTTATTGATGACGTGTGACACCGTCGTCGTAGACACGCCGGCACGCTTCGCGACATCTTTGATTGTTGCCATTAAAAAGATACTCCTGCGCTTATCATAAGGGTTTGATAAGGCTAATGTTAAACGTTTGCGTCCTCGCGGCCTGCTTCAGCGTGCTTATCCATTGTCATTGTGCTGGCTGAGATACGTCTGGCAGGCGGGACGTCTTTAAAAAAGGGCCAACAGCGACGGTTTGCCGGTGTTGCGCAACGCAAGGCGGGGATTCTATCAAGCTGACGCAAAGAAAACGAGATTTTTACCGGTGAGTATGGGAAAATCTATACCGTTATTGTTTGTGTGGTTAAAGGAGAGGCCGGGTGAGCACCGATTTAAAGCTGTCGTTAAGCACCACTGTCGCAGCATTGCTGATGATCATCGCTTTCAGCTTAACCGCTGTCATGCATTGATCGGATGATGCGTATAAAAAAAGCCTGTCGCAAGACAGGCTTTTTTGTTGCGCAACGCGCTTAGCGGATGGTTTTTGGCGTCATTACGCGACGCGCGCCGACATAATGGCGCTCCCAGTAATCATCGCTGAGCTGGCTGATTTGAATATCTTTACCGGTGCGCGGCGACTGAATAAAACGACCGTTGCCAAGATAAACGCCAACGTGATCGGCGGCGCCGCGGTTATTAATGCGGAAAAAGACCAGATCGCCTTTTTCCAGCGACTGACGGTTGACCGGCGCGGCGTCACGCAAGTGATACATCTCATTGGCGGTGCGGGGAATTTTAAATTTCACCACATCCTTATAGGCGTACCAGACCAGACCGCTGCAGTCGAAGCCGGTGTGAGGCGAGGTGCCGCCCCACAGGTAAGGTTTGCCCAGCTGACCCATCAGCTTGTTCATCGCCGTTTCACGCGCTTTCTGATAACGCTCGCGGTGCGCCTTACTCATTTCGAGCGGGCCACGGGCCTTGGTCTGCTTTTTATCGCCGCGCTGATGGCCATAGCGCGCCTTCGCCGTCCTGGCCATACTTTTTTTCTTTGCGCTGTTCTCTTTTGCCGTTTTAACCGGTGAGCGGCCTTTTTTCGTGGTTAACGCTGGGGATACCGCGACGGTTGCCGTTTTGCCTTTCTTTTTGACTTTGCTTTTTTCCGCCGTCGCCGTACGCGTTTTTTTACTGGTGGTTTTTAAGGGGCGACGCTTGCGCCGTTCATCTTCACGGGCGCTTTTCTTATCAATCTTATGCTGACTGGCCTTAACCGGCGCCTGCGGAGAGGCCTGCGCAACGTTAAAGAACAGCTGAGCAAAAGCCAGCATAAAAAGCGTAATCAATAAACGCATAGTGTGGTTACAGTAATAGCGCGATAACGGCGCGAAGTTGATCCTATTTCTGCCATAAGGCAGACCCCTGAAGGCCGATTCTAATCTAACTTTTTCCGAAAAGATAAAGCCTTTTGCAATTGAATGGCCTTTAATTGCATAAAGATGTAAAAATAAACCGAAACAGGCGCTTATCTCGACAGAATTATTACTATTTATTAATCGCCGGGCGTAATGATGAAGAAGCGGACGTTATTTTATCAGCAGCATTTGGCATAATGCGCTAAATCATTTATCCCTACAGAAAATGTCGTTTTCAGTGACCCGCTACAGTCGCTACAATCAATAGACACGAAGCAAGCTATTTAAGGAAGGCAATTATGAGTACTGTTGAAAAAATTCAGCGCCAGATCGCAGAAAACCCGATCCTGCTGTACATGAAAGGCTCGCCGAAGCTGCCAAGCTGTGGTTTTTCTGCTCAGACGGTTCAGGCTCTCTCTGCCTGCGGCGAGCGCTTCGCCTATGTGGATATCCTGCAAAACCCGGATATCCGCGCTGAACTGCCTAAATATGCCAACTGGCCGACCTTCCCGCAGTTGTGGGTGGATGGCGAACTGGTCGGCGGCTGCGATATCGTTGTCGAAATGTTCCAGCGCGGCGAGCTGCAAACGCTGATCAAAGAGACGGCGGAAAAATATAAAGCGGCGGAATAAGTTTTAGCCAGCTGCTAAAAAATAAAAGGGCGCATCGGCGCCCTTTTTTACTGGCGTGCGGCGGCTACTCCTCCAGCTTCAGCGCTTCTTCGACCGGCTCCTCATCTTCTACCGGCAGCGGCGGCCAGCCGCCTAAACGTTTCCAGCGGTTCACCAGCTCGCAAAAAAGTTCTGCGGTGCGCTCGGTATCGTAAAGCGCAGAGTGCGCCTGACTGGCGTCAAAGGCGATGCCGGCCGCTTTACAGGCTTTCGCCAGCACCGTCTGGCCGACGACCAGGCCGCTAAGCGCCGCGGTGTCGAAAGTGGCGAAGGGGTGAAACGGGTTACGCTTCAGACCAGCGCGTTCGGCGGCGGCCATCATAAAGCTGTGATCGAAGTTGGCATTATGCGCCACCATAATGGCGCGATTGCAGCCGCGATCCTTCAGCCCTTTGCGCACCTGCTTAAAAATTTCATGCAGCGCGTCATATTCGCTGACGGCGCCGCGCAGGGGATTATGGGGATCGATGCCGTTGAACGCCAGCGCCTCCGGTTGCAGAACCGCGCCTTCGAAAGGCTCGACGTGAAAATGCAGGGTCTGGTCAAGCTGCAGCCAGCCTTCTTCATCCATTTTCAACGTGACGGCGGCGATTTCCAGCAGCGCATCGGTCTTCGCATTGAACCCGGCGGTTTCCACATCAATCACCACCGGATAAAAGCCGCGAAAGCGGTCGGATAAGGCGTTCAGTTGTTTCGGTTCAGACATCAGGATCTCATTGGCGAAAAAATGCAGCGCGCATTATGGCAAATTTCGTCGCCGCTTGCAGCAGCGCAAAAAAGAAGGGCGCCCGCAGGCGCCCTGAAACTTAGTGGCCGAGGCCTTGTCCGGCCTGCTTGTTTTCAATCAGCTCGATTTTGTAGCCGTCCGGGTCTTCCACGAAAGCGATAACGGTGGTGCCGCCTTTTACAGGGCCCGCTTCACGCGTCACGTTGCCGCCCGCCTGGCGAATTTTTTCGCAGGTCGCCGCAACATCGTCCACGCCCAGCGCGATATGGCCGTAAGCGTTGCCGAGGTCGTACTTATCCACGCCCCAGTTGTAGGTCAGTTCGATGACCGCGCCTTCGCTTTCGTCGGTATAACCTACAAACGCCAGGCTGTATTTGTACTCCTGGTTTTCGCTTTCACGCAGCAGACGCATGCCGAGAACACGCGTATAAAAATCGAGGGAGCGCTGCATATCGCCAACGCGCAGCATAGTGTGAAGTAAGCGCATAATATTCTCCAAAAGGGTGTCATCATCCGATGACGGTCAAAAAAGCTTAGTATAGCCGCCGATTTGCAACGGCACTGCCGCCAGGTTGAGTAGACCAGTCGACTTGAAATGGGCGTTTTTATTTAACGCGCCGCCAACAGCTGCAAAATTGCCTGTAGCGCCTGGGTTAACGCGCTGCCGTCGCGACGGATTTTGCTTTGCAAGCTGGCGCCCAGCCAGAGCGAGTAGAGCGTTTGAGCCATTACCTCCGGCGTCCAGCCTGGCTGAAGCTCGCCCTGCGCAGCGGCCTGGCGCAGCGTGCTCGTTAGAATCGCTATCTGCGCGGCGGCGCCATGCGCCAGCGTTAGTCTCATCTCCTCTGAGAGATCGCAGACTTCCGCAGAGATTTTTACGGCCAGACAGTTTTCGATATGGCCCGTCGCGCGAAAGCGCTGCTCCGCCTGCTGGTAATAGTCCAGTAGCTTCTGGCGCGGCGCCGACGGCCGATCATCAAACCAGCTCTGCATCGCGTGGCTTACGCTACTGAAGTAACGCTCCAGCATCGCCACGCCAAAGGCTTCCTTCGAACGAAAATAGTGATAAAACGATCCTTTCGGCACGCCCGCCTGACTTAACAGCTCGCTCAGGCCCATGCCGGTAAAGCCGCGCTGTAAACAAAGCTGCTCGCCGGTGGCGAGCAGCTGTTCGCGGGTATCATGTCGTGTCGTTTTATTCATGTCCCTCAGGGTAATAGACCAGTTGGTCTAATGCAACCCTAATGCGCCTGGCAGCGTTTCAACAGGTCAAGGCCTGGCTTATAGACCGAGGTCTGGATATTCATCATGCCCAGCAGAGTATGGAACACGTTATCCTGCGACACCTCATCCTGCTGCGCGCGCTGGCGCATACAGCTCTCGTTAACGCCGAAGGTGTGAGCGTAATCGGGTGAAAGCCACATCAGGAACGGTATATGCGTCTGCTGGCTCGGCGCAAACAGCCAGGGCGCGCCGTGCAGATACATGCCGCGCTCGCCCAGCGATTCGCCGTGATCGGAGAGATAGATCAGCGCTACGTTAAAGCGATCGCTATAGCGTTTCAGCAGATCAATCGTGTCGCTCACCATCGAATCGGTATAGAGCAGCGTATTATCATAGGTGTTGACCAGCGCCTGATGATCGCAATCCTGAATCTGGTTGCTGTCGCAGGTCGGCGTAAACTGACGCATCGCCGGCGGATAGCGCCGATAGTAAGCGGGGCCATGGCTGCCCATCTGATGCAGCACAATCACCGAATCATCCTTCACGCTGTCGATGTAGTTTGACAGACGGTGCAGCAGCACGTCATCCAGACAGTAGTCGCTCTGACAATACTCTTTCAGCTTCCACTGCGTCATATCGGTGTGCGGAATACGGTTACAGGCGCCTTTACAGCCGCCATCGTTTTCACGCCACATCACATTGACGCCGGCATGCGCCAGCACATCCATTAACCCTTCCTGATGGCGCGCCAGATTCGCGTCATAATCGGCGCGCGTCATGCCTGAGAACATGCAGGGCACGGAAACCGCCGTTTCGGTCCCGCAGGACGTGGCGTGCTGATAGTAGATCACCTGCTGCTGCTTCAGCTTCGGGTTGGTCTCGCGCGCATAGCCGCCGAGAGAGAAATTTTCCGCGCGCGCCGTTTCGCCCAGCACAAACACCACCAGCGTTTTTTTCTGCGCCGCCTTAATCAGCGGGCCCTTTTGCGCATCCTGCCCGATACGCACCAGCTCTTTACTGCCCTGCAGCCAGCGGTTATCGACATAGTGAATGACTCCGCTGACCACGTTGGGCGGCGTCACCATTTTCACCAGGCCTTTGTTATTACGGAACAGCGAGGCGTAATCCTTATACATCAGCGCCGCTATCAGCAGAATCATCAGCAGGGAGCCGATGCACCACAGCGCGCGCATCGCCAGCGCAAACCACCAGGGACGCGTCTGCCTGACGCTTACCATAAGAATGATGAGGGAAGGCAGTACGCCCATCAACAGCATCCACAGTATATAGCGAGGGCTGAGCAGGGCGGTCGCCTCTTGCAGGTCCGTTTCGAAAACGTTTTGCACCATATTGGTGTCGATAACGGTGCCGAAACTGTACATAAAATAGTTCGCCCCCGCGCCGCACAGTAGCAAAATAATTAACAGCGGCTTACCTATCCACGGCAACACCAGCAGATTAAACACCAGCATAAAGGCGCAAAACAGCACCAGCGGAATCGTGGCGATAAACAGATAATCATGTAGATGGCTCAGCGGCGTTCGTTCGGCGGCGCGTACGATAAACATGCCGTTTAGAATAAAGGTGAAAAACAGCGCGCAGCCGGTCAGAAACAGGGATTCACTACAGCGTATTTTTTTCAGTCGTTGCATAATTAATTAAAATTAAAGGATTTCTTTGTAGCTTAGCTGAAAAACCTTAGCGAAACCTTAACCCGACGCCAATAAAGGAATCGCTAACCGTTTGGTTAAGCTGCGATTAAACGCCGTTTGTGCGCGCTGAACGATTTTTAGACGTTAAACTTGCGTACAGGGCGGATGCTGTCTTCAATAAAAGATGCGGTTTAAACAGGAGGCGATGTGGCTGAGCAACTTGAATTTTTCCCGGTGCCAAGCCCGTGCCGGGGCATCTGTCAGTCAGACGAGCGCGGTTACTGCCGTGGCTGTTTACGCACCCGCGAAGAACGCTTCAACTGGATGAGCTATAGCGACGCGCACAAGCGTGAAGTGCTGAGGCTCTGTCGCCAGCGCTACCTGCGCCAGCGCCGCAGCGAGAAAGCGCCGCAGCCGGAAGAACCGCAACAGCCGTCACTCTTTTGATATTTCCCGCTTTTTTTCCCTGGCGTCGGCGTATACTGCCGTTCCTGACACTGAGCTGCAAAGGTAAATAAAATGATTGAACGCGTACGTATTGCGCCCCAGGGCCCGGAATTCTCCCGTATGGTGATGGGCTACTGGCGGCTAATGGAATGGCAGATGGCGCCGCAGCAGCTGGTGGGCTTTATTGAACAGCATCTTGATCTGGGCGTCACCACCGTCGATCATGCGGATATTTATGGCGACTACCAATGTGAAGCCGCCTTCGGCGCCGCGTTGCGGCTGGCCCCTGCGCTGCGCGCGCGTATGGAGCTGGTCACCAAGTGCGGCATCGCCACCACCGCCAAACCGGAAAACGCGCTTGGTCACTATATTACCGATGGCGCGCATATCATCCGCAGCGCGGAAAATTCCCTGCGGCACTTCGGTACCGACTATCTCGATCTGCTGCTGATCCACCGCCCCGATCCGCTGATGGATGCGGATGAGGTGGCGGAAGCCTTTACCGCGCTGCATCAGAGCGGCAAGGTGCGACATTTCGGCGTCTCTAACTTTACGCCGGCGCAGTTTGCGCTGTTACAGTCAAGGCTGCCGTTTACGCTCGCCACCAACCAGGTGGAGATTTCGCCGCTGCGTCAGGACACGCTGCTGGACGGCACGCTCGATCAGTGTCAACAGCTGCGCATTAAACCGATGGCCTGGTCCTGCCTGGGCGGTGGCCAGCTGTTCAGCGCGGAGCGTTTCTCGCCACTGCGCGCTGAACTGCGCGCGATCGCCGAAGAGACGGGCGCCGCCTCGATAGAGCAGGTGGTTTATGCCTGGGTAATGCGTTTACCGTCGGCGCCGCTGCCGATTATCGGCTCCGGTAAAATCGAACGCGTGCGCGCCGCGCTGGATGCGCTGTCGCTTCAGCTGAATCGTCAGCAGTGGTTTCGCATTCGCAAAGCGGCGCTGGGCTACGACGTGCCGTAAAGAAACGCAAAAAAAAACGCCGCCGTTCGATCAAATGTGAAAATCCGTCCAGGCTTTAGGTAGAACCCCGACATACCTCAGGAGGCTGGATGAAACACTACGGTTTAGCGGCGCTGACGCTGCTGATAGCTGGCTATGCGCAGGCGGCGAGCCAGGAGGTCACGTTACATAACCTGACCAAAGAAGGCATCGGCGAATCGGTGGGAACGGTCAAAATCGATGAA
Organism: Mixta calida; assembly: GCF_002953215.1. Taxonomy (NCBI): domain Bacteria; kingdom Pseudomonadati; phylum Pseudomonadota; class Gammaproteobacteria; order Enterobacterales; family Erwiniaceae; genus Mixta; species Mixta calida. Next base: position 2,108,714 of record NZ_CP026378.1, read on the forward strand.
ACCGCGTATGGGCTGACCTTTACGCCAGCGCTCTCCCATCTGCCGGCGGGCATTCATGGCTTCCATGTCCATGCGAACGGCAGCTGCGAACCTGCTGTCACCGACGGAAAAACCGTACCGGGCGGCGCGGCGGGCGGGCACTTCGATCCGCAAAACAGCGGTAAGCATCTTGGCCCCTGGGCTGAAGGACACTTAGGCGATCTGCCGGCGCTCTACGTCACACAGGATGGCCGTGCCGACTATCCCGTTCTGGCGCCGCGTTTGAAAAAAATCAGTGAGATTTCTGGCCGGGCGCTGATGGTGCATATGGGCGGCGATAATCACAGCGACCATCCCAAACCGTTGGGCGGCGGCGGCGATCGTTACGCCTGTGGTGTGATTAAATAGGGCAATGGCGCTTCGCGTTGCGATCGTTCTCGCACAAATAACAGTGGGACGACCGCAGCGCATAATATTTTGCCGCATGAGGCCAATTCTTTGTTTATTATCAGCATATTTCAACCATCTCGACGCTACTCTTTTCTTTGCGCTGTTGCACCACTGGCGGGCAGTGAGATGAGCGGGGCACGGCGTTGCGCTTTAAGACGATGCCCATTGTTGTCATGCGCATGTCGGAGATGATGGTCGTGGCGAAGGCGGTTTATGCCGTTTCTGGACGTAAGGAAGAAAATCAGAGAAGTGCGTAGAAGCGGGGAGTGAAAGGAGAAGAAACCGCCGCTGCCGCCCGATTGCAGGGCGTCAATCATCAGGAATAACGGCCTTTAGCAGGGCGTGCTGAATTTGTATTTTGCATTGTAAACTCGCAAAATAGGCTAAAATCATGCTTGATTGCTAGCAAGCTAATTATAAGGAGATGAAATTGGATACGCCATTAGGAACGGATTTGGCACGTTTAGTGCGCATCTGGCGTGCGCTAATCGATCAACGACTTAAACCGCTGGAACTTACACAGACGCACTGGGTCACTCTGCATAACATCCATCAGTTGCCTCCTCATCAGTCACAGATTCAGCTGGCTAAAGCTATCGGCATTGAACAGCCTTCTCTGGTGCGCACGCTCGACCAACTCGAAGAGAAAGGGCTGATTGTCCGCTGCACCTGCGCTAACGACCGGCGGGCGAAACGCATCAAGCTGACCAAAGCGGCGGAACCCATTATCCAGCAGGTCGAACATGTCATTGACGCGACGCGCGACGATATCCTGGCGGGCATCTCAAAACGGGAAGTGGATCAGTTAATTACGCTGATCGCGCGGCTGGAAAAAAATATTGTCGAACTGCAGAAAAAGAGCGAATAGCCGCCATAAAAAAACCGACGCGCGGCGTCGGTTTTTCAAGCCAGACAGCTAAGATTAACGGGGAGAAACGGTTACCTGGCTGCCATTTGACGCCAGCATTACGCGTTGACCGACGGAGTAGCGGCTGGCTGCCTGCTTCTGCACCACGAGAATGGTGTTGCCGTCGTCCTTACGGATCTCCAGTTCTACGCCGTCCGTTTTATTCATCGCGCCCTGAACGCCCTGGCCCGCTACGCCGCCAAGCACCGCGCCGCCCGCCGTCGCCAGACTGCGGCCCGTGCCGCCGCCGACGGTATTGCCCAGGAAGCCGCCCAGTACCGCACCGCCGATAGCGCCGATCACGTTATTCTCATCTCCGCCCTGGATTTTTACCGGACGTACGGAAACCAGCGTACCGTAGCTTACGCTCTGCACCTGCTTGGCTTCGTTGGCGCTGTATACGTCGCCGGAAAGCGTATCCGTATTGGTACAGCCTGCCAGCGTGATGCCAGCCAGCGCCACGACACATAAACGCTTAATCATATAAAACTCCTTTCATGACTGTCGGCTGCATCGAAAAGGCAGCCATAGATAATTCATTATATGGCATAACCTTCGTCTGTCTCGCTCTCCTGCGAACCAAACGATGGCTGAGCATAGACCGCGATGTATAAACAAAAATTCAATAATGCCAGGAAAAAATACTCCCTGAGTGTAAAAGCGTCGAGCTGTCTATGAAAACTAACAATTAATCATAGAATTAACGGGTCTTTTTTGCCAGGCTGAAAATAATCTGAATGCTCTTCCATTAAGGAAGTAAGGTAAGACAATGAAATCGGGACGCTATATTGGCGTGATGTCCGGCACCAGCCTGGATGGCGTGGATGTGGTGTTGGCGGCGATTGACGATCGCATGGTGGCGCAGCAGGCCAGCTACTGCCATCCGGTGCCGCAGGCACTGCGCCAGGAACTGCTGGCAATCAATCAGGGACAGAGCCTGACGTTGTCGCAGCTGGGGCAGCTGGACACGCGCCTGGGGCGCCTGTTCGCCGAGGCGGTGCTGACGTTGATGAAGCAGCAAAACCTGAGCGCAGAGGATATCACCGCTATCGGCTGCCACGGGCAGACCGTCTGGCATGAGCCCTGGGGCGAGGCGCCCTGTACCATGCAGATCGGCGACAATAATCAGATAGCCGCCGCGACCGGCGTGACGGTCGTGGGCGATTTTCGTCGACGCGATATGGCGCTGGGCGGACAGGGGGCGCCGCTGGTGCCCGCTTTTCATCAGGCGCTGCTGATGCACCCGCAGGAGCGGCGCATGGTGCTGAATATCGGCGGCATCGCCAATCTCTCGCTGCTGATCCCCGGCAGGGCGCCAGGCGGTTACGACACCGGTCCCGGCAATATGCTGATGGACGCCTGGATCTGGCGCCATCGCGGGCAGCCCTATGACAAGGACGGCGCCTGGGCCGCCAGCGGCACCGTCATCCTGCCGCTGCTGAAGCAGATGCTGAGCGACGCCTGGTTCGCTTTGCCGGCGCCGAAAAGTACCGGCAGGGAATATTTTAATTTCGGTTGGGTGGAACAACAGCTGCGCCGCTTTCCTGGCCTGGCGCCGCAGGATGTGCAGGCGACGCTGCTGGAGCTGACGGCGGTGACCATCAGCGAGCAGGTGCTGCTGAGCGGCGGCTGCGATCGACTGCTGGTGTGCGGTGGCGGCGCGCGTAATCCGCTGCTGATGGCGCGGCTGGCGGCGCAGCTGGCCGGCACGGAAGTGTTGACGACCGACGAGGTGGGCATTAACGGCGACGATATGGAAGGGCTGGCGTTTGCCTGGCTCGCCTGGCGCACGCTGTCCGGGCTGCCCGGCAATCTGCCTTCGGTCACCGGCGCGCGCGAAGCAACTATCCTGGGGGCGATCTATCCCGCCAACCGTCCGCCGCTGTAAATATCGCAATGAGAGAAAAAACATGAAAAAGAGCCTGACGTTAACGATCGCGCTTCTGTTGACCGGCTGCGGGCTGGCCGGCAAGCAGCAGGATGAGGCGCAGGTGCTGCACTATCGCTGCGGCACGCTGCCGCTGACGGTCACTCTGACGCAGCAGCAGGCGCAGCTGGTGATGAACGGCCAGTCGCTGACGCTGCGGCAGGAGGCTTCCGCCTCCGGCGCCAGCTACAGCGACGACACCTGGCGCCTTCGCACCGAAGGCGACAGCGCGACGATAGAGCGCAACCAGCGCATAATCGTTAATGACTGCCAGCGCGAGGGCATGCGCTAACGCGTTGAATTTCATCAAGGGGAGTAGCACAATGCATTCACCCTTTCGCTATGGTTGAATCCGGTTATGAGTGACAACGAGAGTTTGCAACAGATTGCCCACCTGCGGCGCGAATATACCCGCGGCGGCTTGCGTCGTAAGGATCTTCCCGATCGGCCGCTGGTGCTGTTTGAACAGTGGCTGCGTCAGGCGTGCGACGCCCAGCTCCCCGATCCCACCGCGATGTGTGTCGCTACGGTGGACGCACAGGGGCAGCCATACCAGCGCATCGTGCTGTTGAAGCACTTTGATGAGCGCGGCATGGTGTTTTACACCAATCTGGGCAGCCGTAAGGCGCAGCAGCTGGCGGATAACCCGCGCGTCAGCCTGCTGTTTCCCTGGCACTTTCTTGAGCGTCAGGTGATGGTGCTGGGGCAGGTGGAAAAGCTCTCGACGCTGGAGGTGGTGAAATATTTCCACAGCCGTCCGCGCGACAGCCAGATCGGCGCCTGGGTATCGCAGCAGTCGAGCCGCATTTCGGCGCGGGGCGTGCTGGAGGGCAAATTCCTCGAACTGAAGCAAAAGTTCAGTCAGGGCGATGTGCCGCTGCCCAGTTTCTGGGGCGGCTTCCGCGTCAAATTCGATGCGATGGAGTTCTGGCAGGGCGGCGAAAACCGGCTGCACGATCGCTTTTTCTATCAGCGTGAAGGCGACAGCTGGAAAATCGATCGGCTGGCGCCCTGAATTCAGCAAATATCGTTTGCAGCGCTGGCGCTGGCGGCGGCGGCGCTTTATTCTATACGCCTTCATTTCTCCGCATGTCAGCGGAAAGCTGTGTACCAGCATAGGTGCAGTCGTTACAACATGGAGTCTTTAATGACCAGCAGTAACCTGATTAAACAATTGCAAGAGCGGGGCCTGGTAGCCCAGGTGACGGACGAGGATGCGTTAGCAGAGAGACTGGCGCAAGGGCCAATCGCTCTCTATTGCGGCTTCGACCCAACCGCCGACAGCTTGCATTTGGGCCATCTGGTACCTTTGCTTTGTCTGAAACGTTTCCAGGATGCAGGACACAAACCCGTTGCGCTGGTGGGCGGCGCCACCGGTCTGATCGGCGATCCCAGCTTCAAAGCGGCTGAACGCAAGCTGAACACCGCCGAGACGGTCAATGAATGGGTTGAAAAAATCCGCGGTCAGGTTGCGCCGTTCCTCGATTTCGACTGTGGCGACAACAGCGCCATCGCGGCGAACAACTACGACTGGTTCGGCAGTATGAACGTGCTGACCTTCCTGCGCGATATCGGCAAGCACTTCTCTGTTAACCAGATGATTAACAAAGAAGCGGTCAAACAGCGCCTGAACCGTGAAGATCAGGGCATTTCCTTTACCGAATTCTCCTATAACCTGCTGCAGGGTTACGATTTCGCCTGCCTGAACGAACGCTATGGCGTGGCGTTGCAGATCGGCGGGTCCGATCAGTGGGGCAATATTACATCCGGCATCGATCTGACGCGTCGTTTGCATCAGAACCAGGTGTTTGGCCTGACCGTGCCGCTGATCACCAAAGCGGACGGCACCAAATTCGGCAAAACCGAAGGCGGCGCAGTATGGCTGGATGCGAAGAAAACCAGCCCGTACAAGTTCTACCAGTTCTGGATCAATACCGCCGACGCTGACGTTTACCGTTTCCTGAAATTCTTCACCTTTATGAGCATTGAAGAGATCGATGCGCTGGAGGAAGAGGATAAAAACAGCGGCAAGGCGCCGCGCGCGCAGTATGTGCTGGCGGAGCAGGTTACGCGTCTGGTGCATGGCGAAGCGGGTCTGGAAGCGGCGAAGCGCATTACCCAGAGCCTGTTCTCCGGCAGCCTGAGCGACATGACCGAAGCGGACTTCGAGCAGCTGGCGCAGGACGGCATGCCGGTTATCCATCTGGAGGCCGACGCCGATCTGCAGCAGGCGCTGGTCACGGCGGAGCTGGTGCCGTCGCGCGGTCAGGCGCGCACCATGATCAGCTCTAACGCGGTTACGGTTAATGGTGAAAAGCAGTCTGACGCGGAGTACCGCTTTAGCGACGGCGATAAGCTGTTTGGCCGCTTTACGCTGCTGCGCCGCGGTAAAAAGCACTACTGTCTGGTGTGCTGGAAATAATAAGATGCTTAAGGCCGGTTCGACCGGCCTTAATTTTTTGGCAAGGCTGTGCAGGTTTTATGATGAAAAATATTCTCGCTATTCAGTCTCACGTCGTATTCGGTCACGCAGGCAACAGTGCGGCGGAATTCCCGATGCGCCGCATGGGCGTCAATGTCTGGCCGCTCAATACCGTGCAGTTTTCCAACCATACGCAGTATGGCCACTGGACCGGCACCGTGATGCCCGCGTCGCACTTAACCGATATTGTGAAGGGCATCGCCGATATCGATCGCCTGAAGACCTGTGACGCGGTATTAAGCGGTTATTTGGGGTCTGCGGAGCAGGGCGAACAGATTCTGGAGATCGTGCGTCAGGTGAAAGCGGCGAATCCCAACGCCTGGTATTTTTGCGATCCGGTGATGGGCCACCCGGAGAAAGGCTGCATCGTGGCGCCGGGCGTGGCGGAATTTCACTGCAAATCTTCGCTGCCCGCCAGCGACATTATCGCGCCGAACCTGCTGGAGCTGGAGATGCTCAGCGGCACCAGCGTCGCCAGCGTCGAGGAGGCAGTGACAGTGTCACGCAAGCTCATCGCTCAGGGGCCGAAAATTGTACTGGTGAAACATCTGGCGCGCGCCGGGCGCCGCAGCGATCGTTTTGAAATGCTGCTGGTGACGGCGCAGGAAGCCTGGCATATCAGCCGTCCGCTGATCGATTTCGGCGTGCGTCAGCCGGTCGGCGTCGGCGATCTTACCAGTGGCATGTTGCTGGTCAACCTGCTGAAAGGCGAAACGCTGAAGCAGTCGCTGGAGCATATTACCGCCGCAGTGTATGAGGTGATGCTGAAAACCCATGAAATGGGCGAGTATGAGCTGCAACTGGTGGCGGCTCAGGAGAGCATCGCGCGGCCAACGCAGCATTTCGCCGCCGAAAGGCTCTAAGCCGCAGAGGGAATGCGCTTAACAAAACGGGACGCCTGCGCGTCCCGTTGTCATATCAGGCCAGCCCTTCCGCCTTCAACGCGGCGATCACCGCCGGACGTTCCGCCACGCGCGCCTGCCAGGCGGCCAGCGCCTCAAGCGCGCTAAGATCCAGCTTGACCGCTTTCGCCCAGCGCGTCACGACGAACAGATAAGCATCCGCCACGGTAAAGCGCGCGCCGAGCAGCCACTGCTTATCGCGCAGCGCATTATCGACATAGCGGAACTTCGTCAGCAGCTGCTCGCGCTGCTTCACCTTGAACTCTTCCGGCGTATCGGGGCGAAACAGCGGGCTGAAGCCCTTATGCAGTTCGGTAGAGATATAGCTCAGCCACTCCAGCGTATGGTAGCGCGTCAGGCTGCCCGCCGGGGCCAGCAGCTGGCGATCGGGCTTCAGGTCCGCCAGGTACTGCACGATAGCGGTACCTTCGGTAAGCAGCGTGCCGTCATCCAGCTCCAGCGCCGGAACCTGACCTTTCGGGTTGATCTGCAGATAGTCTTCGCCGCGTTCGGTCACTTTTTTCGCCAGGTCGACATTAACCTGAGTGAAATCGAGATCGCATTCGCGCAGAACGATATGGGGAGAAAGGGAACAGGCGCCAGCTTTACTGAAGAGTTTCATACAATGCTCCTTGTTGCATGCGGGGGTAAGGATCATCCTACTGCGCGACCGGGCAAATGTCAGTGCGGGGGCAATAAAAAAGCCGTCGCAGGGACGGCTTTTTCACTCCACGCGCTGAATCAGCTGTGGCTTTCCGCGGCCTGTTTCGCCGCCGCTTCGCGATCCACCGTCATCCGGTTCAGCAGCGGAGCGGTCAGCAGCATCAGAACGGCGATAACCCCGGTCACGATGCCGATCTGCTTAAACACGTCGCTGTAAACCTGCAGCGACTGCAGCGGATCGGTCACGTTTTCCGGCACCGCCATCAGGTTGGCGACCTTGCCGGCAATCATCGCGGCGCCGGCGGTGGTCAGGAACCAGGAGCCCATGATAAAGCCCATCAGGCGCTGCGGCACCAGCTGCGCCACCATCGCCAGGCCGAGGCCGGAGATCATCAGCTCGCCGACGCTCTGCAGCGCATAGCTCAGGATCAGCCAGTTAACGGAAACAATGCCCTGCTGCGTGGCGAAGCTGGCGCCCAGCGGCAGCACGAGGAACGCGGCGGAGCAAAGCACCATGCCGAAGGCGAACTTGTGCGGCATCGGCATGCGATCGCCCAGCTTGTTATAGATGGCGGCCAGAATCGGGCTGGCGACCATGATCCAGAACGGGTTCAGCGCCTGATACTGCTCCGGCTCGAAGGCGATGCCCAGAATGGTATGTTCAACGTTGCGGATAGCGAAGAAGTTAAGCGAGGTCGGCATCTGCATATAAAGCACGAAGAAGACGATCGCTTCTACCATCAGCAGGAAGGCGACGATCATTTTGCGGCGCGCGGCGCCCTGCAGCGCGAACGCTTCTTTAGCGAACACCAGAATGATGCCCAGCGCGATCACCCCCAGCACGATGCGGGCGATAAACTGGTGATGCAGCAGCCAGGTGGCGACCGTGATCAGCACCACTACGCCGATCAGCGTCATCAGCAGCTTGCCGAGGTTCAGCGGCGCGAAATCCGGCTTAGAGCCGTAGTTCTTCACCATCTTCTGGCAGAGCAGGAAGTTGACCACGGTAATTGCCAGGCCGACCACGGAGAGCGAAAACGCCACGCTCCAGCCGTAGCGCGCCGCCAGCCACGGCGTCAGCATCATGGACACCAGCGAGCCGACGTTGATCGACATATAGAACATGGTGAAGGCGCCGTCGAGACGCGGATCGTCTTTGTCGTAGCAGGTTGACAGCAGGGAGGCCGGGTTAGCTTTAAACAGCCCGCTGCCCATTGCCACCGTTGCCATGCCGATATAGACCATCGACACATCATGACCAGACCAGGCGACCAGCCCGTAGCCAACGCACAGCACCAGCGCGCCGAGAATAATCACCCGTTTGGTGCCCAGCACCTTATCGCCCAGCCAGCCGCCGATAGCGGTGAGACCGTACACCAGCGCGCTGAAAGAGGAGAAAAGGGTGATGGAATCGGCTTCGGACATCCCCAGCTGTTTAACCAGGTAGACCGCCATGATGGCCTGCAGGCCGTAATAACCAAATCGTTCCCACAGTTCGATAGAAAAGATCAAATAAAACGCTTTTGGCTGCTTGAACGCATTGAGGCTGACTGCCTCGTCAGTGTGTTTGTTTGCTGTAGACACTGTTACCTCTGTTGTTTCAACCTGATTTTCATCAGGAAATAAGACCGCGTCGCGGGCGAAGCCAACGCACGGTTCTGTAATAAAATCAGAAAAAACGGCGGTTAATTTCGCTTATCCCGCCACGGGTGGCAAGTGTTTTTTTATTTGCTGAAGATAGCGGCGGGATCAGGGTTAAGGGCAGGAGTCTCGCTTGTTAATTAGTGTTAAATTCGGTTTGCGATTTTATTGTCAGAATAATCTCTCTGTTTACCTGCCGGCGGCATCGAAAAAGGGCAATTATTCGCTAAGCCCCTGTTTGACGATACAGGGACAAAATATTGCCTGATAATGCAGAATAAATGACTATTTAATGCGCATTATTTGCCTTTTGTTGAGGCTTTATAACGGCTTGCGCGGGGGGATCGCGCGTTGCGCGCGAGTCGTGAGCAAGATCACGCTTTAAAACAATAATTTAGGGCGAAAAATAAGCATGGATGCCTGTGACGGCGGGAAAAGGCGACCGGGTAAGCACGCCCGGCCGCCGAAGGATCCGTTAACGCACCAGATGCAGGAACTGCAGATGGCGCTCATAGTGATCGAGAATATCGTTAATGATCTGCTCTTCGGTATAGCCCACCAGATCGTATTCCTGGCTGCCCTCCCACAGATGCACTTCAGCACGATAATAGCGGCTGGCGGTCGGCAAATTACCGCTGCGGCGCATAAATGACGGCGTGCTGTAGCCCTGCATCTGCACGCCGTAGACGAAAGGCGCTTCCTCACCGTGCGCCACGCGAATGCTCATCGTGAAATCCTGCGGTGACAGGTCACTCTCTACCTGCAGACCTTTCTCTTCCAGCACCTGCACCACTTTGCCCAGCGCCGGGCGCACCGTCTCATCCATAAAACGATAGACCATATCGCGGCCCGGATAAGAGATGGCGCGGTTCAGACGGCGGCGCCAGCTGCTGGTGTGGCCTGGACGGTAACGCGCGGTCAGCAGCGGCGAGGCGATTGCCAGCGAGCGGCTGCGGTCGCGCTGTTTCTCATGATGCAGCGCGCGGTACATCGCCAGCACGAACAGCACCAGCACCAGCGAGAAAGGCAGGGCGCTCAGTACCACTGCGGTCTGCAGCGAGGTATAGTCGCCGGCGAACAGCAGGGAGAGCGTCAGCATACAGACCGCCGCCGCCCAGAAAATGCGCAGCCAGTTGGGCGCATCACTGCTGCTGTCGCTAGTGCAGGAGAGGTTGGCCACCACCAGCGCGCCGGAATCGGCGGAGGTGACAAAAAAGATAAAGCAGATCACCACCGCCAGCACCGTCACCGGCATCGCCAGCGGATAGCTGGCCAGCATATGGTATACCGCCATCGCCGGCTCGCTCAGGGCGATATCGCCCAACTCCTTCATACCGTGCTGGAAAAAGGTCAGGGCACTGTTGCCGAACACCGACAGCCACGCAAGGGTAAAGCCCATCGGGATCAGCAATACGCCGATAACGAACTCACGCAGGGTGCGGCCACGCGAGATGCGGGCGATAAACATGCCGACAAACGGCGACCACGCGATCCACCATGCCCAGTAGAACACTGTCCAGCTGCCGAGCCAGCTGTCGCGGCTGGTGCTGCTGTAGGCATAGAGATCGAAGGTTTTGCGCGGCAGACTGGTGAAATAGTCGCCGAAGTTCTGCACCAGCGCGTTCAGCAGATGGCCGGTCGGCCCGGCGAACAGCACGAAAAAGAACATCAGCAGCGCCAGCAGCATATTCAGCTCCGACATGCGGCGAATGCCCTTATCCACGCCGCTGACGGCGGAAAGCGTCGCGGCGCCCATCACCACCACAATCAAAATCACCTGCATGGTGTGGCTCTGCGCGATGCCGGTCAAAAAGCTGATGCCGGAGTTAATCTGCATCACACCAATGCCAAGGCTGGTCGCCAGGCCGAACATGGTACCGACGATGCCGAAAATATCTACCGCATGGCCAATCGGCCCGTTAATGCGATCGCCGATCAGCGGATAGAACGCAGAGCGCAGCGCCAGTGGCAGGTTATGGCGATAGGCGAAGTAGGCCAGCGCCATCGCCACCAGCGTATAGATGCCCCAGCCGTGCAGCCCCCAGTGCATCATCGTCAGCACCATGCCGTCGCGCGCCGCCTGCGCCGAACCCGCCACCCCTTCCGGCGGCTGCAGCAGGTGATCAAGCGGCTCTGATGCGCCATAGAACAGCAACTCGGAACCGATGCCGGCGGAAAATAGCATCGCTGCCCAGGTGCCATAACTGAAGTCGGGCGTGGCGTGATCCGGCCCAAGCTTGATGTCGCCATAGCGCGAAAGGGCGACAAACAGCACGAAGCCGAGATAAAAGGCGACCACCAGCATGTAGTACCAGCCGAAGGTGGCGGAAGCCCAGGCCTGCGCCCGACCCAGCAGCGAACTGGCCTGTTGCGGAAAGGCCAGCACGCTGCCGGAAAAGAGCGTGATGATCAGCGCGGCGCCGAAAAACACCGCGCGGTTAAGTTTAACTGCCTGAATTGTCTGACGGTCCTGTGACCCCGGCATGCAAGCTCCTCATTCTGTTGCGTGAAACATCCCTGCCTGAAAATCCCTGCTAAACGCATGGTTTTGTTATTCAATTGTTATCAAGTCTAGTTTTTATTGATTGAACGTTCAATATAAAAAAGCTAGGCTATAGCCACATAAGTCGTTAAGAGTGACGGGACGATGCCAAAAGTTGGAATGAAGGCCATACGCCAGGCGCAGCTAATTAAAGCCACCCTGACGGTAATCGATCGGGTAGGGCTGGCGGAAGCGAGCCTCGCGGTAATCGCCAAAGAGGCGGGCGTGTCCACCGGCATCGTCAGCCACTATTTCGGCGATAAAAACGGCCTGCTGGACGCCTGTATGCGCCAGATCCTCGCCGACCTCTACCTGGCGGTGGAGCGGCAGCGGCGGCAGGCGCCGGATACGCCGGAGGCGCAGATCCGCGCCATTATCGACGGCAATTTTGATATTTCGCAGATTGACGCGCCGGTGCTGAAAACCTGGCTGGTGTTCTGGACCAACAGCCTGCATCAGCACAACCTGCAGCGGCTGCAGACCATTAACGACCGTCGTCTCTGGTCGAACCTGACGGCGCAGTTCGCCCGCGTCATGCCGCGCGAACAGGCGCGCGCCGCCGGCAGCTGCATGGCGGCGCTGATCGACGGGCTGTGGCTGCGTATGACGCTGGCGCCGCAGCCGATGGCGGACGGGCTCGAGCGGGCGCGTTCAATCTGTTACCAGAATCTTGCGCTCTGGCTACAGCCGGCGCAGAACATGCATTAACAGGAGAAAACATGGCAGAGCTACCACGCCGCGGCAACTACATCAATGGCCGCGAAGAGCAGGGTCAGGGCGAGATCTTCACCACGGTGAATCCGGCCAACGGCAGGGCGCTGGCGGAGATCGCCGCCGCCAGCCGGGCGGACGTGGATCGTGCCGTCGAAAGCGCGCTGGCGGGCCAGCGTATCTGGCGCAGCTATACGCCGGTAGAGCGCAGCCGTGTGCTGCTGAAGGCGGTCGCCCTGCTGCGCGAGCGCAATCAGGCGCTGGCGGAGCTGGAGACGGCCGATACCGGCAAGCCGATTAGCGAAACCGCGGCGGTGGATATCGTTACCGGCGCCGACGTGCTGGAGTACTACGCCGGGCTGGCGCCGGCGCTGCAGGGCGAACAGATCCCGCTGCGCGACAGCGCGCTGGTCTATACCCGCCGCGAACCGCTGGGCGTCTGCGCCGGCATCGGCGCCTGGAACTACCCGATCCAGATCGCCCTGTGGAAAAGCGCTCCGGCGCTGGCGGCCGGCAATGCGATGATCTTCAAACCGAGCGAAGTAACGCCGCTGAGCGCGCTGGAGCTGGCGAAAATCTACAGCGAAGCGGGCCTGCCGGCCGGCGTGTTCAACGTGGTGCAGGGCGCGGCGGAAGTGGGACAGGCGCTGAGCCAGCATCCGCAGATTGAAAAAATCTCCTTCACCGGCGAGGTCAATACCGGCAAGCGGGTGATGGCGGACGCGGCGCTGGCTAACCTGAAAGAGGTTACCCTGGAGCTGGGCGGCAAATCGCCGCTGATCGTCTTTGACGATGCCGACCTGGAGCGGGCGGTCGACGGCGCGATGATGGCCAACTTCTACAGCAGCGGCCAGGTCTGCACCAACGGCACGCGGGTATTCGTCCAGCGTTCGCTGCTGCCGGCATTTGAAAAGCGGCTACTGGAGAAAATGGCGCGCATCAAAACCGGTGACCCGCGCGATCCGTCCGTGAACTTCGGTCCGCTGGTCAGCGCGCAGCACTGTGAAAAAGTGGTCTCTTACCTGCAGCTGGGTAAAGAAGAGGGCGCGCGTCTGCTGGCGGGCGGCAACCGCATTACCGAAGGCGCGCTGGCGCAGGGCTACTACGTCGAGCCGACAGTATTCAGTGACTGCCACGACGAAATGCGCCTCGTACGTGAAGAGATCTTCGGCCCGGTGATGAGCATCCTGGCGTTTGATGACGAAGAGGAAGCTATCACGCGCGCCAACGCCACCGGCTATGGCCTGGCGGGCGGCGTTTTCACCCAGTCGCTGAACCGCGCGCACCGCGTGATCCATCAGCTGGAAGCGGGCATCTGTTGGGTGAACAGCTGGGGCGAATCCCCGGCGCCGATGCCGGTTGGCGGCTATAAGCTCTCGGGCGTGGGGCGTGAAAACGGCCTCGATACCCTGATGCACTACACCCGCACCAAATCCGTGCTGATCGAGATGGGAGATTACCCGTCAGCGTTTTAATGACTAACCCGGCGGCCTGGCCCGCCGGTTTCCGGAGGTTTAATGCAGAAATTTGACTACATCATTATCGGCGCAGGCTCTGCGGGCAATGTACTGGCCACGCGCCTTACCGAGGATGCTGACGTATCGGTACTGTTACTGGAAGCGGGCGGGCGCGATCACCGCTGGGACTTCCGTACCCAAATGCCAGCCGCTTTGGCTTATCCGCTGCAGGGTAAACGCTATAACTGGGCCTACGAGACCGAGCCGGAACCGCAGATGAACAACCGCCGCATGGAGTGCGGACGCGGAAAAGGGCTGGGCGGCTCTTCGCTGATCAACGGCATGTGTTATATCCGCGGCAACGCGCTCGACTACGACGGCTGGGCGAAAAAAGAGGGGCTGGAACAGTGGTCCTATCTGCACTGTCTGCCCTATTTCCGCCGCGCGGAGAAGCGCGACATTGGCGAGAATGACTATCACGGCGGCGAAGGCTACCTGAGCGTCACCACGCCGAAGGTGGGCAACAATCCGCTCTACCGCGCCTTTATCGAAGCGGCGAAGCAGGCGGGGCATCATGAAACCGACGATCTGAACGGCTACCGTCAGGATGGTTTTGGGCCGATGGATCGCACCGTCACGCCGCAGGGACGGCGCTCCAGCACCGCGCGCGGCTATCTCGACGTGGCGAAAACGCGGCCGAACCTGACTATTGTCACCCGTGCGCAGACCGATCGTATCCTGTTTGAGGGCAAAACCGCCACCGGCGTCACCTGGCTGCGCAAAGGGCAGCGCCAGCAGGCGACCGCCACGCGCGAAGTGCTGCTCTGCGCCGGCGCAATCGCCTCGCCGCAGATCCTGCAGCGCTCCGGCGTCGGCCCGGAAGAGTGGCTGCGCGAACTGGATATCGACGTGGTGCATGCGCTGCCGGGCGTCGGCCGTAACCTGCAGGATCATCTGGAAATCTATATGCAGTACCGCTGCAAAGAGCCGATCTCGCTCTATCCGGCGCTAAAGTGGTGGAACCAGCCGGCGATCGGCGCAGAATGGCTGCTGAAAGGCACCGGCATCGGCGCCAGCAATCAGTTCGAGGCGGGCGGCTTTATCCGCAGCGATAATCACCCGGAGTGGCCCGATCTGCAATATCACTTCCTGCCGGTGGCGATTAACTACAACGGCAGTAGCCCGGTTAAACAGCATGGCTTTCAGGCGCACGTCGGGCCGATGCGCTCAATGAGCCGCGGGCGCATTAAGCTGAAATCGAAAGATCCCTATGACGCGCCCTCGATCTTTTTCAACTATATGTCGGAAACCCGCGACTGGGTGGAGTTCCGCGCGGCGGTGCGCCTGACCCGTGAAATCATGCGCCAGCCGGCGCTGGAG
The DNA here is from genome assembly GCF_002953215.1 of Mixta calida. Taxonomy (NCBI): domain Bacteria; kingdom Pseudomonadati; phylum Pseudomonadota; class Gammaproteobacteria; order Enterobacterales; family Erwiniaceae; genus Mixta; species Mixta calida. The sequence goes on from NZ_CP026378.1 coordinate 2,123,755, forward strand.
CCTTACTGCGGCGCGGAGATCCAGCCGGGCTTCGCGGTGCAGAGCGACGAGCAGATCGACGCCTTTATCCGCGAGCATGCGGAAACTGCCTATCACCCGTGCGGCAGCTGCGCCATGGGCTATGGCGAGATGGACGTGGTCGACGATCAGGGTCGCGTGCATGGCCTGCAGCGCCTGCGCGTGGTGGATGCCTCGATCATGCCGCAAATTACCACCGGCAACCTGAATGCGCCGACGGTGATGATCGCCGAGAAGATGTCTGACATCATTCGCGGGCGTGCGCCGCTGGCGCCGTCGCAGGCGGATTACTATCGGCTGCAGCGCGAGCAGGAAATTGCCGCGGCGGACGCAGCGGAAAGCGCCTGACGCGGCGGCCATCACCTGGGATTCAGGCGACGCCATAAAAAAAGCCGGTCATCAGACCGGCTTTTTTATGCCCGCGCGGCGTTACAGATCGGTTTTCTCTTTATATTCGCAGAGATCTTCAATCAGGCAGGAGCCACAGCGCGGCTTACGCGCGATGCAGGTGTAACGGCCATGCAGGATCAGCCAGTGGTGACAGTCGACCTTAAACTCCTTCGGCACCACCTTCAGCAGCTTCTCCTCAACTTGCTCGACATTCTTGCCGGGCGCGAAGTGAGTGCGGTTGCAGACGCGGAAAATATGGGTGTCGACGGCGATAGTCGGCCAGCCGAAGGCGGTGTTCAGCACCACGTTGGCGGTTTTCCTGCCGACGCCGGGCAGCGCCTCCAGCGCGGCGCGATCTTCCGGCACCTCGCCCTGATGCTTTTCCAGCAGAATGCGGCAGGTTTTAATCACATTCTCCGCTTTGCTGTTAAACAGGCCGATGGTCCTGATATAGCTTTTTACCCCTTCGACCCCCAGCTCCAGCATCGCGGCGGGCGTATTGGCCACCGGATAGAGCTTCGCCGTCGCCTTGTTGACGCTAACGTCGGTAGCCTGCGCCGACAGCAGCACGGCGATCAGCAGCTCAAAAGGAGAGCTGAAGTTCAGCTCAGTGGTCGGGTGCGGGTTGTTCGCCCGCAGCCGCGACAAAATTTCATAGCGTTTTTCTTTATTCACACCGCTTTCTCAGTCTGGCCCTGCGGCAGTTCGCGATCGCGCTGGGCGGCGGCGCGCGCCTTCAGTTTCTGGTCGAGAAGATATTTCGCCGCCAGCAGCATGCCAAGACCGATAAAGGCGCCCGGCGGCAGCATCGCCAGCAGCATCGGCGAATCGAAATGCACCACCTCCACGCGCAGGACTTTCGCCCACGGGCCAAGCAGCTGATCGGCGCCGTTGAAAAGGGTGCCGTTTCCGATAATCTCACGCAGCGATCCGAGCACGAACATCGCGCTGGTGGCGCCCATGCCAATGGCGAAGCCGTCCAGCGCCGACAGCGGAATGCTGCTTTTCGACGCCACCGCTTCCGCGCGGCCCACCACGATGCAGTTGGTGACGATCAGCGGAATAAAAATCCCCAGCGACTGATAAAGCCCCCAGGCGTAAGCGTTGATCAGCATCTGCACGCAGCTCACCACCGAGGCGATGATCATCACGTAGATCGGGATGCGGATTTCCGACGGCACCCAGCGGCGCGAGGCGGAGATCGCGCTATTGGTGATGGTCAGCACCAGCGTGGTCGCCAGGCCGAGCCCCAACGCGTTAGTGGCGGTCGAGGTCACCGCCAGCAGCGGGCAAAGGCCCAGCAGCTGTACCAGCGCGGAGTTATTTTTCCACAGCCCGCCGATTAATAAATTTTTAGCTTCACTCATTTGCGTCTCCACAGTCGGGTAGCGAAGAGAGTTTCTCCGGCAGCGTTTCAATAAGCAGCGTAGTGCGTTTAGCGGCGTTCACCACCGCGCGTGGGGTAATGGTGGCGCCGGTGAACTGATCGAAATCGCCGCCATCTTTTTTTACCGCGAAATGGCTGTCGTTCGCGCCGTGCAGCTGAACGCCGCTAAAGCGGGTGATCCAGTCGGAAATGCGTAGCTCGATCTTATCGCCGAGGCCCGGCGTCTCATGATGCTCCACCACGCGCACGCCCAGCACCTTGCCCTGGAAATCCGCGCCGACCAGCATCTGAATTGCGCCAGAATAGCCGTCCGGCGCGGTGGTCTCAAGCGCCGCCGCTACCGGCTGATTGTTTTTACGCGCCACGTAGAGGTAATGCGGCTTGTCATTGCCCAGCGCGCTGTCTGTGACAACGTAACATTCATGCTGCATCACGTTATCGTACAGCTCCGGCGGCACCACCTGATCCAGCAGCAGCTTTTGCTGCACCGAGGTCTGGTGGGCGATGGTCGGCTTAGTCACCGTGTTGATCACCGCAGTCAGGCCGGTAGTAACGGCGGCGAACAGCGCCAGCGTCACGCCATTTTTACGTATGGTATCCAGCATGGCTTACTCCTTGCGATGGCCGTATACGCGCGGCTGGGTGTAGTAATCGATCAGCGGCACGCAGATGTTGGCCAACAGCACGGCGAACGCCACGCCGTCCGGGTAGCCGCCAAAGCTGCGGATCAGCCATACCAGCAGACCGATCAGCGCGCCGAAAATCAGCCGGCCTTTATTGGTGGTCGAGGCGGTAATCGGGTCGGTAGCGATAAAAAACGCGCCCAGCATCGTCGCGCCGGAAAAGAGATGGATCAGCGGCGAAGCGAGCGTGCCGGGCGAGAAAAACCAACCCAACGTCGCGCACACCGCCAGCGAAGCCAGGAAGCTGACAGGGATATGCCAGCGAATGGTGTTGGTCAGCAGCAGGAACAGGCCGCCCAGCAGGAAGCCGATATTGACCCACTGCCAGCCGATGCCGGCGACAGCGCCGCCGAAAATCGGCTGCGCCAGCAGCTGCTCCGCGCTGTGTCCGGCACGCAGACCGGTTTTGAAGGTATCGAGCGGCGTCGCCTGGCTGACGCCGTCAGCGCCCATTTGCAGCTGCTGGATGGTATCGCCCGCCAGCGTGTGATGGGTGAAGATCATGCTCAGCGAATCGAACAGGCCCGGCGTTACCGACTGCAACGCTTCCGGCGGCAGCCAGCTGGTCATTTGCATCGGGAAAGAGATCAGCAGCACCACATAGCCGATCATTGCCGGATTAAACGGATTTTGTCCGAGGCCGCCGTAAAGCTGTTTGGCGATAATAATGGCAAAGGCGGTACCGATAACGATCAACCACCAGGGTGCCAGCGGCGGCAGACTGACGCCCAACAGCAGGGCGGTGAGCAACGCGGAGTGGTCGCCCAGATTCGCCAGCACCGGCTGCTTGCGCAGGTGGAGGATCGCCGCTTCGGTGCCCCATGCGGTCAGGGCTGCCAGCGCCACCTGAATCAGGTTGCCGTAGCCGAAAAAGTACCACTGAGCGGCCATGCCGGGCAGCGCCGCCAGCAGCACCAGCATCATGATGCGGCTGGTGGCCCGATGGTTATGGGTATAAGGGGAACTTGCTATACGAAAAGCCATTTAATCCTCTAAGCCTGTTTGCTGCTGTGCTTTACGCGCTTTGGCGCGCGCAACGGCGGCGGCCACGGCGGCTTTACGGCGCGCGTCCGCTTCATCCGTGTCGGCGTTCTCCGCCGCCTGTTGTTGTGCTTTTTTCGCTTTGGCACGGGCGACGGCCGCTTCAATAGCCGCCTTACGCGCATCGACCGGCGCGGCGTCAGCGCTTTCCGGCTCGGCGGCGGCTAAAGGCACGCTTTCGCTTTCCGGCGTCATCGCATCCGTTGATGGCACGCTCTGGCTTTCCGTTTCGGTCTCTTCAGCGGCGTGATGTTTCTCCGCCGTCGCCTGCTGCGCCTTTTTGGCTTTGGCGCGGGCGATGGCGGTGGCGACTGCAACCTTACGCGCGTCAGCGGCTTCAGCCATGCGCTCGCTTTCCGGCATTATCGCCTCCGCTGCGTCAGGCGCGCTTTCGCTTGCCGCGGCATCCTGCGCCTGCTGCGCTTTCTTCGCTTTGGCGCGGGCGATAGCGGCTTCCACCGCCGCCTTGCGCGGGTCAACCGCGTCAGGGGCGCTGTCGCTTGCCGCGGCATCCTGCGCCTGCTGCGCTTTCTTCGCTTTGGCGCGGGCGATAGCGGCTTCCACCGCCGCCTTGCGCGGGTCAACCGCGTCAGGGGCGCTGTCGCTTGCCGCGGCATCCTGCGCCTGCTGTGCTTTCTTCGCTTTGGCGCGGGCGATAGCGGCTTCTACCGCCGCCTTGCGCGGATCCGCTGCGCCGCTCTGAATTTCCGCGTTATCCTGTTCCTGCTGCGCTTTTTTCGCTTTGGCGCGGGCGATAGCGGCTTCCACCGCCGCCTTGCGCGGATCGCACGCCTGACGCGACAGCGGCTCGGTCTCCGCCTGTTTTTCCGCCTGACGCTGGCGCGCCAGCGCTTTACGCGCCTCGCGCTGGGCAATGACGGCGGCGTTATCGGGCGCGTCGCCCGCGTTAACGTCAACCTCTGCCGCTTTCTTCGCCTTCACGCGCGCCAGCGCAGCGGCGATTTCATCCTGTTCGCTGGCGCTAACCTTACGCTTCGCCTGCGCATGACGCGCTTCACGGGCCAGTTTTTCCCGTTCCAGACGCGCCTGACGCGCTTCAAAGCGCGCTTTCGCTTCGGCGGTGCGTTTCGCTTCCAGATCGATAGCGCGCAGTTCCGCCTTCTCCTGGCGGTAATACTGCACCAGTGGAATATTACTGGGGCAAACCCAGGCGCAGGCGCCGCATTCGATGCAATCGTCAATATGGTAAGCGCGCGCCTTGTCGTGATCGGCGCCCTGGCTGTACCAGTAGAGCTGCTGCGGCAGCAGATTGGCCGGGCAGGCGTCGGCGCAGGCGCTGCAACGGATGCAGGAAAGCTCCGGCTGCGGTTCGCCCATCTCGCTGGCCGACGGCGCCAGCAGACAGTTGGTGATTTTCACCACCGGCACATCCAGCGCTGGCAGGGTAAAGCCCATTAGCGGACCGCCCATAATCACCATCTGCTTTGGCTGCGGCTGAAAGCCCGCATGGTGCAGCAGATGGCTGACCGGCGTGCCGAGCCGTCCCCAGACGTTGCCCGGCTGCGTCACCGCTTCGCCGGTCAGGGTCACGACGCGTTCGGTCAGCGGCTCGCCGTCGATAATCGCGCGCTTCACGGCCCAGGCGGTGCCGACGTTCTGCATCAGCACGCCGATATCGGAGGAGCGCCCGCCATGCGGCACCTCTTTGCCGGTCAGAATTTTGGTCAGCTGCTTCGCGCCGCCGGAAGGATATTTGGTAGGAATAACGCGCAGCTGCAAATCATTGGCGCCGCCCAGCGCGCGCTTCAGCGCGGCGATTGCTTCCGGCTTGTTGTCTTCAATGCCGATTAGCACACGCTCCGCCTGTAATACCCAGGCGAGAATACGACTGCCTTCAATTACCTCATCGGCGCAGTCCTGCATCAGGCGGTCATCGGCGGTGATATAGGGTTCGCACTCGGCGGCATTGATAATCAGCGTGCGGGTGCTGTTCAGCCCGCCTTTTAGTTTGGTCGCGGTTGGGAAGCCCGCGCCGCCGAGTCCGGCGACGCCCGCCTGGTGAATACGTTTAATCACTTCTTCACGCGGCAGCTGGCGATAATCCGCCACGCCGTCGCGCTCGATCCAGCGATCTTCGCCGTCGGGGGCGATAAATACCGACATCTCCGCCAGACCGGAAGGGTGCGCGGTCATATGTGGGCCGATTGCCTCAATCACGCCTGAGGTCGGCGCATGCACCGGCAGCATTCGCCCGGTTCCGAAGGTCAGCGGCTGGCCGCGCAGCACTTTATCGCCGGGTTTGACGCAGATTTCGCCTTCGTGGCCGATATGCTGCTTTAACGGAATGATAAAGCGATCCGCCAGCGGCAGCTGACGCAGCGGCGTGCCGTTGGACTGGGTCTTCATTTCAGGCGGATGAATGCCGCCGTCAAAGTCCCAAATCTTATCTTTACGGAAGATATTCAGTAGGTTAAGCATGACTTTCCACAGGAATGACCCGTACCGGGATGGTTTGCAGATCCCATTTCCAGTTAGCCGTGGTGGTGGCAACCGGACGCATTTCAATACAGTCGGTTGGGCAGGGAGCGACGCAGAGATCGCAGCCGGTGCAGACGTCGCTCAGCACGGTGTGCATCGCACGCGTGGCGCCGACGATCGCATCGACCGGACAGGCCTGAATGCACTTAGTGCAGCCGATGCAGTTCGCTTCGTCAATCCAGGCCACGGTGCGCACCGGTTCTTTCGCGCTTTCGTCGCCGTCGATCGGCTGCGGCTCCACATTGAGCAGGCCCGCCAGCTTCAGCATCGTCTGTTCGCCGCCGGGGGCGCATTTATTGATCGCCTCGCCGTTGTTGCCCACCGCTTCGGCGTAGGGGCGACAGCCGGGATAGCCGCACTGCCCGCACTGGCTCTGCGGCAAAATGGCGTCGATTTGTTCAACGATCGGGTCCGCTTCCACTTTAAAGCGGCGTGACGCATAGCCCAACAGCCCACCGAAAATCAGGCACAGGGCGCTAATTGCAGCAATAGCTATCCAGATAGCGGTCATCAGAATTTCACCAGACCAGTAAAGCCCATAAAGGCCAGCGCCATCAGGCCAGCCGTGATCAGGGCGATAGAGGAACCCTTGAACGGGGCCGGCACATTCGCCAGCACCAGACGTTCACGCATACCGGCAAACAGCACCATCACCAGCGAAAAGCCCAGCGAGGCGCTGAAGCCGTAAAGCGCCGCCTGCAAAAAGGTATGGTTGAGGTTGACGCTTAGCAACGGCACCGCCAGCACCGCGCAGTTGGTGGTGATCAGCGGCAAAAAGATACCCAGCAGGCGATAGAGCGCCGGGCTGGTCTTACGCACCACCATCTCCGTGAACTGCACGGTGACGGCGATCACGAGGATATAGGCCAGCGTGCGCAGATAGACCAGATCCAGCGGCAGCAGAATAAGGTGATTCACCAGCCAGGCGCAGATCGAGGCCAGGGTTATAACGAATGTGGTCGCGAGGCCCATGCCAATCGCCGTTTCCAGCTTTTTGGAAACGCCCATAAAGGGACAAAGGCCGAGAAACTTCACCAGAACGAAGTTATTCACCAGCACTGTGCCAACGAAAAGAAGCAGGTAATCGGTCATCGTATCGCCCGGGGTTACAAAAGGTACTTATTATCAGTTATTCCCGGCGCCATCACAACGGCGCGGGCGGCGGGAGGAAGGACAAAAGCACTCATGATTAAATTATTGCGTTTTTTCGCGCCGCTCAGGGCGCGATAAAGGTCTTTTTCACCCGCTGCGATCGGCGAAAATAGGGCACCAGCGTCGCCGCCGCCAGCAGCGCCAGCAGCAGGGAGCGCACCGCCGCGCCGTCGGCGATCGGCGAAAAGGCGAAGGTTTTTAATGCCAGCGCCACGGTCAACAGCAGCCAGATAATGTAGTGGCGAGGCAGGCGGCGCGAGCGCTGGCAGAAAATCCAGGTGACCCAGGCGCTGTATAACCAGACCGCCAGCGAGGTGGCCAGCGACAGGCCCCATTGCGTCAGAAACGCCGTATCGTGGCTAAACAGCGCGTCGCGCCAGGCGGGGTTAAACAGCGCGCCGATATACATCACAACCACCAGTGCGCTGGTGAGCACGGTCAGAATCAGCCAGGCGAGCGGCAGCAGCAGCCAGCCGCCGAGGCGTGGCGCGGGGGACGTTAACGGCATAAAGCATTCCTTGTACAGCGAAACGGCGGCGTGAGGCAGGTGATGGCCAAACCCGTCACGCCCGATATGGACCCGGTATTATACGGAAAAGCGGGGGGAGGAAACAGGCAGGATTTATACCACGTAGCGCCAGACCGATTTCGGCACTTCGCCTAAATTGAATAATTTACCGCCGGAAACCAGCTCGGCGCGACGATGATCGGCAGCGCGATACATATTCATCAGTTCACGATCGTCGGTAAGAGAATAATTAAGATGATCGAATAACTTTTCCAGGCTTTCAGAGGTATTCACTTTACGAAATTTCAACAGGTAATCTTGCGCTGTCATAATAACCATAATAATGGAGAGAAGGTTGAGCGACTCAGTATAGGGAGGCCGCGGCGTCTGTCCAGATCCTGCCGGGTAAAAAAACGCTAAATTCAGAAAATAGCGCTGTCCGTCGACAGATGAAATTCAAATTTATACTTTTAAAAAGGTGTGACGCTGTTACAGCACATTCTTTTTCTCTTAAATGTGAAAAAATTGACCATTTATACCAGGAATATTCTGAACAAATAGTTTTCCCTTACGCCGGTTCATATCAGGGAAAGGTGACGATCCGGCGATCGCACCTGAGGGATAATAAACCTGTTTTTTGCGCGGTTAATTAAAAATAATTAACATTTGCGCTAAAAGCGCAAAAAACAACATTGTGCGAAACATCACAAATATGTGATTTAACGCGGCGACAATGACGCGATGGAACATGGCTAAAGTTTACACGCCTTTGTAATCGCTACCAAAACCTGTGCTGGCTAACCACTTATGTTTATTACAGTTATTTAACAGTTTTGAAAAATCATTTCAGGCGTTTTATCCATATCTTTTACCTGAATCACTCCTTTCTGAAACAGGTAACCCATTTAATTAATTGAATTTTGTGAAGCATGTCGAAAACTCCCGTAGCCGAATCCGCCAGGCTGTAAACGCGTTTGTACCCAAGCCGTAAAATCCCACCAGAGGAAGAAGACTATGTGGAAGCGTTTACTTTTATCCGCGATGGTGAGCGCTACGCTCGCCGCGCCGTCGCTGGCGGCAAATATGACCGTTGGTTTCTCGCAGGTTGGCTCTGAATCAGGCTGGCGCGCAGCGGAAACCAGCGTAGCGAAAAGCGAAGCGGCGAAGCGCGGCATCACGCTGAAAATTGCCGATGGTCAGCAGAAACAGGAGAACCAGATCAAGGCGGTGCGCTCGTTTATCGCCCAGGGCGTCGACGCCATCTTTATCGCACCGGTGGTGCAGACCGGCTGGGAGCCCGTGCTGGAGGAGGCGAAAGACGCCAATATTCCGGTATTCCTGCTCGACCGCGCCATCGTGGTGAAAGATAACTCGCTCTATACCTCGGTGATTACCGCGGATAACGTGCTGGAAGGACGTCTGATCGGCGAATGGCTGGTGAAGCAGATGAACGGCAAGCCGTGCAACGTGGTTGAATTACAGGGCACCGTCGGCGCCAGCGTCGCCATCGACCGCAAAAAAGGCTTTGCCGAAGCGATCGCCAATACGCCGAACATTAAAGTGATCCGTTCGCAGTCGGGCGACTTTACCCGCAGCAAAGGCAAAGAGGTGATGGAGAGCTTTATCAAGGCGGAAAATAACGGAAAAAATATCTGCATGGTTTATGCCCATAACGACGATATGGCGATCGGCGCGATTCAGGCGATTAAAGAGGCGGGCCTGAAGCCGGGCAAAGATATTCTTACCGGCTCGATTGACGGCGTGCCGGATATTTATAAAGCGATGCTGGCGGGCGAAGCCAATGCCAACGTCGAGCTGACGCCGAATATGGCTGGCCCGGCGTTCGATGCGCTGGAGAAACTGAAACAGAACGGCACTGTGCCGCCGAAAGTGATCAAAACCGAAACCAAACTCTGGCTGCCCGCCGACGCGCAAAGCGAACTCGATAAGAAGAAAAATATGGGCTACTGATCCGCGTTTCATCGCCGCCGTCGGCCAGACGCTCCGTTGGGCGTACTGGCCGACGCCGTTGTTATTCACCGAGGCGTATTATGACTGTGCAAACAGAAAAGCTGCTGGATATACGCGGCGTCAGCAAATTCTTCCCCGGCGTGAAGGCGCTGGATAATGTCTCGTTCAGCCTGCAACGCGGCGAAATTATGGCGCTGTTGGGGGAGAACGGGGCGGGCAAATCAACCCTGATTAAGGTGCTGACCGGCGTTTACCAGCGCGACGCCGGCGAGGTGTTGCTGAACGGTCAGGCCATTGCGCCGCGCAATACCGCGCAGGCGCAGCAGGCAGGCATCGGCACCGTTTATCAGGAAGTGAACCTGCTGCCGAATATGTCGGTGGCGGATAACCTGTTTATTGGCCGCGAGCCTAAGCGCTTCGGCATGGTCGACCGCAAGGCGATGGCGCATCAGGCGCGCGCGCTGCTTAACCGCTACGGCTTCTCGCTCGACGTCAACCGGCCGCTGGGTCACTACTCCGTGGCAATGCAGCAGATTATCGCTATCTGCCGTGCGGTCGATCTCTCCGCTCAGGTGCTGATTCTGGATGAACCGACCGCCAGCCTCGACGCCAGCGAGGTAGAGATGCTGTTCACGCTGATGAATCAGCTGAAGGCGAAGGGGATGAGCCTGATTTTCGTTACCCATTTCCTCGACCAGGTGTACCGCGTCTGCGATCGCATCACTATCCTTCGCAACGGCCAGTATATCGCCACCCGCGATGCCGACACGCTGCCGCAGCTGGAGCTGATCAAGCTGATGCTGGGGCGCGAACTGATGGAGACCGCGTTGCAGCGCGCCGGCAGAACGCTGAAAAGCGATAAGCCGGTGGTGGAGTTTCAAAACTACAGCAAGAAGGGCACCATCGAACCGTTCAGCCTGGCGGTGCGCCCCGGCGAGGCGGTCGGGCTGGCGGGCCTGCTCGGTTCAGGCCGTACCGAAACCGCAGAGGTGCTGTTCGGCGTGCGGCGCGCCGACAGCGGCACCGCCATTATCCGCGGCAAAAAGCGGACCATCCGCAGCCCGGCGCAGGCGTCGCGGCTTGGCATGGGTTTCTGCCCGGAAGATCGCAAAACCGACGGCATCATCGGCGCCGCCTCGGTACGTGAAAACATTATCCTCGCTCTGCAAGCTCAGCGCGGCTGGCTGCGTCCCATCAGCAAACGCGAGCAGACGGATATCGCCCAGCGCTTTATCCGCCAGCTGGGGATTCGCACCCCGCACGCCGAGCAGCCGATAGAGCTGCTCTCCGGCGGCAACCAGCAGAAGGTGCTGCTGTCGCGCTGGCTGGTGACCCGCCCGCAGTTTTTGATTCTGGACGAGCCGACGCGCGGCATCGATGTGGGCGCCCATGCGGAGATCATTCGTCTTATTGAGTCGCTGTGCGCCGACGGCCTTGCGCTGCTGGTGATCTCCTCGGAGCTGGAGGAGCTGGTCGGCTACGCCGATCGCGTGGTGATCCTGCGCGATCGTCAACAGGTTGCGGAAATCCCGCTGGAAAAACTGTCGGTGGCGGCGATTGTCGGCGCCATTGCGGATGGAGGTGCGCGCCATGCCTGAAAGTCACGTATTGCCGGAGAAGCCCCCTGTGTTGAAGCGTAAACTCCCACCTGGAATGCCGCAGCTGGCGGCGCTGATACTGGTGCTGCTGGTGGACAGCCTGGTCGCGAACAACTTTTTTGCGCTGCATTTACAGGATGGCCGCCTGTTCGGCAGCCCGATCGACATTCTTAACCGTGCGGTGCCGGTGGCGCTGCTTGCCATCGGTATGACGCTGGTGATCGCCACCGGCGGCATCGATCTCTCGGTCGGGGCGATTATGGCGATCGCCGGCGCGACGGCGGCGACGCTGACGGTAGCGGGTCACAGCCTGCCGGTGATTATACTGGCGACGCTGGCCAGCGGCGTGCTGTGCGGACTGTGGAACGGCATCCTCGTGGCGTTGCTGAAGATCCAGCCGTTCGTCGCCACGCTGATTCTAATGGTGGCGGGGCGCGGCATCGCCCAGCTGATCACCCAGGGGCAGATCGTTACCTTCGACAGTGAGGCGCTGGGCTGGATCGGCAGCGGAGCGTTCGCGCTGCTGCCGGTACCGGTCTGGATCGCGGCGGCGATGGCGCTGCTGGTCTGGCTGCTGACGCGTAAAACCGCCCTTGGGCTGTTTATCGAAGCGGTGGGCATCAACCTGCGCGCCGCGCGCAACGCCGGGGTCAACGGCTGGCTGGTGGTGATGTCCGCCTATCTGATCAGTGGCTTCTGCGCGGCGGTGGCGGGGCTGATCGTCGCGGCGGATATTCGCGGCGCCGATGCCAATAACGCCGGGCTCTGGCTGGAGCTGGACGCCATCCTGGCGGTAGTGATCGGCGGCGCTTCGCTGATGGGCGGGCGCTTTAATCTGCTGCTGTCGCTGCTGGGCGCGCTGATTATTCAGGCGATGAACACCGGCATTCTGCTCTCCGGCTTTCCGCCGGAGCTGAATCAGGTGGTCAAGGCGGTGGTGGTGATGGCGGTGCTGCTGCTGCAATCGCCGCGTTTTTTGCAGTTACTGAAGCGGAGAGGCTGAAATGTTAAAACGTCATTTGCCCTTAACCATCACGCTGCTGGTATTCATCGCGGGCTATCTTTTCTGCCTGTCGCAGTTTCCCGGCTTTGCCTCGACGCGCGTGATTGGCAATATCCTCACCGATAACGCCTTTCTCGGCATCATCGCCGTCGGTATGACCTTTGTGATTCTTTCCGGCGGCATCGACCTGTCGGTGGGCGCGGTTATCGCCTTTACCGGCGTCTTCCTGGCGCGGGCGATTGGCGATCTGCACCTGTCGCCGTGGCTGGCGTTCGCTATTATTCTGCTGGCGGGAGCAATCTTCGGCGCGCTGATGGGCTGGCTGATCGATGCGCTGAAAATTCCCGCTTTTATTATCACTCTGGCGGGCATGTTCTTCCTGCGTGGTTGCAGCTATCTGATTGCGGAAAGTTCGATTCCGATTGACCATCCGCTTTATAGTACGCTTTCGGGCATGGCATGGAAAATGCCGGGCGGCGGACGGCTCAGCCTGATGGCGCTGGTGATGCTGGCGGTGGTAGCGCTGGGGATTCTGCTGGCGCACCGCACCCGTTTCGGCAATCAGGTCTACGCCATTGGCGGCAATATGCACTCCGCGCAGCTGATGGGCGTGTCGACGCGCGCCACCACGGTGAAGATCTATATGCTCTCTACCTTTCTGGCGACGCTGGCGGGCATCGTCTTTTCGCTCTATACCTCGGCGGGCTACGCGCTGGCGGGGCTGGGCGTGGAGCTGGACGCCATCGCGTCTGTCGTGATCGGCGGCACGCTGCTTTCCGGCGGCGTCGGAACGGTGCTGGGCACGCTGTTCGGCGTGTTGATTCAGGGGCTGATTCAGACCTGGATTAACTTCGACGGCACGCTCAGCTCCTGGTGGACCAAAATCGCCATCGGCGTGCTGCTGTTCGCCTTTATCGCGCTGCAACGGCTGCTGACGGTGATGTGGGATCGGCAGCAGAATGCGCCGGTAGAGCGGGTGACGCCGCAGTAGCCGCCGCACGACTGGCGGTCAGCCAGACAGAGCGCTCCAGGCCGGGGCGCTTTTTTTATCCCTAATTAGTTACAACATACTAATCAAGAAATAAGTTCGATGCTTCAGCTACGGCAAACGCAACGCCTGGCAGGGAAAAAGCCCCCGCCCGCAGAGCAGGGGTAACAAGCATTAATTATCGCTGGCGCCATATCTGCCTTTAAGGATGAGTTTCAGCGAGAGCATTAAACAGGCGGGAAGGAACAGGGCGGATGCGGTGAAAAGAAACGTGTTACCACCGTCAGAATAAAAAAAGCCGCATCGGGTTGATGCGGCTTGTGTCGGCTGTACCGGTTAGCGGTCAGCGCTTGATGCGGTAGTAAACTTCGTTCCAGCGCAGCGCATCCTTAAAGGCAGGTAACGTGGTGTCGTTATCGATCACCATCACTTCGATGCCGTGCATCTCGCCGTAAAGTCGCATATCGTCCACGTCCAGCGCCTGGCTGAAAACGGTATGGTGCGCGCCGCCGCCCAGAATCCAGGCTTCAGAGGCGGTTGCCAGTGAAGGCTGCGCCTTCCAGAGCGCACGCGCCACCGGCAGCTTCGGCAGCGGCTGCGGCTGTTCGATGGTATCCACCACGTTAACCAACAGGCGGAAACGGTCGCCCATGTCGATCACGCTGGCGTTCACCGCCGGGCCTGCCGGCGTTGAGAAGATCAGGCGGGCCGGATCGGCTTTGCCGCCGATGCCAAGGAACTGCACGTCCAGCAGCGGCTTCTCTTCTTTAGCGATAGAGGGGCAGACTTCCAGCATATGCGAACCCAGCACCAGCTCATTGCCCGGTGCGAAGTGGTAAGTGTAATCCTCCATAAAAGAAGTGCCGCCAGGGCGATCGCCCGCCATGATTTTGAAGATGTGCAGCAGGGCAGCGGTTTTCCAGTCGCCTTCGCCGGCGAAGCCGTAGCCCTGCGCCATCAGACGCTGCACCGCCAGGCCAGGCAGCTGCGTCATGCCGTGCAGCGTCTGGAAGTTGGTGGTAAAGGCGCGGCAGCCTTCGTCATTGAGGAAGCGCTTCATGCCCAGCTCGATGCGCGCGGCGTCCAGCACGTTCTGGCGTTTTTCGCCGTTGACCGCCGCCACGTCGCTGAAGCGATACTGGCTCTCATACTCATCGATCAGCGCGTTGACGTCGCCGTCGCTGACCTGATTGATCACCTCGACCAGATCGCCCACGCCCCAGCCGTTGACCGCATAGCCGAACTGGATCTGCGCCGCGACCTTATCGCCTTCGGTGACCGCCACTTCCCGCATATTGTCGCCGAAGCGCGCCACCTTCAGCTGCTGGCTGGCGTGACGCGCCGCGGCGGCGCGCATCCATTTGCCAAGACGCTGGTGGCTGTGACCATCCTGCCAGTGGCCGGTGATCACACTGTGCGCCAGGCCCATGCGCGCGCCGATAAAGCCGAATTCGCGGCCGCCGTGCGCAGTCTGGTTCAGGTTCATAAAGTCCATATCCATGCTGTCCCACGGAATCTCCGCGTTGAACTGGGTATGGAACTGTAACAGCGGCTTGTTCAGCACTGACAGCCCGCCGATCCACATTTTCGCCGGCGAAAAGGTGTGCAGCCAGGTGATGATGCCGATACAGCTGTTGTCATGGTTGGCGTCGCGGCAGAGCGCCAGCGCCTCGTCGGGGCTTTTTACCAGTGGTTTCAGCTCCAGCTTCACCGGCAGGCCCGCTTCGCGATTCAGCCCGTCCACCACCTGCTGCGCGTGGTCGGCGACCTGGCGCAGCGTTTCCGGTCCATACAGATGCTGGGTGCCGATAACAAACCACACGCTCAGCGAATCAAACTGTTGCATACAAACTCCTTAAATTGTGGAAGACGGACGTGCGGCATAGTTCGGTTCGGCTGTCGCACACCACTGTTGATAACGTTCATAAAGCTGCTGGAAGCGCGCCACGCGCGCCGCGTCGGGCTGCAACGTGCGTTCGACCGGGCTGGCCATCTTTTGCTGCGCGGCAGGGACATCCTCATAGACGCCCGCCGCCACGGCGGCAAAGATCGCCGCGCCGAGGGCGCAGCACTCATCGGAGGCGACGATATCCAGCGGACGGTTCATTACGTCGCAGCAGACCTGCATGATGGCGGGGGATTTACGGGCGATGCCGCCCAGCGTCAGGATGTTCTCCACCGGGATCTGCTGCTGCTCGAAACATTCCATAATGGCGCGCGCGCCGAAGGCGGTGGCGGCGATAAAGCCGCCGAACAGCGTCGGCGCGTCGGTGCCGAGGTTCAGGTCGGTAATCACCCCTTTCAGACGCTGATTGGCGAAGGGAGTGCGGCGGCCGTTAAACCAGTCCAGCACCACCGGCAGATGATCGAGCTGCGGATTCGCTACCCAGGCGTCGGTCAATTGGCGCAGCAGATCCTGCGACAGCGCATCGAGCTGCGGCTTCAGTTCCGGCTGCTGCTGCGCCGCCAGCTGTAAAGGCCAGTTAAGCAGGCGGCTGAACCAGGCGTACATATCGCCGAACGCCGACTGGCCCGCTTCCAGGCCGATGGCGTCGGGCGTCACGCTGCCGTCCACCTGGCCGCAGATGCCTTCGATGGCGCGCGTGCCGACGCGCTCCGCGTCGGCGATCAGAATGTCGCAGGTCGAGGTGCCGATCACTTTCACCAGCGTATAGGGCTGCGCGCCGGCGCCGACCGCGCCCATATGACAATCGAAGGCGCCGCCGGAGAGGATAACGTCGGTAGAGAGGCCGAGGCGCATCGCCCACTCTTCAGTGAGAGTGCCGACCGGCTTTTCAGCGGTAAAGGTGTCATTGAACAGCGGATAGTCGAGCTGCGTCGTCAGCAGCGGATCGAGTGCGTTGAAAAACGCCGCCGGCGGCAGGCCGTCCCACTGCGGATGCCACAGCGATTTATGTCCGGCGGCGCAGCGGCCGCGGCGGATAGCGGCGGGCGCGGTGGTGCCGCTCAGCAAGGCGGGCACCCAGTCGCACAGTTCGATCCAGGAGACGGCGGCGTCGCGCACCGCCGCATCGGTGCGTGAGACATGGAGAATTTTCGCCCAGAACCATTCGGAGGAGTAAACGCCGCCGATATAGCGCGAATAGTCCTCAAAGCGGCCGCTGCGGCAGAGCTGGTTGATCTCCTCCGCCTCCTCAATGGCGGTGTGATCTTTCCACAGCACAAACATCGCGTTTGGGTTGTCGGCGAATTCAGGACGCAGCGCCAGCACGTTGCCGTCGCGGTCGACAGGCGCCGGGGTGGAGCCGGTGGAATCGACGCCGATGCCGACCACCGCCGCGCGCTGCTCTGCGCTCAGACGCGACACCACGCCGCGAATCGCTTTCTCCAGCGCTTCAATATAGTCCAGCGGGTGATGACGAAACTGGCTTATCTGCGGCACCGAGTAGCGTCCCGCCATCCAGCGCGTATAAGGCGCCACCTCTTTCTGTAGTTCTTCGCCGCTTTGGCAGTCTACCGCCAGGGCGCGAACCGAATCGCTGCCAAAGTCCAGACCAATCGTTATGGCACCAGCACGCATTCGGGCTCTCCTGTTAATGAACAATCGCAGGCTCTAACAGTAAAAAGCACACCGTTTTTCGGTTAGCCCTGGGCGGCTGCAAATATGCACTTTTCTGCCATCGTCATGGGTTATGTGAACTCGGTCAAAAGTTAACTTAAGGTTAAAATCGCTGAATCTATGGACATTTTTGCTGTTGTTTTACGATGTGATACCGCTCTACATTTCGCGTGACGTTTCCCGCTAAAACTAGCCCAGCGTTTGCTCAGGTAATACGCAATCACTGCGCTAATTATCTGATTTGTGGTTTTTGAAGCGCTTTTCATCCGATTGGTACCGTTTACACCGTTTCGTTGCGCACAACGAAAAAACAACACTGCGCCGGAGAGCATCATGCACAAATTCACTAAAGCGTTAGCCGCCGTTGGACTGGCTGCCGTTATGTCACAATCCGCTATCGCCGAAACCATGAAATTAGGCTTCCTGGTGAAACAGCCGGAAGAGCCCTGGTTCCAGACCGAATGGAAGTTCGCTGATAAGGCGGGCAAGGATCTCGGCTTTGAGGTGATCAAAATCGCCGTGCCGGACGGCGAAAAAACGCTGAACGCCATCGACAGCCTGGCGGCCAGCGGCGCGAAGGGCTTCGTTATCTGTACGCCGGACCCGAAACTCGGCTCGGCGATCATGGCGAAAGCGCGCAGCTACGACCTGAAGGTGATCGCGGTGGACGATCAGTTCGTCACCGCCAAAGGCAAGCCGATGGAAACCGTGCCGCTGGTGATGATGGCGGCGACCAAAATCGGCGAGCGCCAGGGCCAGGAACTCTATAAGGAGATGCAGAAGCGCGGCTGGGATGTGAAAAACTCAGCGGTGATGGCGATCACCGCCAACGAGCTGGACACCGCGCGTCGCCGCACCTCCGGTTCGATTGAGGCGCTGAAGGCGGCGGGCTTCCCGGAAAAACAGATCTATCAGGTGCCGACCAAATCAAACGATATCCCCGGCGCGTTTGACGCCGCCAACTCGCTGCTGGTGCAGCATCCTGAAGTGAAGCACTGGCTGATCGTCGGCATGAACGACAACACCGTGCTGGGCGGCGTGCGCGCTTCCGAAGGGCAGGGATTCAAGGCGCCGGACGTGATCGGCATCGGCATCAACGGCGTCGACGCCATCAGCGAACTCTCCAAAGGCCAGGCGACCGGCTTCTACGGCTCGCTGCTGCCCAGCCCGGACGTTCACGGCTATAAGAGCATTCAGATGCTCTATAACTGGACGACCAAAGGCGAAGAGCCGGCGAAATTCACCGAAGTCACCGACGTGGTGCTGATCACCCGCGACAACTTTAAAGCCGAGCTGGCGAAAAAAGGGCTGATGTAAGCCGTTCCGACACCGTTGGGCGCGACGCGCCCGTTTAATCACGCGCCGGTTCGCCGGCGTCTATTATGAACAGGCAATGCGGAGTCACCATGAACACTGATTCAGCCTTTCTGTCGTTTCATGGCATCAGTAAAACCTTTCCCGGCGTGAAGGCGCTACAGGATATCAGCTTTCACTGTCGCGCTGGCGAAGTGCATGCGCTGATGGGCGAGAACGGCGCCGGGAAATCGACGCTGCTGAAAATCCTGAGCGGCAGCTATCAGCCAAGCGGCGGCACTATCCAGATCCAGGGGCGGCCGGTCAGTTTCGGTCATACCACCGACGCGCTTAATGCTGGCGTCGCCATCATCTACCAGGAGCTGCATCTGGTGCCGGAGATGAGCGTGGCGGAAAACATCTATCTCGGTCAGCTGCCGCAGCGCGGCGGGCTGGTGAATCGCAAACTGCTGCGCTACGAAGCGGGGCTACAGCTAAAAAACTTAGGGATGGATATCGATCCTGATACCCCGCTGAAATACCTTTCGCTCGGCCAGTGGCAGATGGTGGAGATCGCCAAGGCGCTGGCGCGCAACGCCAAAATTATCGC
Source organism: Mixta calida (assembly GCF_002953215.1). Taxonomy (NCBI): domain Bacteria; kingdom Pseudomonadati; phylum Pseudomonadota; class Gammaproteobacteria; order Enterobacterales; family Erwiniaceae; genus Mixta; species Mixta calida. The sequence goes on from NZ_CP026378.1 coordinate 2,142,476, forward strand.
CTTTGACGAGCCGACCAGCTCGCTGTCGGCACGCGAAATCGAACAGCTGTTCCGCGTTATCCGCCAGCTGCGCGCCGAAGGAAGGGTGGTGCTCTATGTCTCGCACCGTATGGAGGAGATCTTCGCCCTCAGCGACGCGATTACCGTGTTTAAAGATGGCCGCTATGTGCGCACCTTCGACGACGTGCCGAACACCAGCCACGACATGCTGGTGCAGGCGATGGTCGGACGCGATCTGGGCGATGTTTACGGCTACGCCCCGCGCGAACATGGGCCGGTGCGTTTGCAGCTGGAGGGCGTGCATGCGGTTGGTGTCAGAACACCGGTATCGCTCAGCGTGCGCGCTGGCGAAATTGTCGGGCTGTTCGGCCTGGTCGGAGCCGGGCGCAGCGAGCTGATGAAAGGGCTGTTCGGCGCCACGCGCCTGAAGGCGGGCCGCGTGCTGCTCGACGGCCAGCCGCTGGCCATCAGCGAACCCTCTGACGCCATTCGCGCCGGAATTATGCTCTGCCCGGAAGACCGCAAAGCGGACGGCATTATTCCGGTGCATTCGGTGCGCGACAATATCAACATTTCCGCGCGCCGCAATAACCTGACGGCAGGCTGCCTGATCGATCACCGCTGGGAGTCGCACAACGCCGACAAACATATCCGTTCGCTGAATATTAAAACGCCCACCGCCGATCAGCTGATCATGAATCTCTCTGGCGGCAACCAGCAGAAGGCGATCCTCGGCCGCTGGCTGTCGGAAGAGATGAAGGTCATCCTGCTCGATGAGCCGACGCGCGGCATCGACGTGGGCGCTAAACATGAGATCTATAACCTGATTTACGCGCTGGCGCAGCAGGGCATCGCCGTGCTGTTCGCCTCCAGCGATCTGCCCGAAGTCATGGGGCTGGCCGACCGCATCCTGGTGATGCGCGAAGGCGAGATCGCCGGGGAACTGTTACATGATGAGGCAACGGAACAGCTGACGCTGAGCCTTGCCATGCCGAAAAACACGCAACAGACGGCCGCCGTGGCCTGATGCAGGAGTAACGCTATGTCTTCATCCACGACTTCAAATACGCCGCCGGTGTCGCGCTCCGGTTTCCGCTTTGGCCGTATCTGGGACAACTTCGGTATGCTGGTGGTTTTCGCCGTGCTGTTTATCGCCTGCGTGCTGTTTATTCCTAACTTCGGCTCCTTTATCAATATGAAGGGCCTGGGACTGGCGATGTCGATGTCCGGCATGGTCGCCTGCGGCATGTTGTTCTGCCTGGCGTCAGGGGATTTCGACCTCTCCGTCGCCTCGGTCATTGCCTGCGCGGGCGTCACGACCGCGGTGGTGATCAATATGAGCGAAAGCCTGTGGCTGGGCATCGGCGCCGGGCTGCTGCTGGGCGTGCTCTGCGGTTTCGTTAACGGCTTCGTGATCGCCAAACTGAAGATCAACGCCCTGATCACCACGCTGGCGACCATGCAGATCGTGCGCGGCCTGGCCTACATCTTCTCTGACGGCAAAGCGGTCGGCATTGAAGATGAGCGCTTCTTCGAGCTGGGCTACGCTACCTGGTTCGGCCTGCCGGCGCCGATCTGGCTGACCATCGGCACCATGATCATCTTTGGTTTCCTGCTGAACAAAACCACCTTCGGGCGCAACACACTGGCGATCGGCGGCAACGAAGAGGCGGCGCGGCTGGCGGGCGTGCCGGTGGTGCGCACCCGCATCATTATCTTTATTCTCTCCGGCCTGGTCTCCGCAGCGGCGGGCATTATTCTGGCGTCGCGCATGACCAGCGGTCAGCCGATGACCTCGCTGGGCTATGAGCTGATCGTCATCTCCGCCTGCGTGCTGGGCGGCGTATCGCTGAAGGGCGGCATCGGCAAGATCTCCTACGTGGTGGCGGGGGTGCTGATCCTCGGCACCGTTGAGAATGCGATGAATTTGCTGAATATCTCACCCTTCTCACAGTATGTGGTGCGCGGTCTGATACTGTTGGCGGCGGTGATTTTCGACCGCTACAAACAGAGCCATAAAGCGGCCTGATCGTCGCGGGCAGCCTGGCTGCCCGCCATACCTGACGCTTCGCTACGAGGATTATTATGTACCATCGTCAACCGATTGAGTCACAGCCCAACCCCCTGCTGCCGGGCTACCCCTTCAACGCCTGGCTGGTGGCCGGACTGACGCCGATCAGCGCCGGCGGCGCGCTCGATTTCTGTATCGATCGTCCGCACGGCATGAAAGGCTACATTATCAACCTGACGATAAAAGGGCGGGGACGCGTGTTTGAGGGCGACAGGGCGTTCGACTGCGAGCCGGGCGACATGCTGCTGTTTCAGCCGAAAACGCCGCACTTCTATGGCCGCGCGCCGGACAGCGACAGCTGGTATCACCGCTGGATCTACTTTCGTCCGCGCGCCTACTGGCACGACTGGCTGCGCTGGCAGGACGAGACCCACAGCGTGGGCCGCCTGCGTCTGCCGGAATCGCTGCGCGGCGAGTTTGACCGTCTGTTCGCTAATATTGAACAAACGCACAACTCCGGGCGGCGCTTCGCCGAGGAGCTGGCGATGAACCTGCTGGAGCGGCTGCTGCTGCGGGCGGTAGAGGAAGATCCGCGTTCGCATCAGCAAATCCGCGATCCGCGCATTATTGAGGCGTGCCAGTATGTCACCAGCAACCTGGCGGGCGAGCTAAAAATTGAGGCGGTGGCGAAGCACGTCTGCCTGTCGCCTTCGCGTCTGGCGCATCTGTTCCGCGAGCAGATGGGCGTCAATCTTCTGCGCTGGCGCGAAGATCAGCGTGTGATCCGCGCCAAGCTGCTGCTGCAAACCACGCAGGAGCCGATCGCCTCGATTGGCCGCGAGGTGGGCTATGACGATCAGCTCTATTTTTCACGCGTATTCCGCAAACGTGTCGGCGTCAGCCCCAGCGACTTCCGCCGCCGCAGCCAGGATGCGCACGACGCGCTGGTGGCGCAGGAGACCTGGCAGCTGCCGAAGCGGGCGGGCGAATAGCGTCATTTGCGGCGCGAAAGGGTGGCGACGGGCAATTAACCAGCAGTCGGCGTAACATCTTGCGCAATTATCTGGCATAGTTGCGCAACTTATTTTTATACTACTCTGCACTTTATCTTAACCTGTGAAAGAGAGTGCTTCATGATTGACGCCCGCCTGCCGCTTACCGACATTCATCGCCATCTTGATGGCAATATCCGCGCTGCGACCATTCTCGATTTAGGCCGTGAATTTAATATCGCGCTGCCCGCCAGCGACCTCGACGCGCTGCGTCCGCATGTGCAGGTGGTGGAGAACCAGCCCGATCTGGTCAGCTTCCTGCAAAAGCTCGACTGGGGCGTGAAGGTGCTGGGATCGCTCGACGCCTGCCGCCGCGTGGCGCTGGAGAACGTCGAGGACGCCGCGCGCGCGGGCATTCATTATGCCGAACTGCGCTTTTCGCCGGGCTATATGGCGATGAACCATAACCTGCCGATCGCTGGCGTGGTGGAAGCGGTAATCGACGGCGTGCGCGCCGGCTGTCAACAGCACAATATCGATGTGCGTCTGATCGGCATTATGAGCCGCACCTTTGGCGAAGAGGCGTGTCTGAACGAGCTGGATGGCCTGCTGGCGCATCGCGACGGCATTACCGCCGTCGATCTGGCGGGCGATGAGCTGGGCTTCCCCGGCAGCGAGTTCCTGAGCCACTTTAACCGCGCGCGCGACGCTGGTTTTCGCGTCACGGTGCATGCTGGCGAAGCCGCTGGCGCCGACAGCATCTGGCAGGCGATTCGCGAGCTGGGCGCCGAACGTATCGGTCACGGCGTGAAGGCGGTGGAAGACCCGGCGCTGATGGATTTCCTCGCGGAGCACCGCATCGGCATCGAGTCCTGCCTGACTTCTAACATTCAGACCAGCACCGTGGCGCACCTCTCCCATCATCCGCTGGTCACATTCCTCGATCACGGCATTCTGGCGACGCTGAACACCGACGATCCGGCGGTGCAGGGCATTGAGATCGGTCACGAGTACCAGGTGGCCGCGCCGCAGGCGGGCCTGTCCGCTGCGCATATTCGCCAGGCGCAGGAGAACGGCCTGACCATCGCCTTCCTGAGCGAAGAAGAGAAACAGCGCATCCGTCAGCGCGTGGCGGACCAGGCTTGAAACGCCCTGGCCCGCAGAGTGATACGGCGGGTCAGAGCGGCCGGGCAATGACAATGCCCGGTCGCGTTTTAATATAAGAGAGCAGGGGCATATCGACGACCTTATTATTGCTTTTCAGTGAAGAGGCGTTGCGGAACCAAACCTGCTGGTCTTTTTTAATAATAATGCCGGTATGTGAAACATCCAGTCCCGCCAGGGGTGAATAAAATCCTACATAATCACCCGTCTGTAAGGCCTCTAATGTCGCATTATTAATATTTTTAGCGGGGATATAATGGATAACTCGTTGCCTGACTGGCACTCCAGGTAAATAGTGTCCGCCGTCGGCTTTTAAATTAAGCTGTTTAGTAACCTTAATCGTGGAGGTATTTAGCTGGTCTGTAATATCGCGCGCATTCAGGGGCGGCAGGCTGAACCAGTCAGAGAAAAAGTGTTTGCGCTGGCTAAAACTCACTTCGCCCTGATGATAGCGCGTAAGGCGCAGCTGGGTAAAAAAGCCATTGCGGCTGCTGGCGTGGCTAAGCGCGGCAACATAGTCCAGCAGGGTAAAGCAGTCCACGCCGTTAAAATTCACCACCAGCTGCTCCGGGACGCTTTCACTGCCGATGAGCGTATCTGCCTGATAAGGCGTACCGAGAAAACTGGCAGAAATAGCGGCGATTTTTTCCGATAAAGGTTTATTACGAGCGGGAATAACCTGTTGTTGAATGAGCTCATTAAGCCGTTCGTCGCTTTGCTTATCGATTACCGGGCGCGGACAGGATGTACAGGCTGAAACGGAGAATATTAATAATATGGGTGCTAGTAATTTCATTTTAATTCCTTTTATATTATCTCGGGCAGGCAAGATATAACCTCGTTCCTGAGGAAAGATGGGCATCATTAATAAATAATCATCGAATCGCAAGGCTTATTTTTTATGGCTGAGAGCAAGCGCGCAAAATAATATCAATAAAAAGGGCGACCTGTTGTCGCCCTAATAATTAACGCTATGTTGAATGCGTCAGGCCCGTTTATTCCGGCAGGCCTTCTGTGGACGGTGCGCCCAACATATAGCGGGAGAGGAAGCCATCAAGCGGCATCTTCTCGCCGTTCATCGTCACCTGCGCGCCGTTGTATTGCAGGCTGGTGACAATATTGTCATCCTGCTGGGTGGTCAGACGGAACATCTGGCCCATCGCCGCCAGACCTTTAACCTGCTGATCCGCCAGTTTGACGGCGTCCGCTTCCTGATAGCCTTCCGCCATCGCCACCTGCTTCATCATTTCCGTCGCCATCGGCATGCTGATCACCAGCTTGCCGTCCAGCGTTTTCAGCACACGATTCAGCGCGTCGGAGAGCGTTTTCGCCTCGCCCTGCGCGGTTGCCGGATCTTTAAAGTGCGCCGCGAAATTAAAGGTGCTTTCGCCCTTATCGTTTTTCCAGCTCAGCGGCGCAACCGTCACCACCGGATCGCCTTTCAGCAGCAGCGGCAGGTTAGCCGCCAGAATCTGACGCATGCCTTCCTGATAGCGCGCCGGATCTTTATCGATGCCGGGCTGGTTGAGCAGCGCCTGCATCTGGCTGTTGTAATTGTCCCCGAAGGTTTTCAGCGCCTGACCATCGAACTGCGACAGTTTCATGGTCAGCTTGCCGGAACCAAAATGACGGTTTTCCAGCTTCAGGCTATCGACCACGTAATCCATCTGGCCAGAGATGGTGTTGCCGTTGGCGTCGAACTGCGTTTTGACATCGGTGCCTTCCAGCACCGCCGCTTCCTGGCCGTTAACGCTGGCGGAAAATTTCTTCAGCGCCAGATGCTGATCGCCGATGCGCACGCCCTGCGGGCTGAGGTGGGTGTTGCCGTTGAGGGTGATGCCGTTGAGGGTAAACAGCACCGGCTGGTTCGCCTCGTTCCTGACCGTCAGCGCGATGCTGTCGATATCGCTGTCAAAGTTGACCTGGTCGCCTTTGCTGTCGCTGTCGATGCCCAGCGTGCCGCCGTTCCAGGCGTAGCGCTCGCCGCTTTCCGCATTCTGATAATCGAGCGGCAGCAGACGGATCGCCGAGGCGGTCGCGCCGCTGTAGCCGATGCGCGTGTCTGCTTCAATCACCGACTTGCCTTTGCTCAGCTCAAACAGCTTTTTCAGCGCCGGGGTATTCTCCAGCTCGCTGTGCACTGACGCCATGCTCGGAATCAGGTTGAATCTCTTCAGCTGGGCGAAGGGGAAAGGACCGTGATCGATGGTTTCGTTAAGCACGACGCTCTGTCCGGGTTTCAGCAGGGCGTTGTCTTCCGTTTGCGAGCTGGCCTGCACCACCAGCTGCGTGCGGCTGGTGAAAATGCCGCGCTGGTAGTTTTGATAGCTCACTTTCAGGCGGCTGTCGGGAGCAATCTGCGCCAGCTGCGCGTTGGCGTTTTGCACGATTTGATCCATATGGCTTTCGATCTGTTTGCCTGTTATCCAGGCGGCGCCCGTCCAGATTACGCCCAGTGCGATCACCACGCCGACCGCAATTTTCGTCTTTTTCATCGATTCGTCCTTTTGCCGGCATCAATGCCTGATATTAATTTCTTGAATAATCATAGCATTTACTGGTGAAGCCGTCAGCCCAGCCGAGTGCAGACGCGGGCGAGGCGGCCTTCTCCCTGTACGGAGACCGACGCTTCGCTGGCGGCGACGAAACAGGATTCGCCCGGATTCAGCGTCAGGCGCTGCGCGCCGCTTGTCAGCTCCGCTTTCCCTTCGATGCAAAACAGGATGGCGGCGCTTTGCTGAGTGAGCGACGTCGGCGCGTCATTCAGCAGATGCACCGAAAAGGCGAAATCCTCGACCGGCACCGGGAACCGTAGCTCGTCGCCCTCGCGTTCCGGCACGGTAAGCAGGCTGTCGCTGGCGCGTGGCGCAAATTTGACGTTCGCCATCAGCTCCGGCACGTCGATATGTTTGGGCGTCAGCCCGGCGCGCAGCACGTTGTCCGAGTTGGCCATCACCTCCAGCGCCACGCCGTGCAGATAGGCATGCGGCGTTTCGGCGAACAGAAACATCGCTTCGCCCGGTTGCAGTTCAATCACGTTCAGCAGCAGCGGCGAGAAAAGCCCGCTGTCGTCAGGCCAGAATTCAGCGATGCGCTGAATCGTATCCCACGGCTCGCCGCTGTAGCTTTGCAGCGTGGCGGTAAGGATATCGATCGCGCGCGCTTTCTCCTCATCCTGTAACGAAAGCAGGGTAGAAAAGAGCGACGCCAGATGCTTTTCATCCGGCTGTTGCAGGAAATGTGCGATAGCAGGATGCGCGCCCGCCACCGGCTGCAATAGCGAGACGATCTCGCGCAGCTCGCGGAAACCGTTTATCGCCTGGAAGGGCGTCAGGGCATAAACCAGCTCCGGCTTGTGATTGGCGTCCTTATAGTTGCGCTCCGGCGCGCTGAGCGGCACGCCCGCTGCGTTTTCGCGAGCGAAACCCGCTTCCGCCGCCGCCTTACCCGGATGAACCTGGACAGATAAGGGCTGCGCGGCGCACAAAACCTTAAACAGAAAGGGCAGTTCGCCGAAGCGCGCCGCCACCTTTGCGCCGAGCATGCTGTTTTTATCGGCGTCGATGACCTCGCGCAGCGATCGCTGCTGGCCGTCAATCAACACCGTCGAGCTACTTTTCGGATGCGCGCCCATCCACAGCTCGGCCATCGGCTGCTGCGACGGATTTTCAATGCCGTAGAGATCGGTTAAGGCATGGGTGCTGCCCCAGGCATAGTGTTGCAGCGTATTGTGAAGCTTAAACATGGTTTCTCCCTTTCCGCGGGCCGTTAACAGCACACTATTAAAGCAGAAACGTCTTGTTAAACCACGATGCAAGTCAAATAAGGACGACTGGCTCGCATAATGTTAAATTATTGTATGTCACACTATGGCCCGCGCTCGCTGTGTCGGATACGCACAGGTCAGAGCTATTTAAATCATACGTTTGTGCTTAAGGAGAGAAGTAATGGCAGCCAACCGCATTGAAAAAGATTCAATGGGACCCATTGATGTACCGGCTGATAAACTGTGGGGCGCGCAGACGCAGCGCTCGCTGGAACACTTTCGCATCTCTATAGAAAAAATGCCTGCCGAACTGGTGCATGCGCTGGCGCTGACCAAGCGCGCCGCCGCGAAGGTCAACAGCGATCTGGGGCTACTGCCGCAGGAGAGGGCGCAGGCGATTATCCAGGCCGCCGACGAAGTGCTGGCCGACAAGCACACCACCGAATTCCCGCTGGCGATCTGGCAGACCGGCTCCGGCACACAAACCAATATGAACATGAACGAGGTGCTGGCTAACCGCGCCAGCGAGATCCTCGGCGGCGAGCGCGGCATGTCGCGTCTGGTGCATCCCAACGACGATGTGAACAAAAGCCAGAGTTCCAACGACGTCTTCCCGACCGCGATGCATGTGGCGGCGGTGATAGCGGTGCGCGAGCATCTGATCCCGCAGCTGAATACGCTGAAGCAGACGCTACAGTCTAAAGCGGACGCGTTTAAAGATATCGTCAAAATCGGCCGTACCCACCTGCAGGACGCTACGCCGCTGACGCTGGGCCAGGAGATTTCCGGCTGGGTGGCGATGCTGGAACATAACCTGAAGCATATCGAACAGAGCATTCCGCACGTGGCGGAACTGGCGCTGGGCGGCACTGCGGTCGGCACCGGCCTGAATACCCACCCGGAATATGCGGTGCGCGTGGCGGAAGAACTCGCCTCGTTGACCAGCCAGCCGTTTGTGACCGCGCCGAATAAGTTTGAAGCGCTGGCCACCTGCGACGCGCTGGTACATGCGCACGGCGCGCTGAAAGGCCTGGCGGCCTCGCTGATGAAGATCGCCAACGACGTGCGCTGGCTCTCGTCCGGTCCACGCTGCGGCATTGGCGAAATCGCTATCCCGGAAAATGAGCCGGGCAGTTCCATCATGCCAGGCAAGGTTAACCCGACACAGTGCGAAGCGATGACCATGCTCTGCTGTCAGGTGATGGGCAACGATGTGGCGATCAATATCGGCGGCGCGTCCGGCAACTTCGAGCTGAACGTCTTCCGTCCGATGGTGATTCATAACTTCCTGCAATCTGTTCGCCTGCTGGCAGACGGCATGGACAGCTTTAATAACCATTGCGCCGTCGGCATCGAGCCGAACCGCGATCGCATTACCCAGCTGCTGAACGAATCGCTGATGCTGGTGACTGCGCTCAATACCCATATCGGCTACGACAAGGCGGCGGAAATCGCCAAGAAAGCGCATAAAGAGGGGCTGACGTTGAAGGCCTCGGCGCTGAAGCTGGGCTATCTCACTGAAGATGAGTTTGACGCCTGGGTGCGTCCGGAAGATATGGTCGGCAGCATGAAGCAGTAAAGGTTATTTACGGGGCCGCAACGGCCCCGTTTCTTTTTTTCCGCCATGCTGTAAAGCATTCCTTCTGCCTTAACCCGTTACACCTCGCTCACCGGTCGGTCGCAATACAGATGCAGACGCGGGATCAGCAGCCACAGCTGTTCCGCCTGCGGCTTATAGCGATGGGTAATATTCTCCGCATCGTAATTCAGCAGTTCGCCCAGCACCGGCACCTGCTGTCGATCCGGGCAGAGCACCAGCAGCGGGGAGGGACAGGCCAGCTGCGTCTGTTTTTGCTGCTCTTTGTCCCAGATGCGCGCGATAGGCTGTACCTTCACGGGACGTTTGATTTTCAGCCGCGCGCCTTTCGGCAGCGAACGCACCGCCTCCAGCTCCTGCTGTACTTTTTCCGCCCACTGCTCGCGCGTCCAGGGCGCCTGCGCGCGTCCCGCCTTCAGGCTTTTTTCCAGCTTCTCGGCTATCTCCTGCGGCGTAACGTTTTTAATAATATGCTTATTGGCCCAGCCGAAGCGCACGCTGTCAGGCGCATCCAGCAGGGTAATGGCGCGATAGGCGTTCAGGGTCAGCAGGCCGCGCAGGTGAGTATGCACAAAATCGAAGCGCGCCTCGCTCGGCAGCCCCGATTCAACGGTAATAATGCGCTCCAGCGCCGCCTTCAGCTGATTGACCTTCTCAACCTGCTGGTGGAGAAGGGCGTGCTGGTGGTTGTCCGCCTCGAAGCAGAGCGCGCCGGGCAGACGCACCGCTGCTTTGGTGCTGATATTCTCCGACTGATGCTGAATAAACAGCCGGCAGTAGTGCTGTAGAGCCCGCTGTCGCGCATCGTCGCCAAGATGCTGCGTCACATTGATTTGCGTCACCGGGTCGTGTTCGGCGCCTTTTGCCACCGGCGGCAGGGAGAAGACGCGGCCGATCAGCAGAGGCAGCGCCGTTAACTGCTGCTGCAACGCGGCGAGTTCTTCTTCCAGCTGGCTGGCGCACCGGCGCAGATCTTCCACTAAATCGTAGCGGCTCATGGCGACTCCTTTAAAGAACGTCAATTAGTTACAACATACAATTTTAAACACAATTAATGATACCTCAGCAACAGAGAAAAAACCAGTCAGGCAAAAAGAAAAACGCCGCCCGCAGGCGGCCTCAGGAATCACAGCTTACGAGTATGCAGCCGGGTGGCCACAAACAGCGCGATCAGCAGCAGCAGGGCAATAAAAGCCGTAATACCCGGCCAGCCGTAACGGTGCCAGAACAGGCCGCCCAGGGTGCCCGCGACGCTGGAACCGACGTAATAGCTGAACAGATAAAGCGATGAGGCCTGACCTTTGGCGCGACGCGCGCGCGGGCCGATCCAGCCGCTGGCCACCGAGTGCGCGGCGAAAAAACCGGCGGTGAACAGCATCATGCCGGGGAAAATCAGCCAGAGCGACTGAAACAGCGTAATCAGCAGGCCGATCAGCATAACCGCGGTCGAGAACAGCAGCACCGGGCCGCGACCGCAGCGGGCGGTCATCGCGCCTGCCTTCGGCGAACTCCAGGAGCCGGTGAGGTAAACCACCGACAGCAGGCCGACCACCGCCTGGCTTAGCGACCAGGGCGCGCTCAATAAGCGGTAGCCGATATAGTTAAACAGCGTCACAAAGGCGCCCATCAATAGAAAACCTTCAGCAAACAGCAGCGGCAGGCCGCGATCGCGCCAGTGCAGACGGAAATTAATCATCAGGCTGCGCGGGTTCAGCGAGGCGGGGCGAAAATGACGCGACGCCGGCAGAATTTTCCAGAACATCAAGGCCGAAGCCAGCGCAAAGCAGCCAATAAAGGCGATCGCCACACGCCAGGAACTGAAATCAGTAATAACGCCGCTGAGCAGGCGCCCGCTCATGCCGCCGATTGAGTTGCCGCTGATATACAGTCCCATCGAAAACGCGATAACGCTGGGGTGAATCTCTTCGCTCAGGTAGGTCATGCCCACGGCCGCTACGCCGCTCAACGCCAGCCCGGTCAGTCCACGCATAATCAAAATACCGTGCCAGCTGCTCATCGTGGCGGAAAGCAGGGTAAAAATCGCGGCCAGCAGCAGCGCGACCACCATCACCGGCTTGCGGCCAATGGCGTCAGAGAGCGGGCCGGTCACCAGCAGCCCCAGCGCCATCAGGGCGGTGGAGATGGATAAAGAAATACTGCTTGCCGCAGGCGAGACGCCGAACTCCTGCGACAGCACCGGCAAAATCGGCTGTACGCAGTA